>JBMOIF010000137.1:0-1524 GCA_049317465.1 Prochlorococcaceae cyanobacterium | reverse complement strand
AGCTCGTAGCCCAGCTCGGCGCGGGCGAGCAGCTGGGCCCGGGCCACGAAATCATCCTCGTGTTGCAGGGCGGAGAGCTGCTTGAGCACCGGCACGATCCGGTCGAACGCTTCCTTCACCCTGCTGTCATAGGCCTGCAGGCGGGCGTTGGTGCGGCCATCGCTGAGGGGATGGAGGCCTGCGGTCATCCAGCCCCTAAATCCCGTGCGAACCAACGGAACCTTGGCCGGTTGGGGCCGAGTAGAGAAGGCCGTAGAGCGGGACTCCTCCACACCTTCACCCCGCACAGTCGCGAGCCGTTCGCGAAGGCCGGCGCCGTTTGCCTCGGGTCGGCGCCGTGGTGCGCTCGGGGCCAGGGAGCGGCTGGAGATGGCCGGACGTCGGGGCATGCGCTCAGCCCCGGGCGCCGCCGGAGACCGTGATCAGGGACCCGGCCACGGTGTTGCCGCTCGAACCGGTGATCCGGCTAACGGGTTCGGGCACATCTTCGTTGCGCTTCGGCAGCTGGCCGGGCATCGCCGTGAGAACACCGCGGCGGCTGGGGTTGCGGCGTCGGGCCGACACGCCCTCGGTTCCCGTCACCCGATCTCCACGGTCCCAGTCATCACCGGTGATTCGGAGGCCGGAACCCTCACCGGTAACCCGGGAGACAGGAAGGGAGGTCGCAGCCGCTTCAGGGGTGCGGGCTGGCACCAAAACCGGCTGACTCGGACGGCGATCGAAGCGAAACTGCTCCGTGCCGGTCACTTTGTCAGCCGCCAGGTCAAAAGGGCCGGTGATCCTCCCGCCGAATTCGTAGCTGCTGCCGGTCACGGCGCCCTTTTTATCGCGCTGCACCTGGGCCGCCCGCGCCGGGGACTGCACGCTGAACTGCTGCCAGGGGGCTGTCTCCAGGGGCTGGGGAAAGTCGGCGTCAGAGGCCGAGGCTGCACCGCAGGCTTCGAGGCGCTGGTCGACGCCCACATAGGGGGTGCCGCTCACGTCACCGCAGGCGCCCCGCTCCGCTCCGGTCATCACCCCGCCGATGCCGGGCTGGATGCCCGTCATCACCGAACCCATGCGCATCGGAGTGCGCTGGCGAACGGCGGCCACCTGGTTGGTGGAGCACCAGTTGCCCGACTCCTCAAGGCCGGCGTAGGGGGTGCCGGTCACCACCTTGCAGGTGCCGGGCTCATCGCCGGTCACCTTTTCGGAGCGGCCGGTGCGGGTGCCGCTCACCACCTGCTGGCGGTTGGTCGTACTGAAGCCAACCTTGGCCGCCTCTGGCTCGGGACGGCCGCCGCAGAAGCGGTCGTATTGGTGGGTCCCCACGTATTCGTCGCCGGTGATGATCTTGCAGCTGCCGGGTTCATCGCCGGTCACCTGGTCGCTGCGGCCCACGTGAGTGCCCGTGATGCCGGTGCCTCGCAGGGTTTGCAGGCTGGCCACCTTCACGGGGCTGCGGCCGCCCAGATCGGAGTGATCGTTCACGTATTGGTCGCCGGTGAGGTGGCGACTGGAGCCGGCTTCATTGCCCGTCACCTT
>JBMOIF010000136.1:0-1594 GCA_049317465.1 Prochlorococcaceae cyanobacterium | reverse complement strand
CCAGCGCCAACGGCCCCGAGCCCATCGCCGGCGGCAGGTTTTCACCCCGGGTTTTTCCTCCTTCTTTTCCTCCAGTTCTGTGCATCCATCCCCTGCATTGGCAGTGGCTCCAGCTGCTGCCTGGGTGATCGTTGCCGGTGGTGGTCGTGATCTCGCCTGGCCCCTTGATCAGGTGCGCTCCGCCCTGCGGCTTTGCAGCGATGCCCGTCCCGTCCACCAGCTGTTCCATGGCGCCGCCCGGGGAGCTGATCAGCGCATCGCCACCGCTGCCCAGCAGCTCGGCTGGCCCGTCGCCGCTCTTCCCGCCGACTGGCATCGCCATGGCCGTTCCGCCGGTCCGATCCGCAACCGTCAGCTGCTCGATCGCGCCGATCGCCTCGTCCAACACCACAGCACCCCCAACCAACCGTTGGCGGTGTTGGTGATCGCCTTCCCCGGTGGCTCCGGCACCGCCTCGCTGGTGCAACTCGCCCGCCGCCGTTCCTTTGCTCTGCATCTGCTGCCATGACCGTCTGCATTCCCCTCTCTGCCCCCGCCACTACCCCATCGCGGCTGCCCAGCCTCTGGGAGCTCAGCGCGGCCCTGCAGGACGACAGCCGCTGGGTGGCCCTGCTCGCCGAACGGCTCGACAGTGATGACGAGGACGAACGCGCCAGGGCCATCGCCGACCTCGAGCAGACCCTCGCCGCCGAACAACACAGCCGCGAGGCCTTCACCCGCAAGGCCGATGCCACCTGCTGGGTGATCGGTCGCCTCCGCTCAGAAGCCACTTACCACCAGGAGCAGAGCAAGCGTTTCGGTGTGCTGGCCCGCAGCGAGAGCAGCCGCGCCGATGCTCTGGAAACCAGCCTGATCCAGCTGCTCACCCGCCTGGAGCCCGGCTCCACCACCTTTCGCCTGGTCGATCACCAGCTCCGCAGCCGCCTCAGCGATGCGGTCGAGATTGATGACCCCGAGGCCCTGCCCGCTGATCTGGTCACCACCACCACCAGCCGCAGCCCCGACAAGGTGTCGATCAAGGCGCGGATCAAGGCCGCCATCCGCACCGCGCTGCACCGGCTCGACGGCGATGACGACGCCGCAGCCATCAGCCATGCGATCGCGGGCAGTGCCGTGCCCGGTGCCCGCCTCGTGCAGCGGCGCCACTGGTCGATCCACTGACTGGGGGCTTCTCCTTCTGCCCCCGAACCTCCTGCTCCACCCCCTGCTCACCCTCCAGCTCCACCGTCCATGACCACCACCACCGTTGCTCCTGCCCCTGCCCCTGTTCCCACCACGCCTGCGCCGGCCCCACCGGCCCGCCGCGGGGTGCTGCAGATGTTGCGTGACGCCGAGGCCGCCGATCGCTCCACCCTCACCCCCGGCCGATGCGCCTTCAATGCCGCCCAGATCCAGGCCCTGGCGGCACCGCTCGATCGTTCCCTCATCAGCACCCGCGAACAGGGCCGCAGCCAGCTCGCCTATCTCCCCAGCTGGGTCGTGATCCGTGAGGCGAACCGGATCTTTGGCTTCGACGGCTGGCAACGGCAGACCATCAGCTGCCGTTGCATCACCCAGGCCGAACGGATGATCGGCACCAGAAGCCAGGGCCGTG
>JBMOIF010000135.1:0-1609 GCA_049317465.1 Prochlorococcaceae cyanobacterium | reverse complement strand
CCCATGCGCAGGGCAAGGCTCACCGCCAGGAAGGTGACCCCGGCCACCAGCACCATCACGCCGAGGATGCCGGTCCAGTTCTCGATCAAGGCGCGCTCCAGCCGGCGCCAGGATTCGTTCCTGATGGGGGCCCTGCGCGGCGCTGGGTCCGGTGATGGGGCGGGTTTCCG
Source organism: Prochlorococcaceae cyanobacterium (assembly GCA_049317465.1). GTDB lineage: Bacteria > Cyanobacteriota > Cyanobacteriia > PCC-6307 > Cyanobiaceae > CAIQIA01. The sequence continues at coordinate 1,439 of JBMOIF010000135.1, read as the reverse complement.
GGTTGGCGGGGCTACAGGGGCTTGCGGCGTGCGGGCCGCCGCGGGAGAGAGCCTCCGGGGTGGCTCAACCGGAGCCGCCGGAGGTTGGGGCAGTGGAGCCTGAGGAGCCGCCAGCCGGCGAGCTGCCGCCTGCTCTTCAGGCTCGCCGAGGAGCTGCTCCAACCGGGCCAGCCGCTGACTTAGCGCATCCAACCGGATGGCCAGAAAGATGGCAGCCCCTAGCAGCAGCAGCTCAAACACTGAAGCGAAATGAGCGATAACTCATCGAGTATTAGCCACGTTGGGTGCTCGGAGATGTAAGGGAGGTGGTGCGGTCATGTTTCGTTGGCAAGCCGCAGAGCGACGGTGGCGCGGTCATGGCGGTAATTAGAAGAAAACAGGCTGAAAGATGGGCCAACAATCCTTAACCAGGGCGGTCCGGGCATGGTGGCCATCGCCGTACTTCTCGCCCAGTCCGCCAGGCAGCTGAGGATCTGCGCTGCTTCTTCCAGGCCCAGGTGCTGTTCTGGATTCTGATGCCCGGTAACGCTCCTGCAGAACCCTGACGGCCCGCCGGCAGAGTTCTGGGTTCTGAAGGTTCCCTCGGCGAGGTCTTTGAGCATGGCTTTCTCCAGCTGGGTCAGTCGCCGGGCCTCCTCGGCCTGCATCCCCCCGTATTGCTGGCGCCAGCGGTGGTAGGTGGGCTGCGTCACCTCGAGGACACGGCAGACGTCGACGACGGTCTTGCCCTGGGCGATCAGCTGTTCGGCGGTGTTGAGCTTGCGGATGATCGGCTCCGCTGTGTGCCTGGTGCGTTTCATGGTGAAATCCCCGGCCCAGTCTGGCCGGCTGTGGACTCTCATTCACCCTGGTCCGATTTCCGGGGTCCACGTCAATGGCTATCGCATCGTGTTGCAGCAAGGTGAGTGGAAGAACACGGAGCAGCCCTGAGCCCCCAAACCCCTGCGGCGTCAGTTCCCGGCAGCGCTGGCTCAGCGCCTGAGATCGAAGCGATCGGCCTCCATCACCTTCACCCAGGCGCGCACAAAGTCGCCCACAAAGCGGGCTGCGCTGTCGCTCTGGGCATACACCTCGGCAATCGCCCGCAGCTGGGAGTTGGAACCGAACACCAGGTCCACCCGCGTGCCGCACCAGCGCAGGGCACCGCTGCGGCGGTCGCGCCCTTCAAACACCTCACCGCTGTCGTCGACCGGACTCCAGCTGGTGGCCATGTCGAGCAGGTTCACGAAGAAGTCGTTGCTCAGCACCCCCACCCGGTCGGTCAGCACACCATCGCGGCGGCCGCCCGTGTTGGCGCCGAGCACCCGCAGCCCCCCCACCAGCACCGTCATCTCCGGCGCACTCAGCCCCAGCAACTGGGCCCGGTCCACCAGCAGATGTTCGGCAGCCACGCGCATCGGCCCCTGCGGCCAGTTGCGGAAGCCATCGGCCTGGGGCTC
>JBMOIF010000134.1:0-1614 GCA_049317465.1 Prochlorococcaceae cyanobacterium | reverse complement strand
CGCGAGCAGGTGCGCCGGTCCAGGGCCAGGCGGGACAATCCGTGAACTGGCCATGGGCAGGGATGGCAGGGCGTAACGGGTGGGTTACAGTAAGGGCACCGGGGCGAACCCCGGATCCCACCGCAACTCACCAGCCATGACCAAGGCTCCCGCCCTGCACGTCGCTCCCCTCCGCCGCTCCTTCGCGGTGTACGCGGGCGTTTCGCCCCTCACCACCCACAAGACCCGGGAGGCTGCAGAGGCCGCCCTGGCGGCCAATCCTGCCTTCTATGCCTACTGGGCTGGCAGCCTGGGCGTCTCCCTTGAGAACAGCCCAGTGGTCCGCAGGATCTCAGCCTGAGCCCCCAGCCGGGGGCTTTTTCATGGCCCGTAGACTCACACCGTAGGCACGCTGCCGATCCATGCTCGAACTGCGGCGCCACTCGCCCGAGCTGCTGGAGCTGCGCATCCCCTACACCCGGGACATTCCGCACGACTTCCTGCTGGTCTCGGACGTTCATCTCGACAACCCCCACTGTGATCGGGAGCTGCTGCGGCGCCACCTCAACCAGGCTCAAGGGCGTGGCGCTCCGGTCCTGTGCTTCGGTGACCTGCTGTGCCTCATGCAAGGCAAGCGCGACCGACGCGGCAGCAAGTCGTCCCTGCGGCCTGAGCACGCCGGGTCCAACTACTTCGATCTGGTGTTCGACGAGTGCGCCGAGTGGCTCAGCCCCTGGGCCAGCAGCCTGGCGCTGATCTCCGACGGCAACCACGAAACCGCCGTCATCGGCAACCAGGAGATCGATCCCCTGGAGAACCTGACACGGCGCCTGCGCGGCTACGGCTCCAAGGTGGAGCACCTGCCGTATCAAGGCTGGGTCTGGTTGACGTTCTACCGACCCGGTGCCAGCCGGCAGGGCCGCACCCGCCGCGTCACCCTGTTCTTCCACCACGGCGCCTGGGGCGGCGTCGTGACGAAGGGTGTCATGGCTGGCGGCCGATATGCCTCAATCGCCCCAGAGGCCGACGTGATCTGCAGCGGGCATAACCACGAGCGCACGGCTGTGTCGCACGCCTGCTACCGGGTCACGCAGCGCGGCCAGCAGCGGATCCAGCAGCGCTGGCATCTGCAGCTGGGCTGCTACAAGGAGGAGTTCCAAGCCGGCTCAGGCTGGGCCGTGGAGCGGATCGTCATGCCGAAATCGCTCGGCGGCTTCTGGCTCCGCTGCACGCCGCGGGACGAGGGGGTGGAGATCGGCTGCGAGCCGGCGTGAGGTGACGGCACAGGGACTGGCCGGGGTGGCAGTGCTGGCGTAACGCTGGGGTTACAGTGGCGGAGCAAACGAGGGCCGGCCATGACCACCACTTCCATCTTCACCACCGTTCCCCAGGCGATCCGCCCCAAGCGGCACCAGCCCGGCAACGCCGAGCGCATGCTGCAGCTGCTGCGCGACCACAGCTCTGACGGCACCCTCCAGCAGCTCGCCTACGGCGTCATCTGGGCCGATCACACCTGCCGCACCACCGGCACCATCTCGATGGCGATCCGTCGCGCCACCGCCTGGCAGGTCGCTCGGATGATCGGCGCCATGGTCGCCGATGGCGTCAGCACGGCAGCAGCTGTGCCGGCGTGGC
>JBMOIF010000133.1:0-1846 GCA_049317465.1 Prochlorococcaceae cyanobacterium | reverse complement strand
GTTTCTGCTGAGTCAGGCTCTGCTGGTGGCCGATCCAGGCGCCCCCCCATGGCTCAGCGGACCGGGTCAGCCCGCCAACCCGGTGGGGAGTGTGACGGGACTCGTGACCCTGGCGGCCCTGGCCTGGGCCTGGGGCCTCAGCGGTAGGCCCGGGCCAGGGCAGGCCGACCGCTGATCGGAGCACTGAGGGCCTCCTCGAGCGGTGCGCAGCCGTAGTCACGTTCCAGCAGGGCCATGACCGTGCGCCCGAAATCAGCGGGATCGGTGGCGAAGGCCTCCAGGCAGATGCGCCCGAAGACACTGCCCATGGGCTCGGGGTTCCAGAGCAGCTGCCGGGCCGTCCAGGGAAGCATGCTCATGGGGTCGTATCCGGGGCGGATCATGCCCTGGGCGAAGCCGTACTCCTCGAGGTGGGTGTGGGGCTGCAGGCCGATGAAGAAGATGGCCGGCTCGACAAGGTCAGCACCGAAGATCCGCTCGAGTTCGCGGTGATAGGCCACGGTCTGGCGGATGGTCTCAGGGCGCTCGTCGATGACGTTGAACGAGTAGTTGACCGACACGTGCCGACGGAAACCGGCACGGGCCAGAAGACGGCAGTTCTCGAGCACGGTGCGCAGGTTGTAACCCATCCGCATGCGGCGCACGAGCTCCTGGGATCCGGAGGTAATGCCGATCTCGAAATAGTCCATGCCGGTGGCCACCATCAGCTCGGCCAGCTCGGCATCGAGGTTGTCGGCGCGGATGTAGGCCGCCCAGCGGATATCGGTCAGGCCAGCAGCCTGGATCGCACGCAACAGGTCCTTGGTGTCGTCGATGTAGCGGCGGGCGGGGATGAACTGGGCATCGGTGAACCAGAAGGCCCGGACACCGCGACGGTGCAGCTGGCGCATCTCATCGACCACCTCCGCAACGGGGTTGACCCTGACCTGCTTGCCCTCGACGACGGTGTAGACGCAATAGCAGCAGTTGTGGGGACAGCCCCGTTTGGTCTGCACGCCCACGTAGAAGTCGCCAGCATCCAGGTACCAGTCGAGCTGAGGCCAGATCGCAGCGATGTGGTCGTAGTTGCAGGCCGTCTTGACCAGGCCGCCGGGCTGCTCATGGATCAGACCGGGACGGGGGATCTCCCCGGCCCTGAAGCAACGCTCACCGCTGATCGACTCCCCGCGGATGAGACGCTCCAGGAGCGTCTCGCCCTCCCCAACCGAGACAATGGTGCCGGCTGGCAGGCGACGGCCGAGCTGCTCGTAGAAGACGCTCACGGCGCCGCCGCCCACCATGGCCTCGGCACCCGGCGTGAATCGCCGGGCCCAGCGACGTCCGCGGCGAATCAGGCGAAGGTTGCGCCAGAGCTCGCCGTAGAACGACCCCATCAGCCGCAGACCACCGAGGGCACCCCGCAGCCGCCGCAGGGGATTGGTGGCGTAGAAGACCTCAAACGAATGCTGCAGCGGGTTGCCGCCACGACCGTCGACCGGGGCGTAGATCTGGATGTCACGCCAGGAGAAGACCAGCAGCGAAGGCCGGAAGGCGGTGATGGTGCTGCGCAACACACGATCGACGTCGATGAGCGGCACCGCGGCCAGGTCAAGCAGTCGCTGCTCGAGACCGGGAAAGCACTTGTGAAGGTGATCAGCTAGGTAGACCGGTCCGATCGGGAAGATCGGATTGCACGGCAGCCGGATCAGCAGGACACGCTGGTGTTGCACCGGAGCGGCAGGGCAGGTCTGACCTTAACAAGGGTCGCCGGGGAGCCGTGCCTGAGAAATTCCGTCACACACGGTGACAGAGCCGCAAACATCCGTTACATTGCCAAGGCCGGGATTCCGGCCATCCATACGGGCTC
>JBMOIF010000132.1:0-1887 GCA_049317465.1 Prochlorococcaceae cyanobacterium | reverse complement strand
CCGCCAGCAGGGGCGGCAGCACGCTGTCGCCGGTGAAGGCCTCGTAGAGCTCATCGACCACCACCAGGGTGTGGGGGGCTGCCGCCGCCAGCGCCAGCACCTGGGCCGGGGCCAGGCGGGTGCCGGTGGGGTTGTTGGGGTTGCAGAGCAGCAGCAGCCGCGGTGGCGGGGCGCTCGCCAGGGCGGCGTGCATCGCCTCCAGCGGGAATGCGAAGCCGGGCAGCCGGTACGGGATGGCCTCGATGGTCATGCCCTGCATGCGGGCGCAGGGGCCGTAGTAGCCGAAGGTGGGGCTGGTGGTGAGCAGCCGCTCGCCGGGGCTGCCGTAGGCGTGGCAGACGGCATGCAGGGCGGCGTCGACCCCGTTGAACAGCCCCACCTGGGCGGCCTGCAGGCCGCTGCGACCGGCGGGATCGAGGCTGCGCACCACCGCCTCGCGCAGGCCGTCGTATTCGGGGTAGATGGCGTAGTGGTCGGCAGGGATGGCGCGGATCGCCGCCACCACCGTCGGGCTGGGGCCGACGGTGTTCTCGTTGAAGTCGAGCCGCAGCAGGCCGCGGCGTCCCTCCAGCGGGGCGCTGTAGGCCTGCAGCGCCTCCACTTCGGGGCGGGGCAGGGGCCAGGGGGCGGGTTCCATCACATCCGCTCCAGGGTGGGAATGCCCAGCAGGTCGAGGCCCAGCCGGAGGGTGTCGGCGGTGAGGCGGCAGAGGGCCAGCCGGGAGCTGCGGGCGGGCTCGTCGGCCTTGAGCACCGGCACCTGGTCGTAGAAGCGGTTGAAGCTCTGGCTGAGCTCGAACAGGTAGCTGCAGAGCCGGTTGGGCAGCAGCTCGTGCTCCACCTCGGCCACCACCGTGTCGAAGCGCAGCAGCTCGCGGATCAGCGCCCATTCCTGCGGTTCGCCGAAGCTGAGCTCCGCCGCGGTGGCGGCCGTGAGATCGCCGCCCCGGCGGGCGATGCCGGCGATGCGCACCACCGCATAGAGCAGGTAGGGCGCCGTGTTGCCCGTGAGGGCCAGCATGCGATCGAAGCTGAACTGGTAATTGGTGATGCGGTTGGTCGAGAGGTCGGCGTACTTGACCGCCGCCAGCCCCACGGTGGTGGCCACCTGGGTGATGAAGGCCTCGTCTTCGTGGCGTTCTTCGTCGGCCAGCCGCCGGCGCAGGTCGGCTTCGGCCCGTTCCACGGCCTCATCGAGCAGGTCTTTAAGGCGCACGGTGTCGCCCGAGCGGGTCTTGAGTTTCTTGCCGTCGTCGCCCTGCACCAGCCCGAAGGGCACGTGTTCGACGCTGCTGCCGTCGGGAATCCAGCCGGCCCGCCGGGCCACCTGGAACACGGCGGCGAAATGGCTGGCCTGGCCGGCATCGGTCACGTAGATGACCCGCCTGGCGCCGTCGTCGCTGAAGCGGTGGCGGATCGCCGCCAGGTCGGTGGTGGCGTAGTTGAAGCCCCCGTCGCTCTTCTGCACGATCAGCGGCATCGGCCGGCCGTCCTTGCCGCTGACGCCCTCGAGAAACACCACCTGGGCGCCGTCGTCTTCGACCAGCAGACCGGCGCTGCGCAGGTCGGCCACCACCGCCGGCAGCAGCGGGTTGTAGAACGATTCGCCGCGTTCGTTGAGGCTGATGTCGAGGCGGTCGTAGATCTGCTGGAACTCGCGCCGGCTCTGGTCGCAGAGCAGCCCCCAGGCCCGCAGGGCCGTGGCGTCACCCCCCTGCAGCCGCACCACCTCGTCGCGGGCGGCGGTCTGAAACGCCTCGTCGCTGTCGAAGCGCTGCTTGGCCTGGCGGTAAAAGGCCACCAGGTCGCCCAGGTCGATCGAATCGGCGGTGGTGAGGGCTTCGGGGGCCACCTGGCGCAGGTGGGTGATGAGCATGCCGAACTGGGT
>JBMOIF010000131.1:0-1893 GCA_049317465.1 Prochlorococcaceae cyanobacterium | reverse complement strand
GCCGATGGCGGCGACGGCACCCTCGCGCTGCTGCGTCAGCGTTGCCGCGACCGTGGCTGGACGCTGCTGACGCCGCCCGAACTGGATGGCCGTTGGCGCTGGTTCTCGGGCCGTGATCCCGTGAGGCTCCAGGCCTTGCGGCAGGCCTGGCTGGATCCACAGGTGGATGCCATCGCCTGCGTCGGTGCCGGCTGGGGCAGTGCGCGTGTGCTGGAGGTTGGCTGGCGCATCCCGGCGTCGCCCCGCTGGTGCATCGGCTTCTCCGACTGCTCGGCTCTGCTGCTGGCTCAATTGGCGGCCGGCAGCCACGGCGGGATCCATGGCTCGTTCGGAGGATCGTCGCCGCAGTGGCAGCGGCTGGCGGATTTGCTGGAGGGCCTGTCCGTGTCGCCGCTGCAGGGGCGGCCGCAGCGGAGCGGTATCGCCGAAGGACCGCTGGTGGTGAGCAACCTCACGATCGCCACCTCCCTGATCGGCACGCCCTGGCTGCCCGATCTGCGCGGCACGGTCCTCGTGCTGGAGGACACGGGGGAGGCGCCCTACCGAATTGATCGTCAGCTCACCCAATGGCGCAGCAGCGGCCTGTTGCGCGGCGTCGCCGGCATCGGCCTGGGACGCTTCAGCTGGGCCCGGGATGATGTGTTGCCCGGCGACTTCAGCATGGAGGAGATCCTGCTGGAGCGTCTGGGAGATCTCGGCATCCCATTGATCAGTGATCTGGCTGTGGGTCATGGTGCGCCAAACCTGGCCTTACCCCTGGGCCGGCGTGCGCGTCTGGATGGCGCTACGGGCCTGTTGCAGCTGCTGCCGTCCTGACCCATGAGCAGATACAAAAAAAGGGCCCGCCAGGGCCCTTTGCTGCAGCTCCAGATTGAAGCGACTGAATGAACAGTGGGTGCTCAGTTGACGGCGGCGAAGAACTCCTTGCTCTTCACGGGGTCGGGGTTCATGGTCTTGTCGCCAGGGGTCCAGTTCGCGGGGCACACCTCGTCGGGGTTGTTGCGGATGTGCTGGAACGCCTGCAGGAGGCGCAGGGTTTCCTCCACGCTGCGGCCGACAGGGAGGTTGTTGATCGTGCTCTGCATGATCACACCATCGGGATCGATGATGAACAGGCCGCGCAGTGCTACACCGGCGTCCTCGTCAAGCACTTCGTAAGCGCGGGCGATGTCCTTCTTCAGGTCGGCAACCAGCGGGTAGGCGATGTCGCCGAGGCCGCCGTTCTTGCGGTCGGTCTGCACCCAGGCCAGGTGGGAGAACTGGCTGTCCACCGACACACCCAGCACCTCGCAGTTGCGGCTGGAGAATTCGCTGTAGCGATCGGAGAAGGCGGTGATCTCCGTCGGGCAGACGAAGGTGAAGTCGAGGGGGTAGAAGAACAGCACCACGTACTTGCCGCGGTACTGCGACAGTGTGACGTCCTTGAATTCCTGATCCACCACGGCGGTGGCGGTGAAGTCAGGAGCCTGAAGACCGACGAGCCTCGACATGGTCAGAGAAATGCTCAGGGGAGTGGGTTCGCGACGCAGAATTCGGCCCAGGCCGTAGGCGGACCGACTTCCAGTTGCCTGCGTAACAACTTATCACGGTCGTCGTGGCTCTGGGGTTCGCCATAGGGTGGTGAGATCAAGCCAAACCGAACCGATGGCCTGGGATCCGGCCCTGCTGCGCAAATACAACACCACCGGCCATTTCCGCCTGCTGAATCAGGTGCGTGCCGAGCTCAAGGAGCAACCGATCCAGCGCCCTCTGGTCACCACTCGCAGTGCCGCCAGCGCTGGAAGCGGTGGTTCGCGCCGCGGTTCGGGACGCTCCGGCAGCAATTCCAGTGCAGGCGGCTCAGGTGCAACCGGCTCTAAGGCAGTCGGCACGCAGAGCAGCACCACCCACGCC
>JBMOIF010000130.1:0-2000 GCA_049317465.1 Prochlorococcaceae cyanobacterium | reverse complement strand
AGGACACCTCCCTTTCACGGAGGCGACAGGGGTTCGAATCCCCTTGGGGGTATATGCAATCGCTCCACGATCGAGCAGCCCTGTGCGAGGGGGTTTGACTGATCGTCCGGGGAGGAGCTGATGTCAGACCGCAGGTGCGGCGGCAAGGGGCAGATCCTCGAGGTCTGCACCACGGCGCAGCGCTTCGAGCGCCACCGCCCGCAGGTTGCTGGCAAGGTCCTCCTGCAGTCGCTGTTCGATGAGGCCGATCGGCATCCCCACGCAGGCCTGAACCGTGAGTTCGTAGCGCAGACGCACACCGTTGTTGTCGTGCTGCACGGTCCAGGTGCCCTGGAACCGGCGGAAGTCTCCCGCCAGCATCTCGAAATCCAGCACTCCCTGCTCCCGTCGTTCCTGCAACTGCAGGCGCACCGAGGCCGTGAAGCGCAGGCCCACGAAGCGCTGGCTGCCAACCTGCTCGAGCACCACCACGTCACCGCGGCGCTCCACGAGCGAGGAGCGCTCCAGATTCGGGATGAAGTCAGGCAGGCGCTCGTAATCGGTCAGGACCTCCCACACGGCCTCGGGGCCAAGGGGAAGGGCCAGCTGGGCCGCCAGACGGCGCGTGGAACCGGGCAGACGCTCGATGACCTGCTCGATGGGCTCGGAGGGCAGCGTCAGGGGTGATGGGGCAGTCAAGTTCAGTCAAGCGAACCGCCGAGACCACCGGCAGTGGTGGAGACACTAACGGTGTCGTCCCGCTGACGGGAACCCCCCGCGCAAACGTATAGTCGCGGCGCTTGTTCCGGCCCCATGCGCGTCACCCCAGCCTCCCTGCGTACCGGCGACGGTCGCATGTTCCAAGTTGAGGTCGAGCTGCCGACCGGTCGCGGCGCCCGTCGCAGCCGCCGGGTGCTGCAGGTCGCCTACGACCAGCTCAGCCAGACCCTGCGCCGCCTGGGGCAATCGGGCGCCAGGGTGCTGTCGATCACATCAGCCTCGGAGGCCGGGGCGTCAGGGTCGGGAAGTGCATCGTCCGCCCCCGCCACCACAGACGCCATGACCGAGCCTGCCGCCAGCCCCGAACCCACCCCGTCGGCGCCCCGCCGCTCCGAGGGCCACGAGGCCGTGCCCGTGAACCTCTACAAGCCCAAGGACCCGTTCGTGGCGACGGTGCTCGACAACTATTCCCTGCTGGCCGAAGGGGCCATCGGCCGGGTCAACCACATCACCTTCGACCTGAGCGGCGGCAACCTTCATTACGTCGAGGGCCAGAGCATCGGGGTCATCCCGGACGGGGAAGACGCCAACGGCAAGCCCCACAAGCTGCGCCTGTACTCCATCGCCTCGACCCGCCACGGCGATGACCTGAACGACACCACCGTCTCCCTCTGCGTCCGCCAGCTCGAATACACCAACGACGCCGGCGAGACCATCAACGGTGTGTGCTCCACCTTCCTCTGCGACATCCAGCCGGGGGCCAAGGTCAAGCTCACGGGGCCCGTCGGCAAGGAGATGCTGCTGCCGACCGACGAGGAGGCCAACGTGATCATGCTGGCCACGGGCACGGGCATCGCCCCCATGCGCACCTACCTGCGCCGCATGTTCGAGGCCGGTGAGCGCGAGAAGAACGGCTATGCCTTCCGGGGCAAGGCCTGGCTGTTCATGGGGGTGCCCACCACGCCGAACCTCCTCTATGACGAAGACTTCCGGCGCTATGAGGCGGAGTACCCCGACAACTTCCGCTACACCACCGCCATCAGCCGCGAGCAGCAGAACCCCGACGGCGGTCGCATGTACATCCAGGACAGGGTCACCGAGCACGCCGACGAGATCTTCTCCCTGATCGAAGATCCCCGCACCCACGTCTACATGTGTGGCCTGCGGGGCATTGAGCCCGGCATCGACGCCGCCATGACCGCCGCTGCCGCCCGCAGGGGGCTTGAGTGGTCAGAGCTGCGGCCTGCCCTCAAGAAGGCTGAACGCTGGCACGTGGAGACCTACTGACCGGCGTCGCCCCG
>JBMOIF010000129.1:0-2073 GCA_049317465.1 Prochlorococcaceae cyanobacterium | reverse complement strand
CCAGCTGAGACGGGTGTTCTCGCTGGCGGCATCGGCGCGTACCCCGCCGCCCCACTCCAGGCGCTGGTAAGGCTGGTCGATGCTGCCGGCGGACAGATGGGTGGCCAAGGCATGGCTGAGCACCGTGGCAGGAATCACCCCCTGCCGGTTGGTGCTTGAGGGCGAGAAGCCCAGCTGATCGAGCCCTTGGCTCCGTGCGCCAACGAGCACCAGGGCCAGTTGATCGGGCTCGGGAAGCGTCAGCTCGTTGCCGAGCTGCATCCTTAGCACCGCACCCCGCATCGCCAGGCTTGGGATGGCCTCGTTGGGCACCCCGGCCGTTCGGGCCGCCTCCGCAACGGCCCTGTTGATGGCGTCCAGCAGGAGAGCGAGCGAATCGCGTTGACCCGCCGCCACGTCGACAAGGAAAGCAATCGTCTGTCCTTGTGGGGTGGTCACCTGGAACGCCAGCGTCAGAGGGGCGCTCAGGTTGCCGGCCAGGAACGGCTGGGGAATGCTGCTGTCGGCGTCGATCACCAGATCCGCCGGATCATGGGGCAGGCTGATCAGCGGCGCCGTGAGTTCGAGTGTCGCCTCCGGGGTGGGGCTGGCGCTGGCAACCCCGGCGGGAAGCCCAAGATTGAGCACAGCGCTGGGTTCCAGCCGCAGCGTGCTGTCGCTGTGGATCACCAGCCGGTCGCGGGCGATCAGATCGTGGAGCAGCCTGGGACCCTCAGCTGCGGTGATGCGTACGTTGGGGGCAGCCAACCAGGCATCGGTCACCACCGTGTCGCGGCTGCCATCGCTGCTGCCGCCAACCACCACCGTGGTGGAGCTGCTCAGCCGCAGTTCCGCATTGGAATCGGGATCGAGCAGAAGATCGCTGGCCTGGATCGGCTGATCGCTGCTGTCGAGGCTGGTGGTGCCATCGAGCGCGACGCGGTTGGACAGGCGGCGGGCGAAGCCGGATCTGGCCCGGGGGCCGATGCCACCGCCCGCCAACAGCAGCCCCGCCAACCGCAGTCCGGCTCCGCTGCCGGTGGCCGCCAGGCTCAGATCGCCAAGGCTCACGACACCGCCACTCGGGGCCAGATCGATCGCCGCAGCCTCCATGGCGACGGCACCGCCTGAGCTGGTAGCGCCTGCCAGGCTCAGCTGGCCGCTGGCGTCAATCCGGACTCCACCGCTGCCGACCTCGATCGGGCCATTGAGGCTGGCCTGGGCCGCCAGGATGGAGAGAGCCCCACCACCGACCGTGCGGATGGGGCTGGGGATGCCGCTGTAGAGGCGGCCGAAGGGAACCTGCAGGGCAAGGGCTCCAGCGGAGCTGAGGCTGCCCAGTTGGAGCATGCCGGAGCTGCTGCTGGTCTGGAGCACCAGCGGAGCGCCGGGCGCGGTGCTGTCGATCACCCCCAGCAGCGGCAGCAGGCGATCGCTCTGAAGGCTGAAGCCGCCTGGGGCAGCGCTGGAGATGGTGCCTGCCAGCACCAGGTTGCTGGCCAGATCGGCCGTGTCGATGCCGGCGGCCGTCAGTTCGTCTTTTTGGGCATTGCTCAGATAGGGAGCCAACGCAATGGCTGCGGAGCCACCGGCAAGGTCCAACCGGCCGCCGCTGTTGAGGATGCCCTGCAGCACGATGCCGTTGCCACTGAGTTGGAGGCTGCCCTGGGCGGTGTCGATTCGGGAGCCGATGGCGCTGCTCAGCTGACCGCCCTGAGCCCGCAGGCTTGCTGTCGCCTCGCCGTCCAGCACCAGGCGAGCCGGCTGCTGGAGCTGCAGCTGGTCGGCCGCGAACAGGTTCAAGCTGTCGCTGCCGCTCTGGAGCAGACCCTCGAGGCTGTTGCTCCCGTCGCTGCTGAGGGAACCACCATGGGCCAGGGTCAGGCCGGGGTAGGAGAGGCTGCCGCTGCGATCGGCGGCATTGGCAATCGCCAGATCGCCCTGATTGTCAAGGAACAGCCCAGCGGAGACCACCGCCCCCGCCAGGCGATGGATACGGGTGGTGATCGGGGCATCACTCTGGCCGAAGCCGGAGAGGCCATCGAGCACCAGGCCGCCGGCAAAAATCAACGGTGCCGAGGCATCCGCCGCCGC
>JBMOIF010000128.1:0-2181 GCA_049317465.1 Prochlorococcaceae cyanobacterium | reverse complement strand
AGCAGCGCCACCAGGGTCACCACCGAGGGGGCCTGATTGAGAAAACCGGCCACTGGCGAGAGGGTGGCCACGGCGATCAGGAACACCTGGGTGAGCACCGCCAGCAGCACCGTGAGGGCGATCTCGTTCGGTGTTTTGCTGCGCTCGGCCCCCTCCACCAGGGCGATCATGCGGTCGATGAAGCCCTTGCCCGGATCGGCGCTGATCCGGAGGGTGAGCTGATCGGAAAGGATGCGAGTGCCACCCGTCACCGAGCCAGCCACATCGGATCCGGCCTCCTTGAGTACGGGAGCTGATTCACCGGTGATCGCCGATTCATCCACCGAGGCCACCCCGCTGATCACCTCGCCATCGGCGGGGATCACATCGCCGGCCTGCACCAGCACCAGATCGCCGCGGCGCAGGGTGGAGGAGTCCACCAATTCGATCGAGCCATCGGCCAGCTGGCGCCGCGCCTGGGTGCGGGCCTGGGTGCGGCGCAGGGCATCGGCCTGGGCCTTGCCACGGCCTTCCGCCAGGGCCTCGGCGAAGTTGGCGAACAGCAGGGTGGCCAGCAGGGTGAGGCTGATCAGGGCGTTGAAGCCACGATCCGCCGCTGTGGCCCGCGCATCGAGAAGGTTCGGTACCAGGGTGAGCAGCAGGCAGAGCACCGTGCCGCACCACACCACGAACATCACCGGGTTGGCCACCGAAAGCCGGGGATCGAGCTTGCGGAAGGCCTCCAGAATCGCCCTCTGCACCAACCCCTGCTGGCGGGGACGCTCGGTGTAGCGCCGCTCCTGGCGTGGACCCCGCGGCATGCGGGGGAACTGAATACGCGCTGTTGTCGTCATGGCGGCGGCTTCAGGAGACGAGGGTGAGGGCTTCGGCGATTGGCCCAAGGGCCAGCACCGGGAAGAAGGTGAGAGCACCGAGGATCACCAGCACCACCGCCGTCACGCCTGTGAACAGGCCGGTGTCGGTGCGCAGGGTGCCGGGGCTGGGCTCCAGGGCCGGCTTGCGGCGGAAGCCATCGGCCAGGAACAGCAACGCCCCGATCGGGAGGTAGCGACCGCCCAGCATGCTGAGGCTGGTGCTGAGGTTCCACCAGCGGGTGCCATCGCCTAGGCCCTCCAGGCCGCTGCCGTTGTTGGCGGCGGCTGAGGCGTACTCGAACACCACCTGGCTGATGCCGTGGGGCCCGGGATTGCTGATGCCCGCCAGCTGCTGCCCGCCCGCCAGGGTGAGGGCCGCCGGGATCAGCACAAAGATCGGGTGGATGAGCAGGATCAGGCTGGCCCACACCACCTGGGGTTTTTCCACCTTGCGGCCCAGGAATTCCGGCGTGCGGCCCACCATCAGGCCAGTGAGGAACACCGCCAGCAGCACAAACACCAGCAAATAGGCGATGCCTGTGCCCTGCCCGCCGAACACCACCTGCAGAAAAAGGTTGAACAGAGTCGTGAGGATCGTCAGCGGCATCGCCGCATCGAGCGCCCCATTCACCGCTCCGGTCATCGTGCCGGTGGTGACCACCGACCACAGACCGGTGAGTCCGGCTCCAAAGCGCAGCTCCTTGCCCTGCAGGTTGCCGCCGCTGAGCCAGCGCTCGAGTAGGGGGTTGCCGGCCTGTTCCGCCGCCATAGACACCCCGGCTCCGATCACCAGCAAGGCGAAGACCAACACCAGCAATAAGTTGCTCTGGCGCCGGTTGCCCACGAACCGTCCGAAGGCATCAATGCTGGCCGCCGGGATCATCAGCATTGCCCAGGTGCTCACCAGGTTGGTGAGCAGGGTGGGGTTCTCGTAGGGGTGGGCGGAATTAGCGCTCACAAAACCGCCGCCGTTCTCGCCCAGCTGCTTGATCGCCTCGAACAGGGCGATCGGGCCGCGGGGCAGCAGCTGCTGGGCTCCATCCAGCGTGGTGATCTCCAGCGGCGGCGCCAGGGTCATCGGCACACCGCAAACCAGCAGGAACAGTGCGAGCAGCATCGACCCAGGGATCAGCACCCGGGTGAGTGAGCGCAGCAGGTCGCGGTGGAAGTTGCCGATCTGCCGGCCGCTGAATCCGCGGATCACGGCAAAGCCCACCGCCAGCCCAGTTCCTGCAGAGACAAACATCAGGAACTGCATCGCCCCCAGCTGGGCCAGGTTCCCCAGGCTCTGCTCCGGGATCAGATGCTGCTGGTCGGTGTTGGTGAG
>JBMOIF010000127.1:0-2471 GCA_049317465.1 Prochlorococcaceae cyanobacterium | reverse complement strand
CCGAGCTGGTCAAGCGGTCGATCGCCGAGGCGGTCGAGCGCTTCCAGCCCCAGGCGCTGCTGGTGGGCGAGAGCTGCACGGCCGAGCTGATCCAGGACCAGCCCGGTGCCCTGGCACAGGGCATGGGCTACGGCGATCTGCCGATCGTCAGCCTTGAGCTGCCGGCCTACTCGAAGAAGGAGAACTGGGGAGCCGGCGAGACCTTTTACCAGCTGGTGCGCGGCCTGTTGAAGGGCCGGATCCCGGCGCCGGGAAGTCCCCGCCCCGATCCGGGCCGCTGGCGCAGCGAAGGCCGCCGCCCGCGCCTCAACCTGCTCGGTCCAAGCCTGCTGGGGTTCCGCTGCCGCGACGACGTCATTGAAGTGACCCGGCTGCTGGCGGCCCTCGGCGTCGAAGTGGCGGTGGTGGCCCCCCTGGGGGCCACCCCGGCGGACCTGTGCCGTCTGCCCGACGCCGATGCCAACGTCTGCCTCTACCCCGAGGTGGCCGAGGCCACCGGCAGCTGGCTCGAGCGGCAGTTCGGCATGGCCTGCGTGCGCACGGTCCCGATCGGCATCGGCGCCACGGTGGCGTTCCTGCAGGAGGTGGTGGAGCTGCTGGGCCTCGACCCGGCGCTGCTGCCGGCAGCGGACCGGTCGCGGTTGCCCTGGTATTCCCGCTCGGTCGATTCGACCTACCTGACGGGCAAGCGGGTGTTCATCTTTGCCGACGCCACCCATGCCATCGCCGCCGCTCGCATTGCCAGCCAGGAGCTGGGCTTTGAGGTGGTGGGCCTCGGCAGTTACAGCCGCGAACAGGCCCGGGCCGTGCGGGCGGCGGCCGCCGAGCTGGGCCTCGAGGCGCTGATCAGCGACGACTACCTGGCGGTGGAGGCCGCCATGGCCGCTGCCGCTCCGGAGCTGGTGCTGGGCACGCAGATGGAGCGCCACAGCGCCAAGCGGCTGGGGGTTCCCTGTGCCGTGATCTCATCGCCGCTGCATGTGCAGGATGTGCCGGCCCGCTATGCCCCCCAGATGGGCTGGGAGGGGGCGAACGTGATCTTCGATTCGTGGGTCCATCCGCTGATGATGGGCCTGGAGGAGCACCTGATCGGCATGTTCCGCCACGATTTCGAGTTCATCGATGGCCACATGAGCCACCGAGGAGAAACAGCGGCGGCGGCTCCGGAGGCGCCGGTGTCGGGCGTCTGGACGGCCGATGGCGAGGCCGAGCTGAAGAAGGTCCCGTTCTTCGTGCGTGGCAAGGTGCGACGGAATGCCGAGGCCTATGCCCAGGAGCGTGGCATCGGGGCCATCACCGCCGAGGTGATGTTCGACGCCAAGGCCCATTTCAGCCGCTGAGCTGCCGCTGCCAGGTGTCCTGGGCTGCGTCGAACAGCCCCTCCTGAACCTGGGCCATGAGGGCGTTCACCTGTTGGCGGGTGTCGGCATCGACGGGCAGCAGGTCGGAAAACAGACCGGCGTAGAGCATGTCCACCAGCAGGGCCAGCTCGCTGGACGACAGGTTGAGCAGGTGCTCGTCGTCGAGGTGGGTGACCTTCACGGGTGTGAGGGCAATGGACCCCACGACCGTATGGCAGCTGGCCGACTGTGCAAGGACCCGTGTGGCCCGGTCTGCGACAGGATGCGCCTCGGACGTGTCTGAAGCGCGTCATGGTTCGGTCATCCCTCCTCTTCGTCTACGGCACCCTGATGCGCGGCCATGCCGCGGCCTCCGTGCTCGGCGATGCCCCCTGGGAGGGAGTCACCTGGCTTGATGGGGCCGATCTTCACGACGCGGGTGCGTACCCGATGGCCTGTGATGGCACGGGTGCGGTGCGGGGTGAATGCCGCCGCATCGACCCCGCGCGCTGGCCGGAACTCGATGCCTACGAAGACGTGCCCTGGCTCTACCGGCGCGAGCGGCGCCAGTTGCGCGATGGCCGCTGGGCCTTCGTGTATCTGGTGTCGGCCGCCATGGCGGTCCGCCATCCGCCGCTGCCGTCAGGGATCTGGCCCCGCCCGGCCCCGGCCGACATCCGCCGCCTGCGGGGGGTGGATGGCTGCCGCCTCGGCTGGTTGCTGCTCGAGCAGCCACAGGCGGGCGGCACAATCGTCGGTTCGGTGAGCGCCGACGCCGAGGCCCTTGCCTGCGATGACGACAGCCTCTGCGCCGTTGACATGCCCATCGGCCTGCCCGACCGGGAGCCGCGGCAGTGCGACAGCGAGGCGCGGCGGTTGCTGGGGCCCCGCCGCGCCAGCGTGTTCAGTGCACCGCTCCGGCCGCTGCTTGTGGCATCGGACCATGCCCAGGCCAGCCAATGGTCACGGGAGCTGCAGGGGCGGGGCCTCAGCATCCAGTCGTGGAACCTGATGCCTCGCATCCGCGACCTCAATCGGCTGCTGCAGCAGCGACCCGAGCAGCGTCCACGGCTTCATGAAGTGCATCCCGAGCTCAGCTTCCGGGAACTGAATGGCAGCGTGCCGTTGCCG
>JBMOIF010000126.1:0-2506 GCA_049317465.1 Prochlorococcaceae cyanobacterium | reverse complement strand
TGGCGCAGCCAGAGCCGCAGCGGAGAGCACCGCACTCGCCAGGCCGTGGCTCAGGCGCTCGACAAGCGGGATGGAACGACGGGTCATGCAACTCCTTCAGAAGAGGGACTCAGGTTGGCAAGTCCGTCATGGGGTCGAGGCTGCTCAACGATCACGGACATTGATCGGTATCGCCACGATCAGGCTGATCGGACAATGGGAGCGCCAAGGCTGGAACCGTCATGTCATGACCTGCTTCAGATGAACATGCCGAGAAACGCGTTGTAGATCTCCTTATTGGCCTCCTCGGTGGCCTGGGCCTGCTCACTTTCCAGCTCCCGATCCTGACGTTCCTGGTCATGTTGTTCAGCCGGCATCAGATCGCCCAGATGCAGATTCGCCGGCAGGGCCTCTGCGATCCGTTTCGGGGGTGCCAGCTGCTGCTGTTGCAGCAGCTGAATGAAGGCCTCGCGAGTGCGGCCCACCAGCTTCGGGTTGAGGCGCCGCTCTTCGTCGATGCTGGTGTGACTTCGGCCCATGTAGTCGTGGCATGGATAGACGAGCATCGCGTCCGGCAGGCCCAGCAGACGCTGTAGGGAGTCGTAGAGCTGTCCGGGATCGCCGTTCTGGAAATCGGTCCGGCCGCAGCCGCGGATCAGCAGGGCATCGCCGCTGAACAGGTGGCTGTCGCCGATGCGATACGCCATGTGCTCCGCTGTGTGGCCCGGTGTGGCGATCACCTCGATGGCGAGTCCTCCCAGCTGCAGGCGTTCATCCCCCCGAAGCAACTGATCGGCGCCGCGAATGCCCTCTGCGGCGGGCACAAGCAGCCGGCAGCCGGTCCGGCGCCGCAGCTGCCCGGCCGATGTGATGTGGTCGGCATGCAGGTGCGTCTCCAGGCAGACGTTCAGCCTGAGGCCGAGGTCCTGCAGCAGGCTCAGGTCGCGCTCCAGCTGCTCCAGCACCGGATCCACCAGGGCGGCTTCGCCACTGACGGGATCAGCGATCAGATAGGTGTAGGTGCAGGACTGGGCATCGAACAGCTGCCGCAGCAGCAGGGTCCCAGCACTGCCGGCCAGGTCTGACGCTGCAACGCGTGGCGGCAGGAGCTGAAGCTGCCGCGGCAGAGACTTCAGCACTGTGTGGGCCAGGTCGCGGGCCTGAAGACGAAGCTCGGGGACGGCGATGCTCTCCCACAACTGCCCCTTCCGAGGTGAGCCGAGGGTATGGAGGGTGGCCTGGAACTGACCGCCCGCGCTGAGCAGGGAGCCGGCTGCATCGCACTCCGTCCCATGGCCGAGTGCATCGGGCTGGAGCAGGCCCCGCTCACGTAGGCGTGCCACCAGGGTGTCTTGTCCGCGGGCGTAATCGAGCGGATTGCCGGTGCAGAGGATCAACCGATCCACCCGCATCGCTTCACACTTCCTCGAAGCCCCGCGGCGACGGATCCGCAGCCGCAGGCCCTCCTCGTCGACGGTGTGCTCCAGCAGCCATGCCGCCAGGATCCGCAGGCGGCCGTGCGCCTGCAGATCCTCCAGCAGGGCTTGCAGTTCGGGGGCGATGCGATGGCGATGCACATCCCAGATCACGGACACATGGCGCAAAAAGCGCCGCCGTTCGTGCAGGTCCAGGCGCGACCACAGCTGTTGTGTCCTCGGGCGCAGGCCATCGATCACGGCGCGCCAGTCCAGGTCTTTTTGGCCCGCCTCCGCCACCCGCTGGCGGATCAGACGCCAGAGACCGAGAACGGTGGATGGGGTCTGCTCAGGATCGAGCCAATCACCGAGGGGCTCCACCTGGCGATGCGCGTTGGGGCGAAGCCCGTGACGGGAGAGTGCCACGATCGGGCCGCGGTGACCCTGCCGCTGCAGGCTCACCAGCATGTCGACCATGGTGAGGCCGGTACCCAGCAGGGCGACCGACGCGTCGGGATCCAGATCAGAGGTCGCATCGGCAGACCAGCCGTGCCTGATGGCCAGGCTGGGTTTCAGCTGGGGTGGCAGAGCGCTGTTGCCCCAGGCGAGCACCACCTGATCCGCCTGCCGAGGCGGATGGCCGTCGAAATGCAGGCGGTAGCCCGGCACCATGGAGGACCGGTTGTCCAGGGGCTCCAGATCAAGCAGTTCCAGGTTCAGGCGTTCAAGCGAGGTGTGCCCGGTTGCCAGAGATGCAGCCTCCTCAAGGATGGACTGCAGGTAGAGGCCATAGACCTGACGCGGCAGAAACGTGCTGGCATCCACGCCGGCGGGCAGCAGATCAGCAAGCGCCGAACGGTTGAGATCGAGCCAGCGCAGCAGGTGGCTGGGATCATCCGGCCAGGCGCTCATGGCACCGGCCGACACATTCAGAAGATGGCCGGGCTCCTCGGTCCCGTAGGCCAGGCCGGGACCGAAGCGCCCCGATCGCTCGATAAGGAGCAGTCGCAGTGGATGCTGCGCCTGCCGCAACAGCTGGCTCGCCAGCAAGGTTCCGCTGAACCCTGCGCCGACGATGGCGATGACTGGGGCTGGACCAGGAAACGCCATGG
>JBMOIF010000125.1:0-2513 GCA_049317465.1 Prochlorococcaceae cyanobacterium | reverse complement strand
TGCGAACCGGCACGGTGACGGATCTGATCAGCGGATCTCAGATCATTACGTTCACGAACAGCTCCCCCGCGATGGGCTTCAACAGCTCGGGCGTGCTGGTGCAGCCGACGGCCAACGTGCCATTCATCGAGTACGACCCGGCGACAGGGGCGTGCCTGGGGTGGCGGGTGTGGGATGGGGTGACGAATCTAAAAAGTTACAGCGAAGCAGTATTGGTCGCCAATGGCTATGGCGCTACCAATGCAACCCTGGCGACTCAAAGCGTATCAACGCCGATTCAAGGAGTATCTAGCGCCAGCTTTTTTGCGCTGAATAGTGGGGCGAACACTGGAAACAACACCGATGGAATGTCTTATGGTTCTTCCATTTCGCTTGCTAACTCAACCGCATACACGCAAAGCGCACTATTCAAGCTGAGCGGAACCAATACGATCAGGCTTCGGAGCAATGTCACCGGCCAGGTGTTTGACATTGTGCCTGCCAGTGGAGCCACGACGCCAACCGGGACAATCACGGCCTGCACTGTCCAGGCCGCACCGAATGGCTGGTATCGAGTGTCGTGGAGCTTCACTAGCACCACATCAGCGCCAGGCAATCGCGGCGACCACTGGACGATCAAGACGCCAGTGGCGGACGGCACGACTGGCCTCTGGATTACTGGCACACAGATCAACACCGGCCCCCTCGCCCCCTACGTCCCCACCGGAGCCCTCACCGCCAGCAGCACGGCGGACGTGGCGTCGATCACGGGTGCGGCGTTCGCGGGGATTTGGAATCCGAACGAAGCGACATTTTTCTCAGACACTGAAGTTGCGTCAACAAGCCAGGCCGAGCAAACATGCCCGTCAGTAAATGACGGCACTTCCGCCAACAGGATGGACCTGAGGGTGGTGGGGGCTTCGCCTACTATGGCTAAAGCTGTATTTGTTGCGGGTGCGGTGTCGCAAGGCGTTTTGACAGTGACTGTCCCAGACCAGAAGCGGCGCCTTTCTGCCCTAGCAATGAAGGTCAATGACTCACGCCTGCAGTGCGGGTCGGCTGGAGCCAATGGCAACCCAAGCGCGTTGCCTGTCGTTGATCGCATGTACATTAATTTTTCAACGGGAGCCTTTGAGACAATCGGCTACATCCGCGAGATGGGACTCTTCAAGTCCCGCCGGCCCAACGCCAACCTCCAAGCGATGATGCAATGAACCACTACACCCTCCGCTTCGACTCAGAGCCCAAGGCCGAGGCCACCGCCGACCGGATGGGCTACATCGATGACGACGGCGAGTTCAAGGGCCTCGGCCACAACGGTGCCCTCGACATCATCGGCACCGCCACAGTCCCGGGCACCTACGACGAGGACGGCAACGAGCTGACGCCACCCACCCCGCTGCCAGGGTTCTTCGTCAACCTGGCCATCCCCGGCCCGCTGTCTCGCACCCTGGCACCGTTCCGCACCCCCTACGGCTCAGGCGGGCGGATCTTCGCCGGCACCGAGCCAGAGCCTGGGGCCTGGCCGCCCCCAACCCCAACCCCATGACCACCCGCCGCGAGCAGATCCTGTCCACCTGGGCCGCAGCCCTCGCGGGGATGCCGCAGGTGTCGGGCCGGATCTGGCGCAGCCGGGTGGAGCCGTTGCAGCGCCACGAATCGCCCGGCATCGCCCTGGAGTGGATCGACGACAGCCCGGACGTGCGGACCAGCCTGCCGTTCCTGGACTGGACCCTCCAGGCCCGGGCGGTGGTGATCGTGCGCGATGCCCAGCCGGACGTGATCGCGGATCCGATCGTGGCTGAGATCCACCGGCGCACGATGGCCAGCACGGCCCTGCGCGATCTGACGATTGACGTCATGCCTGGCCGGACCACCTGCGAGCTGCTGCAGGCCGATTCCCCAGCTGGCCTGATCACCGTGCCATTCGTGTTCAACTACCGTACGAGTGAAGCCGACCTTGAGGCCTGAGTAGCATGGAGGACGACACCCGCGGCATCGGCGGGATCTGGGAGATGGATCCGGCCACCGGCCTGAGGCATCGCCCCGCAGCCGAGCCAGCCCCTGCCGACCCCGAACCCGAGCATGGCCTACAAGACGAAGCTGCGGACGATCCTGGCCAAGACTGAGGGCGCCAGCTATGGCGTCAGCTCAAGCCCGGATGGCACCAATGCGGTTCTGGTCAACTCCGACCTGGCCCTGACGCCCCTCGCTGGCGACGTGGTGAGCCGGGATATCATCCGGCCCTACATGGGCGCCTACGAGGGGCTGCTGAGCAACACACAGGTGCAGCTGCAGATGACGGTGGAGTACGCCGGCAGCGGCACCGCCGGCACTGCCCCCCGCTATTCCCCCCTGCTGAGATCTTGCCGCCTGTCTGAGACCGTGATGGGCGCGGCCCTGACCGGCACCTCCACCGCCGGAGCCGCCGGCACCATCACCCTGGCGGCGGGCGCGAGCGCCGTCAACGACGCCTACACCGGCATGGTGGTGAGCATCACCAGCGGCACCGGCAACGGTCATGTGGGCCTGAT
>JBMOIF010000124.1:0-2539 GCA_049317465.1 Prochlorococcaceae cyanobacterium | reverse complement strand
CTGATCACCGCCACCGGCTTGAGGTTGCGGGCGATCAGGGCCTGCTGGAAGATCTTCGACTCCGAAGTCGAGTACGCGTCGTCTTGGGCATAGAAGACGGCAGCGCTACGGATCTTCGGGTTGAGCCGCAGGGCCGCGGCGATGGAGAGTGGCGCCACCTGGGCCACCGGCGCAGACACACGAGCCACGAAGGGCCCGATTTGGGGGATGCCGGCGGCGGTGTTGGAGGGGGCGATCACCGGAATGCCGGCCCGGTCGGCGATCGGATCGACCGCGAAGGCCTGCTGGGAGAGCGAGGGGCCGATCAGGGCCACCACATTCGCGCCGATGAGGCTGCGGAAGGCATTGGTGGCGGTTCCCTCATCGCTGCCGCCGTCCTGGATCGTGAGCTTGAGGGCCGGACCGTTGCCCTGGAAGTGGTCACGGGCGAGTTCAAGGCCGAGGCGCTGGTCCTGGCCGATCACGCTGGCGTTGCCGGTGAGGGCGATCGCCGCGCCGATCGGCAGCTGACCTGTGCCGCCGGCCCTGTCATCCCGACCAGAATTGCCGCAGGAAACGAGGGATGGCGCCAACAGGGATGCGCTGAGCAGCAGGGAGGCCGCCCGTAGCGATCGGAGCAGAGCCTGGATCGAGCTGTTCTCCCCCACAACGCTGCGATCGCAATCTTTTGGACCTTATCGCACCTCCGCTGGATCGCACGGTCAGGTCAGGGGAGCAGCTGAAAGCGCCCGCTGCGGCCATCGTGGTTCATGCGCACCTGGGCCACATAGAACTGCTGCTGAATCACCTCCCCTTCGGGTGTGAAGCGGATCTCGCCCAGTGGAGTGGCGTAGGTGCCGGCGAGTATCGCCCGGTTGAGCTCCCGGCGCGCCTCGGCCAAGGGGGTGAGGGTGAGGGGCCGGCTGCTGTCCACCCGGCGTAACGCCTCCCCCACCACCTGCATGGCGGTGTAGGCCTGGGCGGTGAGCTGCGGCGGGGTTTGGCCGCTCCCCTGCACCGCCTGAAAGTCAGACACGAAGGTCCGGTTGACCGCTGTAGCCAGTTCGGGGCTGTAGGCCTGAGCGATCAGGATGCCGTCGCAGTGGCGTTGGCAGATAGGGTAGATGTTGGGCGTGTTCATGCCGTTGCCCACAACAATCGTGCCGCTGTAGCCGAGCTCGCGCAGCTGGCGGATCAGATTGCCGCCATCCACTGCCTGCAGGCTCAGAACAATCAGATCGGGATTCAGCCTCAAGGTGGTGGTGATTTGGCTCTGGAAGTCGTGGTCGGCGAGCTGGGTGCGCTGCACCGTCACGGGCTTCAAGCCCTTCTCGGCCAGGGCTTTCTGAAAAATCGCCGTCTCGGCGGTGGAATAGGCGTCGTCCTGGGCGAAGAACACCGCCACCCGCCGGATGCCGGGCTGCCGTTTCAGGGCCCGGTCGAGCGAAAGGGGTGCGATCACCGAGCTCTGGGCCGACACCCGGCTGATGAAGGCGCCGAGCTGGGGAATGCCGGTGGCAGTATTGGAGGGGGCCAACACCGGCACCCTGCGCCGTTGGGCCACGGGGTCGGCGGCGAAGGCCTGCTGGGAGAGGGTGGGCCCGATGATGGCCAGGGCGCCCCGGTCGATCACCAGGTTGAAGGCGGCGATGGCGCTGGGTTCGTCGCTGGCGCCATCCTCGAGCAGTAGGGCCAGCGGTTTGCCGTTGATGCCGCCGGAGCTGTTCAGGCGTGCCAGGGCCAGCTGCAGGCCGGTGCGCTGATCCTGGCCGTAGGCGCTGCCATGGCCCGTGAGAGCGATCACCGCCGCCACGGCCACGCCTGCGGATCCGGCGGCCGGTTGCTGGTCCCGGTCAGGCCCGCAGCCGCTAAGCAGGGCAGCGAAGGCCGCGGCGGAAACCATGGCCCCCGCCCGTATCCAGCTCGGGGCTCGAAGGGGGCTGCCCGGTCTGAACACCTCCGCCTCAGACCAGCGAGGCGAAGGCATCCCGGAAGGCCGCGATCGTGGCATCGATGTCAGCATCGCTGTGGGCCAGGGAGGTAAAGCCCGCCTCGTAGGAGCTGGGTGCCAGATAAACACCACGCTCGAGCATGGCGCGGTGCAGCTTGCCGAACAGGGCCGTGTCGGTGGCCTTGGCCTCCTCGAAGTTGCGCACCGGCCCCTCGCAGAGGAAGAAACCGAACATGGCGCTGATGCTGCCGCCGGTGACCGGCAGGCCGGCGTCGCGGGCGGCGGCCTGGATCCCGTCACTGAGGCGCTTGGTGATCAGCTCAAGCCGTTCGTAGCTGCCGGGCTGCTTCAGCAGTTCCAGCGTCTTGATGCCGGCGGTCATCGCCAGGGGGTTGCCGCTGAGGGTACCTGCCTGATACATCGGGCCGGCCGGCGCCACCATCGCCATGATGTCGGCTCGGCCGCCGTAGGCCCCCACCGGCAGTCCGCCGCCGATCACCTTGCCCATGGTGGTGAGGTCGGGCGTGATGCCGAACTTCGCCTGGGCGCCGCCGTAGCTGATCCGGAAGCCGGTCATCACCTCGTCGAACACCAGCAGGGCGCCGTTGT
>JBMOIF010000123.1:0-2575 GCA_049317465.1 Prochlorococcaceae cyanobacterium | reverse complement strand
CTGAGCAGCTTCACGTTGTCGGGATCGTTGGGGCAGGCCAGGATCGGTTCGGTGATCTGGTCGAGATCGATTTCGATCACGGCCGCATACTCGGCATCGGCGTCGGCCTCCAGCAGCTGCGGGTCGGCGAGCCAGGCCTCCATCGCCCGGATGCGCCGGGCCAGGGTGCGGGCATCGCCGTAGCCGCGGGCGATCATGTTCCTGAGCAGGGCCACATTGCTGCGCAGGTATTCACTGACGGTCTCGACGCTCAGCTTGATGGTGCTGCCGGCGCAGCTGCGTTCGGCGGTGGCGTCGGTGAGTTCGAAGGCCTGCTCGAGCTTGAGGTCGGGCAGCCCCTCGATCTCCATGATGCGGCCGTTGAAGACATTCGTCTTTCCTTCCTTGACCACCGTGAGCAACCCCTGCTGGATCGCCACGTAGGGGATGGCGTTGACCACATCCCGCAGGGTCACCCCCGGTTGCAGCTTGCCTGTGAACGTCACCAGCACCGATTCGGGCATGTCGAGCGGCATCGCACCGATGGCGGCGGCGAAGGCCACGAGGCCCGAACCGGCGGGGAACGAGATGCCCAGCGGGAAGCGGGTGTGGCTGTCACCGCCGGTGCCCACCGTGTCGGGCAGCAGCATGCGGTTCAGCCAGCTGTGGATGATGCCGTCGCCGGGGCGCAGGGCCACGCCGCCGCGGCTGGCCATGAAGTCGGGCAGTTCGGCGTGGGTCTTCAGGTCCACCGGCTTGGGGTAGGCGGCGGTGTGACAGAAGCTCTGCATCACCAGATCCGCGCTGAAGCCCAGACAGGCCAGTTCCTTCATCTCGTCACGGGTCATCGGCCCGGTGGTGTCCTGGCTGCCGACGGTGGTCATGCGCGGTTCGCAGCTGGTGCCCGGCCGCACCCCCGGCAGGCCGCAGGCGCGGCCGACCATCTTCTGGGCCAGCGTGTAGCCCTTGCCGCTGTCGGCCGGTGCCTCCGGTCGGATGAACAGCTCGCTGGGGGGCAGGCCCAGGTGGGCGCGCACCTTGTCGGTGAGCGAACGGCCGATCAGCAGCGGGATGCGGCCGCCGGCCCGCACCTCGTCGGCGATGGTGCTCGGTCGCAGCGCGAAGCGGGCGACGATCGTGCCGGCGCCGGCTTCACCCGCGGCCCGCTCGATCGTGCCGGCGTGGGGCCGGATCGTGATCACGTCACCGGTGCTGAGCCCCGAGACATCGCATTCGATCGGCAGGGCGCCCGAGTCTTCGGCGGTGTTGAAGAAGATGGGCGCGATCTTGCCGCCCAGGATCACCCCGCCGCCGCGCTTGTTGGGTACGTGGGGAATGTCGTTGCCGGTGTGCCACAGCACCGAGTTGATCGCCGACTTGCGCGAACTGCCCGTGCCGACCACGTCACCCACGTAGGCGACCGAGTGGCCCTTGGCCTTGAGCGCGCTGATCGTGGCCAGGCCGCCGGGCAGCCGCGTCTCGAGCATCGCCGTGGCGTGCAGCGGGATGTCGGGGCGGGTGGTGGCGTGGGTGGCGGGCGAGAGGTCGTCGGTGTTGGTCTCGCCCTCGACCTTGAAGACGGTGACGGTGATCTCGGTCGGCAGTTCGGGACGGCTGGTGAACCATTCCGCCGCGGCCCAGCTGTCGACCACCTGCCGTGCCAGCGGGTTGGAGGCCGCCAGCTCGAGCACGTCGT
Source organism: Prochlorococcaceae cyanobacterium (assembly GCA_049317465.1). Taxonomy (GTDB): domain Bacteria; phylum Cyanobacteriota; class Cyanobacteriia; order PCC-6307; family Cyanobiaceae; genus CAIQIA01. Next base: position 900 of record JBMOIF010000123.1, on the reverse strand, counting down.
GGTACGCGTCGTAGACGAGCACCGTGCGGCTGAGGCCCTCGGCGGCGGCGCCCGCCACCACCGGGTCGCTGCTGCCGAGCAGCTCGATGAGGGCGCCGACGTTGTAGCCGCCGATCATGGTGGCCAGCAGCCGCGTGGCCTCCAGCGGGCTCACCAGCGGGCTGGATGCCCCACCGCGGGCCACCGCCGTCAACCAGCTGGCCTTCACATAGGCCGCCTCATCGACCCCCGGCGGGATGCGCTCGCTGAGCAGCTCGAGCAGGACGGCCTCCTCGCCGGCCGGCGGCTGGGCCAGCAGTTCGGTGAGGGCCTGGGTCTGGGCGGCACTGAGGGGCAGGGCCGGAATCCCCATGGCTTCGCGCTCGGCGGCTGCGCTGCGGTAGCCGCTCAGCAGATCGGCGGCGGGGATGGCGGCATCGGGCATGGGCCGGCGGGGTCGGTCGCTGGGACTCATTGTCGACATCGACGGGATCCCGCTTGGTGGGCGTTGCTGCAGAACCGACCGGTCAGCGGGCAGGAGCGGCTTCTAGGCTGGGCTGTGCCCTCCCCTTCGCGGCATCGCGGCCATGATTCCCACCTCCGATCTGCACGTGGTGGAGACCCGGCCGCTGGTGGCCCCGGCGGTGCTGCACACCGATCTGCCCCTGGCGGAGGGGGCGGCCGAGACGGTGCGGGCGGCGCGTCAGCGTATCCAGCACATCCTGCGGGGTGACGACCGGCGGCTGCTGGTGGTGGTGGGCCCCTGTTCGGTGCACGACGTGGCCGCGGCCCGGGAGTACGCCGACCGGCTGCTGCCGATCCGTCGACGCCTGGCGGACCGGCTGGAAGTGGTGATGCGCGTGTATTTCGAGAAGCCGCGCACCACCGTGGGCTGGAAGGGGATGATCAATGACCCCCACC
>JBMOIF010000122.1:0-2749 GCA_049317465.1 Prochlorococcaceae cyanobacterium | reverse complement strand
TGTACAGCCACTCATCCAGGGAAGCGGCTTCCCAGATGGGGTAGAAGTGCAGACCGATGGCGTTGCTGCTGGGAATGACAGCACCGGAAATGATGTTGTTGCCGTAGAGGAATGAGCCGGCAACCGGTTCGCGGATGCCGTCGATGTCGACGGGGGGAGCCGCGATGAAGGCGATGATGTAGCAGATGGTCGCAGCCAGGAGGCAGGGGATCATCAGCACACCGAACCAACCCACGTAGATGCGGTTGTCGGTGCTGGTGACCCACTCGCAGAAGCTCTGCCAGCTGCTGGCGCGTCCGCTGCGGATTGCGGTGGACATGAGCGATGAACGAATGAGGACGGCTCCAGCATGTGGAGCCTTTTCAGACTAAGAAACCAGCGCGATGGCGAGAAAAGATTTATCCAAAGTTTTTGAAGCTCTGTTAAGTCGCCGGCGTGATCCTCGGGGTGGCCATCGGGGTCGCCGTCGGGGCGGTCTGGCGCTGTCCCCAGGCCAGGGCCTGGTCGACAAAGCCCTGCCAGTCGAGGCGCTCCTGCTCGAGGGCACGGCTCACCAGCTGCGGGAAGCGGGTCTGCAGCGCCGGCAGTTCGTCGTCGGGCACCCCGGAGGCCAGGGCCAGGGCATCGGCCATCGAGCGGGCCAGCACACGGGTGAGGTAGGCCGCCGAGAGGGCCTGCAGGGTGCCCCCCACCAGCCAGGTGGCGCCATGGAGGCGCAGGGCAGCCGCCAGGGCCTGACCGCCCCACTCGACCGTGCCGAGGGCGAGGGCCACCCGGCCCAGTTCGAGGGCGGCGCTGCGCAGCTGCTCCGGCGTCCAGCGGCAGGGCCAGATCTCGGCCATCTCGCGCAGCAGCAGTCCATTGACCGCCGTCGTCAGCAGCAGATCCGTCGAGGGCAGGGGTGACGCCAGCACCGCCGCCGCCACGAGCCACTGGCTGCGCTGGACCAGGGGCTGCAGCCGTCGACGCCGCTCGGCCTCGAGCTGCTGCTGCCAGCCGTCCTGCAGCTGGCGCAGGCAGCGCAGCCGCGTCGCGCGACGGCGCCCCGCAAAAGGCAGCCGTTCCGCCGGCAGAGGATCACCCAGCCGCGCCAGGGTCGGGCCGTCCCCCAGCTGGACCGCGAGCTCGTGCCGCAGGGCCGGCCAGCGGGCCGGGTCGGGGCAGGCCGCCAGCACCAGCACGGGCAGGTCCTGCGGAGCGGCCTGCAACCAGCGCAGATCGGCCGCCGAGGCGGTTTCTCCCAGCAGCCACACCACCCGATCGGCCTGGAGCAGTTCGGCGGGCCAGCACCACCGTTCCGGTGCCGAGGGCAGGGGCCGGGCCAGGTGGAGCAGTGCCGGCACCGACCGGCGCAGCCCCTGCTGCAGCCACTGCCGTTCGTCGTCGGCCGGGGCGCGCCCGGCCAGCACCAGCTGTTCCTCCGGACGGTCGAGGGCCTGCTGCAGTTGGCGCAGCTGCTGATCGGGCCGGTCGCGGCCCAGCCCAAGGGCCTCGAACTGCTGCAGCAGGCTGCGGCAATGCTCGAGCAGGGGCTCGGGGGCCTGGGGCAGGGCGGCCACCGCCGCCGGCTTCGGCCGCTGCAGCATCCAGACGCCGGCACCGGCCAGGGCCGCCAGGCCCAGGCTGCCGAGGGGGCCGTGGCCGAGGTCGCCCACGATCCAGCCGCCGCCCAGGATCAGGCCGCCGACCATCAGGGGACGCAGCGGAGGACGGATCGGAAGCATCGCCGGGGCGGGGAGGGCGTGCCCCCTGTCTAAATCAGTCAGCCCGACCTGCATCAGCGCTGCAACACCAAGCCCATTCGGCGATGCGCCACACTTGGCCCAGCGACGCACGCCAGCCGGATGGCCGAACAGGAACGCCAGAACCGCGGGGAGCGGTCTGAAGGAGCTCGCCGTGAGGGAGGCCGCGAGGGAGGCCGCCGCGGCGGCGGCGGTGCCGACCGCGACGGGTCTGGCCTGCGCATCAGGCTGAGCGACAACGAACTGCGGGCCGCCCGCACGATTCAGGACGCCTTCCAGCTGCGCTCGACGGTGGCCGTGATGGGCTTCTGTCTGCGCACCATGGCCCAGCTGCTCGAGCAGGGGGCCCTGGAAGGGGTGGCTGAGCAGCCGTCCGGTGGTGGTCGTTCCGGTGAACGGGGCGAGCGCGGTGACCGTCGGGGCGGTGGGGGCGCTCCGGGTGGTCGTGGTCCCCGTCCTGACCCCTTCGCCCGCCCCAGCCGGCCGCCGGCCCCGGCGGCCGCTGAACCCGAGCTGACCGAAGAATCTGCCGCGGAGGAGACCCTTCCCGCCGAAGAGACCTCGGCTGAGGATGCATCGGCGCAAGACACCTCAGTTGACGCGACCCCGGCGGAAGAGACCACAGCGGAGGAGACGACGGCTGAGGAGACAGCGGCTGAGGAGACGACGGAGGCCTGATGACACGGCCCAGGGTTCTCTCCGGCGTCCAGCCCACGGGTTCCCTGCATCTGGGGAACTGGCTGGGGGCCATCCGCAACTGGGTCGACCTGCAGCAGAGCCACGACACCTTCTTCTGTGTTGTCGATCTGCATGCGATCACGGTGCCCCACCGCCCCGAGGCGCTGGCCGAAGACACCCGCCGAACGGCGGCCCTGTACCTGGCCTGCGGCATCGACCCGGAGATCTCCACCGTCTTCGTGCAGAGCCATGTGGCGGCCCACAGCGAACTCTGCTGGCTGCTCAACTGCCTCACGCCGCTCAACTGGCTGGAGCGGATGATCCAGTTC
>JBMOIF010000121.1:0-2803 GCA_049317465.1 Prochlorococcaceae cyanobacterium | reverse complement strand
TGGCCGCTTCCCAGAGGTCGTAGATCATCTCCCGTTCGCGGAAGATGTAGAAGAACGGCGTCTGGGCGCCCACATCAGCCAGGAAAGGACCGAGCCAGAGCAGGTGGTTGGCGATGCGGTTGAGTTCCAGCATCAGCACGCGGATGTAGCTGGCGCGCTTCGGCACCGGCACATTGGCCAGCTGTTCAGGGGCATTGACGGTGATCGCCTCGTTGAACATGCCGGCGGCATAGTCCCAGCGGCTCACGTAAGGCACGAACATCACATTCGTGCGGCTCTCGGCGATCTTCTCCATGCCGCGGTGCAGGTAGCCGATCACCGGCTCGCAGTCGACCACGTCCTCGCCGTCGAGGGTCACCACGAGCCGCAGCACCCCGTGCATCGACGGGTGATGGGGCCCGAAGTTGAGCACCATCGGCTCGGTACGCGTTTCCAGCTGGGTCATGGGAAGGCGTGCCGGGCCGTGGTGTCTGTGATTGTAGGAAGACCGGGGGGTGGTCTTAGGGATCCAGCGCCGCCACCACATCGGTGGCAAAGCAGAGGGGCGCCCAAGGCCATGGCCAGGCCGTAGAGGGGGTGGAAATCCTGGTTCATTCCACCCCTGCCAGGGGCCTGGTCGGTGCGGGTGCGTTCGCCTAGGACAAAGAGCATGGAGAGCCCCCAGGCCGAAGCCCCTTTTGTTCACAAGCCGGTGCTGGCCGCTGCGGTGCTGGAGGCGTTCGCGGCCTTGCCGGGGCGGGGTGCCGGCGGCGGCCCGCCCCGGCTGATTGACTGCACCCTCGGCGGCGGCGGCCACGGCGCCCTGTTGCTGGCGGCCCATCCCGGCCTCGAGCTGATCGGGCTGGACCAGGATCCGACCGCCCGAGCCGCCGCCGCCGAGGTTCTCGCGCCCTTTGCCGGGCGCACCACGATCGTCGCCACCAATTTTGCCGACTTCGTTCCGGATGGCCCCGTGGATGGCGTGCTGGCGGATCTGGGGGTGAGCAGCCCGCAACTGGATGTGGCGGCGCGGGGCTTCAGCTTCCGTCTGGCCGGGCCGGTGGACATGCGCATGAACCCCGAGCGGGGCGAGACGGCCGCCGACCTGCTCGATCACCTCGACGAAGGCGCCCTCGCCGATGTGCTGTACCGCTTCGGCGAGGAGCGCCTGTCGCGGCGCATCGCCCGCCGGCTGGTGGCCGAACGGCCCTGGAGCGGTCGCAGCACCACCGAACTGGCCTACGCCATCGCCGGCTGCTTCCCGCCGGCCCAGCGCCGCGGCCGCATCCATCCGGCCACCCGCAGCTTCCAGGCCCTGCGCATCGCCGTCAACGACGAGCTGGGGGAACTGGAACGGCTGCTGCAGCGGGCCCCCGACTGGCTGCAGCCGGGGGGCCTGCTGGCCCTGATCAGCTTCCACTCGCTCGAAGACCGGCTGGTGAAGACCCACCTGCGCGACGACGACCGCCTGCGGGTGCTGACCCGCCGGCCGCTGGTGGCCGACGGGGCCGAAGCCGAGGCCAATCCCCGCAGCCGTTCGGCCAAGCTGCGGGTGGCCGAACGGATCTGACCGTCCCATGCCTTCTCCCCTCACGCCCGCCGTCGCCTGGTGGATCGCCCTGGTGATCCAGCTGGTGGCCCTGCCCGGCGTGCTGCTGCCGGTGCTGCCGGGCCTGGTGCTGCTGCCCCTGGGGGCCGGCCTGTGGTGCTGGACCGTCGGCTGGAGCCAGGGCTGGCCCGCCCTGGCGGCGGCCCTGACGGTGCTGGCCCTGGGCTGGGGCGCCGACGCCCTCGGCCTGGTGCTGGGGCCGGCGCGGCTGCGGGCCAGCCGCTGGTCGTACATCGGCGCCGGGGTGGGGCTGGTGCTGGGGATCTTCGGGCTGCTGCCGGCCCTGCCGCTGGGGGGACCGCTGCTGGGGGCGGTGGTGGGGCCGCTGCTGGGGGCGAGCGTCGGCGAACTGGTGATGGCCCGCACCGCCCTGGGCCCCCTGGGGCTGACGCGGCTGCTGCGGGCCCTGCAGGTGGGCCTGGCGGTGGTGATGGGGATGCTCGTGAGCCGCCTGGCCCAGGCGCTGCTGACCCTGGTGGGGGTGGGGGCGTTCGTGCTGCTCAGCGGAGGGCCGGGAGCAGGCGGCTGAACACGGCCAGGGCCCCATCGATGTCGGCCTCGGTGGTGGCGCGGCCGAGGCCGAACCGCACCGACGCCGCCGCGGCCTCGCGGCTGAGCCCAAGGGCCTGCAGCACATGGGACGGAGCGCCGCTGCTGCAGGCTGACCCGCCGCTCACGGCCAGCCACCGCCGCAGCTCCCGGTGCAGCCGCCCCCCGTCGACCCCCTGCACCGTGACGTTGAGGTTGTGGGGCAGCCGTGGGTCGAGCGCACCGTTGACCGAGATGCCCCCCAGGGCCTCGAGCCCCTCGCGCAGCCGTTCCCGCAGGGCCAGCAGCCGCGCCCCGCGGGCGGACGCATCGGCCAGGGACCGCGCCAGCGCCTCGGCCAGGCCCACGATCAGCGGCAGCGGCGGCGTGCCGCTGCGGCGGCCACCCTCCTGGCCGCCCCCGTGCAGCTGCGGCGCCACCGTGACACCGGGCGCCAGCACCAGGGCACCGATGCCCTGGGGCCCGCCGAACTTGTGGCCGCTGAGGCTGAGTAGGTCGATGCCCAGCTCCAGCGGCCGCAGGGGGGCATGGCCCACCAGCTGGGCCCCGTCGCAGTGAAAGGCCACACCGCGGCTGGCGCAGAGGGCGCCGATGGCGGCCAGGGGCTGCAGCACGCCGATCTCGTTGTTGGCGGCCATCACGCTCACCAGCACCGTGTCGGGCCGC
>JBMOIF010000120.1:0-2993 GCA_049317465.1 Prochlorococcaceae cyanobacterium | reverse complement strand
TCACGGTGATGGCCAAGGACGGCACGATGAACGCCGCCGCCGGCCGCTTCGCCGGGCTCGACCGCTTCGAGGCGCGCCAGGCGGTGGTGGCGGCGATGGAGGCCGAAGGGTTGCTGGTCAAGACCGAACCCCACCGCCACAGCGTCCCCTTCTCCGACCGGGGCAAGGTGCCGGTCGAACCGCTGCTGTCGACCCAGTGGTTCGTGCGCACCGAACCCCTGGCGGCCCGTTGCCGTGACGCCCTCGATGCCGCCGCCGGTCCGGCACCGCGCTTCGTACCTGACCGCTGGAGCAAGGTCTACCGCGACTGGCTCACCGACATCCGCGACTGGTGCATCAGCCGCCAGCTGTGGTGGGGCCATCGCATCCCGGCCTGGTTCGTGGTCAGCGCCACCGGCGGTCAGATCACCGATGCCACGCCCTACGTGGTCGCCCGTGACGCCGCCGAAGCCCGGGCCCTCGCCGAGGCGCGCCACGGCGCCGCAGGCCTCGTGCTCGAGCAGGACCCCGATGTGCTCGACACCTGGTTCTCGAGCGGCCTCTGGCCCTTCTCGACCCTCGGCTGGCCCGATGGTCAGGCGGCCGACCTGGTGCGCTGGTACCCCACCAGCGTGCTGGTGACCGGCTTCGACATCATCTTCTTCTGGGTGGCGCGCATGACGATGCTGGCCGGCGCCTTCCTGCCGGAGGCGGGCCCGCCCTTCCGCGACGTGTACATCCACGGCCTGGTGCGGGACGAGAACAACCGCAAGATGAGCAAATCGGCCGGCAACGGCATCGATCCGCTGCTGCTGATCGACCGTTACGGCGCCGATGCCCTGCGCTTTGCCCTCGTGCGCGAGGTGGCCGGTGCCGGCCAGGACATCCGCCTCGACTACGACCGCAAGTCCGACACCTCGGCGACGGTGGAGGCGGCGCGCAACTTCGCCACCAAGCTCTGGAACGCCACCCGCTTCGCGCTGATAAATCTCGGCGGCGAGACGCCGGACCGCCTGGGCGAGCCTCGGCATGACGAGCTGGAGAGTGAAGATCGCTGGATTCTTTCCCGTCTGGCCCGAACGGGCGTTGATGCCGCTGACCTTTATGCCAGCTATCGCCTTGGTGAGGCGGCGAAGCTCCTCTATGAGTTCGCCTGGAATGATCTCTGCGATCAGTACATCGAATGGGCCAAGTCCAGGCTGGCTGGCGATGACACGATCGCCCGTGATGCAGCACGCCGTGTGCTTGCCTTCAGCCTTGAGTCGCTTCTGGTGATGCTCCATCCCCTGATGCCGCACCTCACCGAAGAGCTCTGGCATGCCCTGAGCGGTGCTCGGTCAACAGAATTCCTGGCCCTGCGGCCGTGGCCCAGGCCGACCACGGACTGGTTGGATGCCGCCCATGAGAGCGCCTTTCAGTTCGGCATTGATGCGGTTCGCGCGGTTCGCAACCTGCGGGCCCTTTCGGGAGTGAAACCTGCCGAAAAGCTGTCCGTGGGAATTCACACGGACAGTTCGGAACGGCAGGGCTTTCTGATGGCGAATCAGGAGAAGATCAGCCGATTGGTCGGCGCATCCGCCCTTCACTGCGAGCCTGAACCAACGCCGGGGCAGCTGCTTGGCATTGTCGACAGTGACGGCCAGGTCGGCATCACGGTGCCCCAGCAGAGTCTTGATGCTCTGCGCGGCCGCCTGGAGAAAGACCTTGCCAAGGCCGAGACCGAGATCAAGGGCCTCAGCAGCCGCCTGGCCAACCCAAACTTCGCCGACAAGGCCCCGCCCGAGGTGGTGGCCGAGTGCAGGGCGAATCTGGCCGAGGCCCAGGCCCAGGCAGAGCTCGCCAGGAAGCGCTTGGCGGATCTGGGGTGAGGGGCCTCAGCCGACGTGATGGCGCAGGTCCTCGTTGAACTCGCGCAGCACCGACCGCGGACTCACGGCATCAAGCATCGCCACGATGCGGTTCACTACGGCCTGGGTGAGTGCCCGGTTGCCCGTGATCGCCTCGAAATTGGCCTTGACCACATGGTCGCGGATCTCCTCCAGCGTGGCCCCGCGGGCCTTCATCTCGGCCACGTAGGGATTGCCGTGGGCGGCCTGAATCAGGGCCTTGTTGAGGAGGTCGTACGACAGTTCTCCCTTGCGGTTGGTGTAGGCCTTCACCACAGCGGCGTAGTCGGCGCTTGACACCGTCGCCAGATCGTCTTCGGCTGCTGCGGGCTCTTCGGCCACCGGTTCCGCGACGGTCGCCTGCAGTTTCACCCGGCCGCGCCGTGAATAGGGCATCCCGGAGGTGAGGGCCAGGGCCTCCTGGAAGGCCTCCAGCGGAAACAGGTCATGGGGGGTGTTGGCGGCGATGTCGGGCTCGCCGCTGTGGCGGTTGAGCAGGGCGAGGCCTGGCTGGGGGTTGTCGTAGCGCAGGATCACCACCCCGGAATGGCCGTCCGGCATTTTCTGCCGGAAGGCCACGGCCTCAAGGGAGGACAGTTCCACAAGCACCGTGCGGATGACCATCGTCGTTGCAGCATGCCCCCACAAGTTAGGGTCAGATCCGCAAGACGTTCGACGGCACGCTGCCCACGCCGGCCAGCAGGGCGATCAGGTCGTCGCCACTGTCGTAGGCTCCGTTGCCGTTGCTGTCGACGTGCAGCCCGATGCCGTTGACGGTTCCCCCCTGGAACGACAGGCTGCGGATGGCCGTGGTCAGTTTCAGGTCGGCACTGATCACCAGATCGTCATCGCTGTCGTCAAAGTTGCGGATCAGCGTGTAACCGCTGTCGCCGTCTGTGGCGAAGGGCCGACCCGTGGTGCTGCACAGCAGCACGGTGGCGTCGTTCTTGCTGATGCCCAGATCCAGCTGGTCGATGGCCCCGGCCGGTAAGGCGACACCGGTGATCAGGTCAAAGCCGCTCAGCAGCACCTTGCGGCTGTCGGGTGCCGCGAGCGCATCGGCAAGAGGGGTGCCGCTGACGACGGCGGAGAAGGGATCGCGGGCGTTGGCGTTGGGTTCGGCGGCGA
>JBMOIF010000119.1:0-3038 GCA_049317465.1 Prochlorococcaceae cyanobacterium | reverse complement strand
GGAGCGGCAGCTTGATCTTCAGGCAGTCTGATCGGCCCCTGGCTCGATCTCTGAACGCCGGGGCTTCAGCATCCACAACCAGAGCAGGTCCCGGCTCCAATCCCGGCGAACAAGTTGGGACTGACCCCCTTGAGGACCAGGGTCGAAAGAGGGAGAGGAGCCTACCGTCCTCTCTCCATCTCATTCAGTCAATCAGCGCAGCAGTGAAGCGCCCTGGGCGCGTATCGACCGCAGACCAGCCACCAGCGCATCCACATCAGCTCTCGTGTTGTAGAGCGCGAAGGTGGCTCGAACCGTGCTCTCCACGCCGAAACGCCTCAGGATCGGCTGGGCGCAGTGATGACCCGCCCGCACAGCAATCCCTTGCCGGTTGAGGGCTGAACCCACCGCCTCAGGGGCACACCCCTCCAGAGTGAACGACAGCACGCCGGCCTTGTGGGACGCGCAACCGAACAGCCGCAGGCCCGAGATGTCCTGCAGCAGGGGCGTGGCATAGGCAAGCAACGCCTGCTCCTCCCTCTCAATGGCATGCATGCCGATGCGGCTCACATACTCCAGGGCCGTCGCCAGGCCCACCGCATCGGCGATATTGCCGGTCCCCGCCTCGAAGCGGTGGGGCGGATCCTGGTAGAGCGTGCGCTCGAAACGGACGTCTCGGATCATGTTGCCGCCCCCCTGCCAGGGCGGCATGGCCGCCAGCAGCTCCCGTTTGCCATAGAGAACGCCGATCCCGGTGGGCGCGTAGATCTTGTGGCCCGAGAAGGCATAGAAGTCAGCGTCCAGCGCCTGGACATCCACCGGCGTGTGGGCGATGCCCTGAGCTCCATCGACCAGTACCCTGGCGCCATGGCGGTGGGCGATGGCGATCATCGACTCGATCGGTGTGATGGTGCCAAGGGCATTCGAGACCTGGGTGAAGGCCGCCAGCCTCGTACGGGAGCTGAACAGGCGTTCGTACTCCTCCAGGATCACCTGGCCGGAATCATCCACGGGGGCCACCCTCAGCCTGGCACCGGTCTCATGAACCAGCTGCTGCCAGGGCACGATGTTGGCGTGGTGCTCCAGCTCGGTGAGAACGATTTCGTCACCGGCATGGATCTCACGCCGTCCCCAGGATTGGGCAACCAGGTTGATGGCCTCGGTGGAGCCGCGCACGAACACGATCTCCTCGCTCGAGCCGGCATTGAGAAAGCGCCCCACCACGGAACGCGCCTGTTCATAGGCATCGGTGGCACGGGCGGCGAGGGCATGGGCGCCGCGATGGATGTTGGAGTTTTCGTGCCGGTAGAACTGCGCGAGGCGATCGATCACCGCCTGCGGCTTCTGGGTGGTGGCGCCGTTGTCGAGCCAGACGAGGGGATGGCCGTTGATGCGCTCCTGCAGGATCGGAAAATCGCGGCGCAGGTGGGCGGGATCAAGGGGCTGGGGCGAGGCAGGCGCTGCAGGCCAGGACAGTGGCTGCGGATCCGTCCGACTGGAGACGGCCTCAAGCTGGGTGGGATCGAGGCGCAGCGAGCTGGTGGGATCGTGCAGCTGGTTGCCGATGTCCAGTTGGGGAGCCGAGGAATGGTCGGCACCAGGGATGGCCACAGCGGCAAGCTCGGGACTGGACACAGCGAGCTCGGCCCCGAGCTCACCGAACAGGCGTTGCGCCATGGCGGTGAGCTCGGCCAGATCAGGAATCCCTCCGGGCAGACTCAGGCCGGTCGCCCTGGATGGATCCAACTGATCTGACGAAAGTTCCAGGGCGAACGGATCGGAGGGCTCAGCGGTACTCATGGGCGTAGTGGTGATACCTGTCGATCTCAACGTCCTCGAGAATGCCGATGGCGTCCTCAGTGAGAACGGCAACCGAGCAATAGAGCGAGATCAGGTAGGACGCGATCGCCTTGCGGCTGATGCCCATGAACTTGACGGAGAGCCCCATGCTCTTCTCTCCGGGCAGATTGGGTTGATACAGACCAACCACACCTTGCCGCGCTTCACCCGTGCGCAGCAACAGGATCGAGGAACGACCGTTATTGATCTTCAGCTTGTCGCTGGGAATCAACGGCAGCCCCCGCCAGGTCAGGAACGGCGAACCATAGAGATTGACGGTCGGGGGCGGGACACCACGGCGGGTGCATTCACGCCCGAAGGCCGCAATCGTGCGGGGATGGGCGAGGAAGAAGGAGGGCTGCTTCCAGACCCTGCTGATCAGCTCATCGAGATCATCCGGGGTAGGCGCGCCAGTGACAGGCTTGAGCCGCTGAGCAGGGGCAATGTTGTTGACCAGCCCATACTCGGCATTGTTGATTAGTTCATTCTCCTGACGCTCTTTGATCGTCTCGATCGTCAGGCGCAGTTGCTGCTCGATCTGATCATGCGGGCTGCTGTAAAGATCGGAAACGCGGGTGTGAATGTCCACCGTGGTGGTCACCGCGCTCAGGAAGTACTCACGTGGCTGCTCGTCGTAGTCGACGAAGGTCTCGGGCAGATCGCTTTCATCGCGCTGCGAACAGGCCGTCAGCACGCGGGATTCATCCCGCACCTTGTTGACGCGGTAGATGCCGGCCTCAACACCCACCCACGACAGCATCGGCACGAGCCATCGTGGCGAGATCGAGGCGAGCTGTGGGACGGTCTTGGTGGCATTCGCCAACTGGCGAGCAGCACCATCACCGAGAGCCAGGTGCGTGGCAGTGGAATCCGTCATGGGAGCAGAACAGACAGAGAATGGTTGATCGTTCTGCTCAGATCAGACAGAGCCACAAGCGCTGATTGATCAGATGGGATGGTGCAACCATCACCACTCCAAGGCGACGAGCCCGGACACGCAGATCGAACAATGAGAACAGGCCGAATGGCGTTCCTGATCATTTTTTTTGATCAGTCAAGGGGGCGATAGCGCCATTCCGCCAAGGCAGGCAATCAGCAACAGGCAGTCAACATATGGTGGCCTCCATGCTTCTCACCGCACGCTAGACACAGTCGCTGGAAGCGCCTCCTCAAATGCCTCCGCCTTCACCAAACGTCTCAGAGACGACTTTGGCCTGTGT
>JBMOIF010000118.1:0-3258 GCA_049317465.1 Prochlorococcaceae cyanobacterium | reverse complement strand
CCCAGCATCGTGGCCATGGCGGGGTGGATCATCCCCGACCCCTTGGCCATGCCGCCGATCCGCACCCGCTGCCCCCCCAGCTGCGCCTCGAGCGCGATCTGCTTGTCGATCAGGTCGGTGGTGAGGATGGCCCCGGCCGCAGCGTCGCCACCTTCGGGTGCGAGGGCCTCCAGCAACGGCTCCAGCCCCGCCAGCAGGCTGTCCATCGCGATCGGGACGCCGATCACGCCGGTGGAGCTGATCAGCACCTCCTCTTCGTTCAGCCCCAGCCGCTGGGCCACGGCCGCCGTGATCCGCAGGCTGTCGATCAGTCCCCGGTCACCGGTGCAGGCATTGGCCTGACCGCTGTTGACCACCACCGCCCGGGCGTGGCCGCCCCTGGCCTGCAGGCGGTCGGCGCAGAGGTCGACACTGGCGGCCCGCACCAGGCTGGTGGTGAAAGTGCCGGCGCAGACGGCCCCCTCCGGGGCCAGCAGCAGCGCCAGGTCAGGGCGGCCACTGGCCTTGAGGCCGGCGGTGATGCCAGACGCCAGGAAACCTTGAGGAGCGGTGACCCCACCGGGGACGGGCTGCCAGGACGTCATGGACGCAGCAGAGGAGCTGACGGTCATCCTGCCCCGGCTGCAGGGCCCGCCCCCCACTGGCAGGCTGGGGCCCAGTCGAGCCGCCGTGAGACCGCCGCCGTGACCGCCGCCCATGCCGACGACAGCGCCGTCTGCCATCGGCTGGCCGGCGTGCTGTTCCCCTGGGACGTGACCCGCGCCCTCGAGATCGCCCTGCTCAAGACCTTCTGTGTGCCTTCCATCGCCGGCCTGCTGGACCGCAGCGGTGAGTTCGGACAACGGCCCCGCCGCCGCTACGACGACACCGGCCTGTGGGTGGCCGAACTGCTGCGCCACAGCCCCGACAGTGACGAGGGGCGACAGCTGATCGACCGGCTCAACCGCCTGCATGGTCGCTATGCGATCGCCAACGACGACTTTCTCTATGTGCTCAGCACCTTCGTCGCCGAGCCGATCCGCTGGCTCGGGCGCTACGGCTGGCGGCCGTTGACGCCGGCCGAACAGGAGGCGCTGTTCGGCTTCTGGAAGCGGGTAGGGGAAGGCATGCGCCTGCAGCACCTGCCGGCCGATCTCGGGGCACTGCTGGCCCTCAACCGCCGGGTGGAGGACCAGCTCTTCGCCGGCACCGCCGCAGGCCGCCGGGTGGCCGAGGCCACCCTGACGATGCTGCTGGCTGACTGGCCCCCACCGCTGCGACCTGCCCTGCGGTCCCTGCTGACGAATCTGGTGGAGCCGGGGGTGGGGGCCTGTCTTGGCTGGTCGACACCGCCGGGGTGGCAGCAGCAGCTGGTGCTCGCGGGCCTGCGGTTGCGCAGCCGTGCCAGCGGCTGGAGCCAGCAGCTGCGCCCCCCCCGCCAGAGCCGCTTCTATTCGCAGCGCCCCACCCCCAGCCACGGCGCCCGCTTCCGCTACGACCGGCTGGGGCCACCACCGCTGCTGGACGGGCTCAACCGTCCCCGCTGGCGGGGCCCGCAGCGGCGCATCGGTCTCACCGGCGGCATCGCCAGCGGCAAGAGCAGCGTCGGGCGGCTGCTGGCCGACCGTCACGGGCTGTCCCTGCTGGATGCCGACGTCTATGCCCGCGAGGCCCTGGCGCCGGGCAGTGCCGGGGCGAGGGCGGTGCTGGAGCACTTCGGGTCTGGGGTGGCCGCGGCCGGCGCGATCGACACGGTGGACCGCCGGGCCCTGGGCCGCCTGGTGTTCGCCGATGCCGCCGAGCGCCGCTGGCTCGAACAGCTGGTGCATCCGCTGGTGCGGGCCCGGTGCGACGCTGAACTGGCACGGCTGGCCGGTGCGCCGGTGGTGGTGCTGATGGTGCCGCTGCTGTTCGAGGCGGGCCTCGATGGGCTCTGCAGCGAGGTATGGCTGGTGGACTGCGACGAGGACCAGCAGCTGCAGCGGCTGATGGCCCGCGACGGGGCCGGCGAGGCCGATGCCCGCGCCCGCATCGCCGCCCAGTGGCCCCTGGCCCGCAAGCGCCCCCTCGCAGACCGGCTGATCGACAACCGCGGCTCCGCGCAGCAGTTGGTGGTGCAGGTGGCCGCGGCCGTGGCCGCCATGGCAGAGGGTCAGAACTGAATGCAGCGCCTGACATGCATCCCTGAGTTCTTCAAGAAATTGCCAGGAAGCTCAAGTGCAATCAACAGATGCCAACCACGGCCTGATCAGAAGATGCCATGAGCGTCGAATTTAAGATTCAGAGATTCCCAGTGCCAGATCGCGATGGTGGCAGCACCTGTCAGCAGCATTCGGCGTTATTCACCTTATCTTGATCAACCGCTGGGCCATACGGGCCTCGGCATCGATCAGGTGATCGGCTGGATCGCTCGCGATCCCGGACTCCTGGGCAACACCGAGGCGGGGGCAGTCGCCGAGGGCCTGAGCGCCGCCGATGGGCTCAACCAGTTGATTGAAGAGGGTCTGAAGGCCATCGGCAGCGCAGGCAAAGCAGTCCTGCTCAGCAGTGATCTGGTGGCGCTCAACAGCTGGCTGCGCAGTGATCCCAACCGTCTGGCGCACTTCATCAGCCTTCACGGCGATGATGACAATGGCGTCAGCACTGGCTTCCACAGAATTCAGAACGACGGAGGCAACCACACCTTCCGGGATCAGCCCCTGATCAACACAATTCTGGATGGGGTGTACCACTTCGGGTTCGCCATCGATGCCACTGGGAACTTAAGCAACGAGGACGGCACGAGCAATGCCCGCGTCAGCGATGTGGCCGTCTGGCTGACAGCCTTGCGCAGCGACCGGGCCACCACGAACAGCGGGCTGGATCGCCTCACCGAGGCCGTGGTCGCCGATGGCGCTCTGGGGGTCCATCTGCCCTGGCTGCAGATCGCTGATGGGGCGGATGCCAGTGATGGCCTCAACCGGTTGCTGCTGGAGGGTCTGGCAGCCCTGCCCGTCGGCTCCGGGCTGGACCCGACCCGGATCGAGGTGAGCGAAGTGCTGGGGATCAACCAGTGGATCCAGGCCGACGCCGGCCGGCTGGCTCTGTTCACGACCCTGCACGGCGACGATGCGAACGGGGTGGAGACGGGCTTTCACCGGGTCCAGGGGGATGGCGCCAGCACCATCCGCTTCGGACGAAATCTGGTGGACACCGTCATGGACGGGATCTTCCACATCGGCTTCCGCATCAATGCCGAGGGACGCTTTCTGAACGAGGACGGCAATGCCAATGCCCTCG
>JBMOIF010000117.1:0-3487 GCA_049317465.1 Prochlorococcaceae cyanobacterium | reverse complement strand
CCAGTGCCGTATGCCCCTGGCTCACCTGGGAAACCACCCGCCACTGGCTGGCCCATCCGCGCACCCGCTCGATGATCGAGCGGGGCAAGCTGCCGGCCCTCGGGCCCGCTGAAGCCCAGGCCAATGTGCGGCGGGCCCTGGAGGACGGCCTGCGCAAGATCCTCTCCAAGATGGGCATTTCGCTGCTGGCCAGCTACCACGGCGCCCAGATCTTCGAGGCCATCGGCATCGGTGCCGACCTGATCGAGCAGGCCTTCCGGGGCACCACCAGCCGCGTGGCAGGGCTCAGTCTCGAGGAACTCGCCTCGGAGACCCTCACCTTCCACGCCAAGGCCTTCCCTGAACTGAACCGCACCAAGCTCGAATTCATGGGCTTTGTGCAGTACCGCACCGGCGGCGAGTACCACCTCAACAGCCCCGAGGTGGCCAAGGCCCTCCACGCCGCCGTGGCCCAGGGCCCGGGTTATGACCACTTCACCACCTACCGAACCCTGCTGGAACACCGGCCCGTCACGGCCCTGCGTGACCTGCTGGAGCTGCAGACGGCTGCGACGCCGCTGCCACTCGATCAGGTGGAGAGTGTCGAGAGCCTCTGCAGCCGCTTCTGCACGGGGGGCATGAGTCTCGGGGCCCTCTCCCGCGAGGCCCACGAGGTGCTGGCGATCGCCATGAACCGGATCGGTGGCAAGAGCAACAGCGGCGAGGGGGGTGAGGACCCGGCCCGCTTCCAGGTGCTCAGCGACGTCGATGCCACGGGACAGTCGCCGACCCTGCCGACCCTGCGGGGACTGCGCAACGGCGACACGGCCTGCTCGGCCATCAAGCAGATCGCTTCCGGGCGCTTCGGTGTCACCCCCGAATATCTGCGCAGCGCCCGCCAGCTGGAGATCAAGGTGGCCCAGGGGGCCAAGCCCGGCGAGGGCGGTCAGCTGCCGGGTCCCAAGGTGGACCCTTACATCGCCTGGTTGCGCAACAGCAAGCCCGGGGTCTCGCTCATCTCACCGCCGCCGCACCACGACATCTATTCCATTGAGGACCTGGCTCAGCTCATCCACGATCTGCACCAGATCAATCCCGCGGCCCGCGTGTCGGTGAAGCTCGTCGCCGAGATCGGTATCGGCACGGTCGCCGCCGGCGTGGCCAAGGCCAATGCCGACGTCATCCAGATCTCAGGTCACGACGGCGGCACCGGCGCCTCACCCCTGAGCTCGATCAAGCACGCCGGTAGCCCCTGGGAGCTCGGCCTGACGGAGGTGCACCGCACCCTGCTCGAGAACGGTCTCAGGGATCGGGTGTTGCTGCGGGCCGACGGGGGCCTCAAGACCGGCTGGGATGTGGTCGTGGCTGCCCTGCTGGGGGCGGAGGAGTTCGGATTCGGCTCGATCGCCATGATCGCCGAGGGATGCATCATGGCCCGCGTCTGCCACACCAACAATTGCCCCGTCGGTGTGGCGACCCAGAAGGAGGCCCTGCGGCAGCGCTTCACGGGTCTCCCCGAGCATGTGGTCAACTTCTTTCTCTTCGTCGCCGAGGAAGTCCGTCAGCTGATGAGCGTCCTCGGGGTTGCCCGGATGGAAGACCTGATTGGTCGCTCCGACCTGCTGCGGCCCAGGGCGGTGGTCCTGACCAAGACCCGTGCGGTCGACCTCTCGTGTCTGCTGGATCCCATTGCGGCCGCCGCCGATCGCCGCTGGCTGCGGCATGCCTCCGAGGCCCATGGCAACGGACCGGTGCTGGAGGATCGTCTGCTCGCCGACCCGGACGTGGTGGCGGCCATTGATGGTCACGGGGTGCTGGCCCGCACCCTGCCGATCGTCAACACCGACCGCAGCGTCTGCTCCCGCCTGGCCGGCGAGATCGCCGCCCGCCATGGCAACAACGGTTTCCAGGGCCGCATCGACCTCACGTTCGAGGGTGCTGCCGGCCAGAGCTTCGGGGCTTTCCTCCTGCAGGGTCTGCAGGTGCGGCTGGTGGGCGAGGCCAACGATTACGTCGGCAAGGGGCTCAACGGCGGTCGCCTGACGGTGGTGCCCCCGCCCGCGGCCCAGGCGCCCGGTGACCAGGTGATTCTGGGCAACACCTGCCTCTACGGCGCCACCGGGGGTGAGCTGTTCGCCCTCGGAAGGGCGGGTGAACGGTTCGCGGTCCGTAACAGCGGCGCCCGCACCGTTGTCGAGGGGGCCGGTGACCACTGCTGCGAATACATGACCGGTGGGGTGGTGGTGGTGCTGGGCTCCACGGGCCGCAATGTCGCCGCCGGCATGACCGGTGGTGTGGCCTTCCTGCTGGATGAAGACGGCAGGCTCAGCGAGAGGATCAACCCCGAATCCGTCTCCCTCTGTTCGCTTACCACGCCTGAGCAGGAGTCCCTGCTCAGGCCCCTGCTCGAAGCCCATGCCGCCTGCACGGGATCCGTCAGGGCTGCCGGGATCCTGGCCGACTGGTCCAGCTGGAAGCTCCGCTTCCGGGTGCTGGTGCCGCCCAGCGAGAAAGCTGCCATGGGTCTGGCTGACGTTCCGCAGGCGGTCGGTTAGCGCCGGGGTCAGCGGGGGTGGGTGCGCATGAGTCGCTGCACCTCCCCGGCGTGATAGCTGCTGCGGGTGAGCGGTGAGCTCACCACCTGCAGAAATCCCAACTCCCCTTCGCCAAGGCGGCGCCAGTCGTCGAACTGCTCAGGGGTGACAAAGCGCTGCACCGGTAGATGTCGGGGCCCCGGTGAGAGGTACTGACCGATGGTGAGGATGTCGACTCCGTGGTGGCGCAGATCATGCATCACGGCAACGACCTCCCGGTCCTCCTCGCCCAACCCCACCATCAGGCCCGACTTGGTGTAGGTGCGCGGCCACTCTTGCCGCACCCGTTGCAGCAGCTCCAGGGATCGCCGGTAGTCCCCCTGGGGGCGCACCCGCCGGTAGAGGCTCGGCACTGTCTCGATGTTGTGGTTGAGCACTTCGGGGGCAGCGGCCATGACGGTGGCCAGGGCGCCTGCGTCGCCGCAGAAATCGGGGATCAGCAGTTCGATGGTGGTGTCCGGTGCCGTCCGGCGGACGGCCTCGATGCAGGCCACGAACTGGTCGGCTCCTCCGTCCGGCAGGTCGTCCCGGTTCACCGAGGTGATTACCACATGGCGCAGGGCCAGTCGTGCCACCGCAGCACCGAGCCGTTCCGGTTCCGTTGGGTCGAGGGGACGGACACTGCGGTCAAAATCAATGTCGCAGTAGGGACAGGCCCTGGTGCAGCCTGGACCCATGATCAGAAAGGTGGCGGTGCCCCCGGCGAAGCATTCGCCGATGTTGGGACAGCTGGCCTCCTGGCAGACGGTGTTGAGCTGCAGGTCCAGCAACAGATCCGCCACGGCTCCGATGCGCTCCCGCTGGGGAGCTTTGACACGCAACCAGTCGGGTTTCGCCACGGCGGTCTTCTAGGATGGGCTGATCGGGATGTAGCGCAGCTTGGTAGCGCACTTCGTTCGGGACGAAGGGGCCGC
>JBMOIF010000116.1:0-3489 GCA_049317465.1 Prochlorococcaceae cyanobacterium | reverse complement strand
GAACTGCCGGTGCCGTACTACGCCCAGAACGACAGCAACACCGGCCAGGGCCCGCGGATGTGCTTCTCCTCCAGCTGCGCCATGGCGGCCGAGTTCCTGCGGCCGGGGTGTCTGTCTGGCGCCGCAGGCCAACCGGATGACCGTTACCTGGCGATCGTGCAGCGCCATGGCGACACCACCGATGCCCAGGCCCAGATCCAGGCCCTGGCGGAACTCGGCATCACGGCCCGGCTGCGCACCGATGGCCGGATCGAGGATCTGATCGCGCAGCTGCAGCGGCGGATTCCGGTGCCCGTGGGCTGGCTGCACAAGGGGCCGGTGTCTGCCCCGAGCGGTGGCGGCCACTGGAGTGTGGTGGTCGGCTGGGATCCGCAGCGGCAGGTGGTGCGGATCCATGACCCGAACGGAGAAGCGGACCTGACCGCCGGGGGCTATGTGAGCGACATCGGCGGCAAAGGGCAGCTCTATTCCCGTCGGAACTGGGGCCGGCGCTGGATGGTGGAAGGCGAAGGCAGTGGCTGGTGGCTGCAGCTGTCGGCCTGAGCACTCACCGCCTGTCGGGCCAACAATCGAGGTGCTGCAAGGTTTTTCGAGACCCCGGGTAGCCTTTGGTTGTTCGCTGACGATCGATGCTGATCGGCGCTGACCTCCTGGCCAAGGTTCAGGAGATGGGGGATGCCCCCAAGGGAGAGATGGTGCGGGCCTGTGGCTACGTGAGCACCAGCAAGGCCGGCCGTGAACGGCTGGAATACACCGACTTCTACCTGGCCCTGCTCTCGGCCAAGGGGATCGTTCTCCACGACGGAGACGACGACGGAGGCCGTGAACTGACCTACACCGCCAAGGTGCAGGGCAGCGGCAGCGTCAGTGTCGGCCGGGCCTACATCAGCCAGCTGGCGCTCAAGCCCGGCGATGAGGTGCAGATCAAGGTGAATGCCAACGATCTGCAGCTGGTGCCGGTGCCCGCCACGATCGCTGCTCCGGCGGTCGCTGCGGCAGCGGTGGCGTTCTGAACCACAGCAACGTCCTGGCGTTGTGAATGAAGTCGGGGGCTGCTGCAGCAGCCCTTTTTTTTATGGAGCTGCGATCGGACCTTGCGCGTCTTGAGGGCTGTGGCCTCAGGCCACTCTGGATGTCATGGCATTCGTCGCTGATCGCCGTCCCCCCATCAACCAATCCGACAGCCTGGTGTGGCGTCTGCGGCCCCGATGGTTCTTGACCGCCATCGCCAGGGCCTTCCTCTGCCCCACAAAGACCACCAGCTGCTTGCCGCGGGTGAGACCTGTGTAGACCAGATTGCGCTGGAGCATCGCGTAGTGCTGCGTGAGCAGCGGGATCACCACGGCGGGATATTCACTGCCCTGGCTCTTGTGGATCGTGCAGGCATAGGCGGGCACGAGGTTGTCGAGCTCACCCCAGCCGTAGACCACCGGCTTTCCCTCGAACAGCACTGTCAGTTCACTGTTGTCGGGATCGAGGGAATCGATGGTGCCCAGGTCGCCGTTGAACACTTCCTTTTCGTAGTCGTTCGCCACCTGCATCACCTTGTCGCCCGGCGCAAACCGCCACCCGAAGCGCTCCACCTGTTCTGTGGGATCGGGATTGAGCAGCTGCTGCAACTCCACGTTCAGGGCCCGGCTGCCGCAACCGCCGCGGGCCATCGGACAGAGCACCTGCACCTGCTGGATCGGATCCAGCCCGAAACGCTGCGGGATGCGCTCCCCCACCAGCTTGAGGATCAAAGCCACGGCCTGCTCGGGCGTATCGGCCTGGGCGAAATAGAAGTCGCTGGCGGCGCCCTCGGCGGGCGGCCGCAGATCGGGCAGCTGGCCGGCGTTGATGGCATGGGCGCTGGTGATGATCCTGCTCGCCGCTGCCTGACGGAACACCTCCGTGAGGCGGGTGACGGGGATGGCGCCACTGGCGATCACATCGGCCAGCACCTGACCCGGTCCCACGGAGGGCAGCTGGTCCACATCCCCCACCAGCAGCAGCGCCGCCTCGGGGGGCAGAGCCGCCAGCAAGGAGGCCATCAGCGGCACATCCACCATTGAGGTCTCATCCACCACCAGCAGGTCGCACTCCAACGGCAGCTCGGCATTGCGGCGGAAGCCATGGGCGGCGGGATCGAACTCCAGCAGGCGATGGATGGTCTTGGCTTCCAGCCCGGTTGTCTCGCCCATCCGCTTGGCGGCCCGACCGGTGGGGGCGCAGAGCTGGATGCGCAGCCGACGGGCCGCGAGGATCTGCAGGATGGCGTTGATCAGGGTGGTCTTGCCGACGCCGGGGCCGCCGGTGATCACCAGCACCTTGCTGGTCAGGGCCAGCTCCACCGCTGCCTTCTGGCTTGCGGCGAGCTGCAGGTCGAGGCGCTGCTCCACCCAGGGAATCGCGACGGCTGGATCGATGGCGCCACGGGCGTCGCAGGCCCAGGGTGGTTGGCCATCGTTCAGCTCCAGCAGGGCCTCGGCGATCTCCCGTTCGCCCCTGTGCAGGTTCGCCAGGAATACGGCCGGCTGGGGCGGTGATGGCTGCCCGTCGGCACTGGCACCGCTGAGCTGATCCGCCACCACGGTTCCCTCGGCCAGCTCCAGATCAAGGGCCGTCTGGATGACGGTGGGATCGAGGGGGCCGCGGGTGCCGTCCGGTCCTTCCACCGCCAGCAGCTCACCGGCCAGCTGGAGCAGTTCGGCGGTCGGCAGGCCGCAATGTCCCTCGGAGCTGGCCTCCAGCAGGGCGTAATTGACGCCGGCCCGCAGGCGGATCATGGCCGTGGGCTCGATGCCCAGACGGGCGGCGATGGCATCGGCGGTGCGGAAGCCGATGCCGCGGATGTCACGGGCAAGGCGATACGGGTTCTCGGCCATCACCTGCACGGCGTCGTTGCCGTACGTCTTGAAGATCCGCACCGCCCGTGCAGTGCCGACGCCATGGCTGTGAAGGAAGACCATGATCTCGCGCACCACCTTCTGGTCAGCCCAGGCCTGGGCGATGCGGCCAGCCCGCACCTTGCCGATGCCGGGCACCTCGAGCAGCCGCTCGGGGGCCTGTTCGATCACCTCGAACACCTCCGCCCCGAAGGCAGCGACAAGCTTGCTGGCATAGATCGGTCCGATGCCGCGGATCATCCCCGAGCCCAGGTACTTCTCGATCCCGTCGGCGGTGGTGGGAGGAGAGGAACGGAGAAAAGAGGCCTTGAACTGCTGGCCGTGCTCCCGGTCGTTCAGCCAGAGGCCGGAGGCCGTGATCCATTCACCGGCGCTGATCTCTGCGGCATGACCGACCACCGTGACGAGATCACGATGGCCACGGGCCTTGATCCGCAGCACACAGAAGCCATTGCTGGGGTTATGGAAGGTGACGCGCTCGATCGAGCCCGCCAGCACCTCGGTGGGTTGTGGTGCTGACGTCGAGGTCATCCTGGGATGGTGGTCCGCTCAGCCAAACCGGTAGTGCTTGCGCACCGGTGCGTGCACCTGCCAGGTGCAG
>JBMOIF010000115.1:0-3567 GCA_049317465.1 Prochlorococcaceae cyanobacterium | reverse complement strand
TGGGGCAGGTGTTCGCCCTGGGCTACCTCGACAAGGAATGGTCCCTGGCCCGCTTCTACGCGCTGGTGGGGTTCTTCGAGGGGGCCATGGCGGGTGTGGTGCTGAGCAGCAACCTCTTCCTGAGCTTCTTCCTGCTCGAGATGCTCACCCTCTCCACCTACCTGCTGGTGGGTTTCTGGTACGCCCAGCCCCTGGTGGTGACCGCGGCCCGGGATGCGTTTCTCACCAAGCGGGTTGGCGATGTGATGCTGCTGATGGGCCTGGTGGGCCTGTCGGCCGCGGCCGGATCGCTGGAATTCGACGACCTCTATGCCTGGGGAGGCAGCCTTGAGCGGACCGGGGCGGTGGGCACCCTGGCGCCGACCCTGCTGGGCCTCGGGCTGATCGCCGGACCGATGGGCAAATGTGCCCAGTTCCCAATGCACCTCTGGCTCGATGAAGCCATGGAGGGTCCCAACCCGGCGTCGATCCTGCGCAACTCGGCGGTGGTCACCTGCGGGGCCCTCGTGCTGCTCAAGGTGATGCCCCTGCTGCGCATCTCCCCCCTCGCCCTGGATGTGCTGGTGGTGGTCGGGGCGGTGAGTGCCGTGGGCGGTGCCCTCGTGGCCCTGGCCCAGGTTGACCTCAAGCGGGCCTTCTCCTACGGGACCACCTCTTATCTCGGCCTGGTCTTCCTGGCCATCGCCCTGCAGCAGCCGGCGGTCGCCCTGTTGCTGCTGTTTGCCCACGGCCTGGCCAAGGCGCTGATCTTCATGAGCGTCGGCAGCATCATCGCCACCACCAACTGCCAGGACATCACCGAACTGGGGGGCCTGGGGGGCCGGATGCCGGCCACCACCAGCGCCTACCTGGTGGCCGCCGCAGGCCTGACGGGGCTGCTGCCCCTGGGCTGCTTCTGGTGCTTCACCCCGCTGGTGCAGGCGTTCCTGGCCAGCCAGCCCCTGCTGGCGGCCGTGGTGCTGCTCACCAACGGCCTCACGGCCGTGAATCTGGTGCGGGTCTATCGGCAGGTGTTCCTGGACCGGCCCCACCCCAAGACCCGCCGCACCCCCGAGGTGAACTGGCTGATGGCTCTGCCGATGGTCAGCCTCACGGTGGTGGTGCTGCTCACGCCTGCGGTGTTCGCCCGGCTGAACCTGCTGCCGGGGCTGGAGGCCCTCGATTCCGTGGCGGCGGGGTTGGTGCTGGCCAGCGGGGCCGCCGGGGCCGCCATCGGTCTGCTGATGCCCCTGCAGCGCTTCTCAGCCCGGTCGGCACAACCGACCCTGCGCTGGTTCCAGGACCTGCTGGCCAACGACTTCTACACGGCCCAGCTGTACCGCAACACCATCGTGGCCTTCGTGGCCGCCCTGGCCCGGACGGTGGAGAGCTTCGACCAGGTGGTGGTGAGCGGTCTCGCCCGCCGGCTGGGCACAGCCTCCCTGGCCAGTGCCGAAAGTCTGCGGTTCGGCGTCAGCGGCCAGCTGCAGAGCTATGTGCTCACGGCGGTGGTGGCCCTGGTGCTGCTGCTCTCGGGGCTGGTGTGGATCCACGGATGACCTCCCCATGACCCTGTCCCTGCTGCTGCTGATCCCCGGCCTTGGCGCCCTGCTGCTGATGCTGCTCCCGGCCGGCCTGCCGCCCCAGCGCGGACGGGTGTTCACCCTGGTGGTGCTGGCGTTGCAGCTGCTCTGGAGCCTGCGGGTGCTGCTGGCCTTTGATCCGTCCGAGGGGGGTCTGCAGCTGCAGGAATCCCTGAGCTGGGTGGGTCTGATCGGCCTGGATTACCGGCTGGGCATCGACGGCCTGTCGCTGCCGCTGGTGCTGCTCAACAGCGCCCTGACCCTGGTGGCGGCCCTCTGCACCCGCGACCTCAGCCAACGACCACGGCTCTATTTCGCGCTGCTGCTGCTGATCAGCGCGGCGGTCAACGGCGCCTTCCTGGCCGACAACCTGCTGCTGTTCTTCCTGTTCTACGAACTGGAGCTGATCCCCCTCTGGCTGCTGATCGCCGTCTGGGGCGGCGCCGGCCGGGCCGTGGCCGCCACCAAGTTCCTCATCTTCACCGCCGTCTCGGGCTTCCTGATCCTGGGGTCGTTCCTGGGCCTGGCCTTCACCACCGGTTCGGTCGACTTCAGCATCAGCCCGTTGCTGGCGGGCAGCCTGCCACTGGTCAGCCAGCTGACACTGCTGCTGCCGCTGCTCATCGGCTTCGGCATCAAGATCCCGCTGGTGCCATTCCACACCTGGCTGCCCGATGCCCACACCCAGGCCTCGACGCCGGTGTCGGTGCTGCTGGCCGGGGTGCTGCTCAAGCTCGGCACCTACGGCCTGCTGCGCTTCGGCCTGGGACTGTTCCCCGAGGCCTGGGCCGTGCTGGCGCCCTGGCTGGCGGGCTGGGCGGCGTTGTCGGTGCTCTACGGCTCCCTGGCGGCCATCGCCCAGCGCGACATGAAACGGATGGTGGCCTTCAGCTCGGTGGGCCACATGGGCTATGTGCTGCTGGCGGCGGCGGCCGCCACCCCCATCAGCCTGCTGGGGGCGGTGTTCCAGATGGTCAGCCACGGCGTGATCTCGGCGCTGCTGTTTCTGCTGGTGGGGATCGTGTATCGCAAGACCGGCACCCGCGACCTCGAGGTGCTGCGGGGGCTGCTCAACCCGGAACGGGGACTGCCCTACACCGGCACTCTGATGATCCTGGGGGTGATGGCCAGTGCGGGACTGCCGGGGATGGCCGGCTTCATCTCCGAATTCCTGATCTTCCGCGGCAGCATCTCCCCGTTCCCCGTTGCCACCCTGGTGTCGATGGTGGGTTCGGCCCTCACCGCCGTCTACTTTCTGTTGCTGGTCAACCGGGCCTTCTTCGGACGCCTGGCGATCACACCCCCCGCCGACGCACGGCTTGATGCGCTGCTGGATGTGCGGCTGGCGCCGGTGGCCCTGCGGGAGACCGTGCCCGCCACTGCCCTGGCCATCGCCGTGGTGGCCATCGGCCTGCTGCCCGCCGGTCTGGGCCACCTGAGCGAGGCCGCCAGCCACGTCATGGCCCTGGATCTGCTCCCCGGAGGAACCGGCTGATGCCCGTCATTCCCGCCCTGCTCGCCCACCCCGGCACACCGGTGCCCGCCGCTGAACTGCAGCGGCGACTCCTGGCGGGCGAAACCCTGCTGGCCGAGGGCCCCGACCATCTGCTGCAGGTGGTGGATGTGCTGGCCAGTTATGGCGAGGTGCTGGACGCCTACAGCCGCAATCTCATCTATCAGGCCGAGGCGCAGTTCCTCAATCCCTTCCCGGTGCTGCGTTACTTCGACGGTGACCACAGTCCGGCCAAGATCTGGCGGCACTTGATTCACGACCGCATCAACTTCGAGTACGCCGAGTACTGCATGAAGGCGATGCTGTGGCACGGCACCGGCGGCCTGGATGCCTACCTCGACAGCCCGGCGTTTCTTGAGGGCTGCGGCGCGATCATCCGCCGCAAGCGGCGCCGGGACCCGCTGCTGGCCCTGCTCGATCCGCTGTTCCCGGGATTTCTGCCGGAGCTGATCCGCACCGCCGCCACCACCCATGCCCTGGGCCAGTTCTGGC
>JBMOIF010000114.1:0-3896 GCA_049317465.1 Prochlorococcaceae cyanobacterium | reverse complement strand
CACCATCGTCGGCAGCGCTGGTGCCGACACGATCGTCGGCGGCGGCGGCGATGACAGGCTCAATGGCGGCGGTGGCGGTGACACCTACCTGGTGCAGGGAACCGTCAACGACAGCTGGGACGTGTTCTCGGGCGTCGATACCTACGGGGATACCGGCAGCAGCGGCATCGATCGCATTGTGGCGGTCGGCCCCGGTGATGTGGACATCGTGGTGCCGCGGTTCAGTGCCGCGAATGGCATCGAACGGATCGAGGCGGTCGGCACCAGCGGCACCGTGCGGCTGCTGGGCACCTGGGAGAACAACGTTCTCAACTTCAGCGGCGTGACACTCGTGGGCAGCAATCTGCGCATCTGCAGTGCCGAGGGCAATGACACCGTCGTCGGCAGCAATGCCGACGACCGGATCGAGGCCGGCAGCGGCAGCGACCGGATCAGCGGCGGAGCAGGAGCCGACCTGATGAGCGGCGGCAGCGAACGGGATCTGTTCCTGTTCGGCCAGGCAAGCCACATCGGGCTCGCCGCCGGCCCCCACGACACGATCACCGACTTCATCAGCGGGGAAGATCTCATCGACCTTTCGGTCATTGATGCCAACACGCTGCTGACCGGCAACCAGGCCTTCCGCTACCTCGCCGACGGTGCCTTCAGCGGCCAGGCAGGGGAACTGCGCCTGGCAGCCGGATATCTGTCAGGAGACGTCAATGGGGACCGGGTCGCCGATTTCGACCTCGACCTGACGGGGCTGGCTGCCCTGAGCGTCAGCACCGACCTGCGGCTCTGAGGCCGGCGACGGCCCTCACCCCTGCAGACGCTCGTTGAGGATCCGGTTGGCGAGCTTCGGATCGGCCTTGCCACCGGTCCGCTTCATCAGCTGCCCCACGAAAAATCCCTGCAGCTTGGTCTTGCCGCCACGGAAGGCGGCCACCTCTTCGGGATGGGCCGCCAGCAGCTCATCGACGATCGCCGTGATGGCCGCCGGATCACTGATCATGCCCAGCCCGCGCGCCTCGACGATGGCCCGCGGCGATCCGCCCGCCGTCAGCAGTTCGGGAAGGATCTCCTTGGCGATCTTGCCGCTGATGACGCCGTCATCGATCAACGCCACCATCTCGGCCAGCTGCGCCGGCTGCAATGGCAGTTCAGCGAACGTGAGCCGCTCGGCATTCACATGGGCCGCAATATCGCCGGTGATCCAGTTGGCCACACCCTTCGGATCGCCACCGGCAGCCACCGTCGCCTCGAAATAGTCGGCCATGGGGCGCTCATCGGTGAGCACCCGGGCGTCATACACCGACAGGCCCAGCTGCTCGGCATACCGATGGCGCCGGGCCGCCGGCAGTTCCGGCAGCTCGGCCCGCCAGGCCTCCCGCTGGGTGTCGCTCACCTCGATCGGCCCGAGGTCAGGCTCGGGGAAGTAGCGGTAATCGCTCGATCCCTCCTTGCTGCGCATGCTCTTGGTGAGCTGCTTGCCCTCGTCCCACAGCCGCGTCTCCTGCCGCACCGGTTCACCGGTCTCGTAGGCCTTGATCTGACGCTGGATCTCGTACTCGCAGGCCTTCTGGATCGCCGAGAAGGAATTCATGTTCTTGATCTCGACCTTCGTGCCGAAGGGAGCCTCAGGCCCTCGCCGCACCGAGATGTTGACGTCACAGCGCAGGGATCCCTCCTGCATGTTGCCGTCGCTGACCCCCAGGTAGCGCATGATGCGGCGGATCTCGGCGGCATACTCAGCGGCTTCACGGCCGGTGCGCAGATCGGGCTTGCTGACGATCTCGGCCAGGGCCACACCGGCACGGTTGTAGTCGACGAGCGAATGGGTGCTGCCGGCCAGCCGGTCACTGCCCGCATGCACCAGCTTGCCGGCGTCTTCCTCCATGTGCAGGCGCTCGATGCCGATGCGCTTCAGGTAGGTGTCCTTGCCCTTTTCAGCCACCTCAACCTCAATCCAGCCATCCTCGGCGATCGGTTCGTCGAACTGGGAGATCTGGTAATTCTTGGGAAGATCGGGATAAAAGTATTGCTTGCGGTCGAACTTGCTGTGGCTGGCGATGTGCAGATTCAGGGCAAGGGCCGCCTTGACCGCATACTCGAGCACCCGGCGATTGAGCACCGGCAGGGTGCCGGGGAGCCCCATCACGATCGGGTCGATGTGCGTGTTGGGGTCATCGCCGAACGCCGTGGAGGCCGGCGCGAAGATCTTGCTGGCGGTCCCCAGTTGCACGTGGGTCTCCAGGCCGATCACGGCCTCCCAGTCGGCTGATGGTGTGCTGGCCCCCGTCATCGTGGCGTCGCCCCTCGCCGGCCGATCCTATGGGGCTGACTGAGAGCATGGGGCCATGACCCCTGGGGCGATGGGCGGCAACGATCAGGCAGCGATCCTGGTGCTGGGTGGCGGGCTGATGGGCCTGGCGGTGGCCCATGCCCTCGCCCGCCGGGGGCAGACCGTTCAGGTGCTGAGCCGTCGACGCAGCGAAGCCGCCGGCTTCGTGGCCGCCGGCATGCTGGCACCCCACGCCGAAGGCCTGCAGGGGCCGCTGCTGACCCTGGGGCAGCGCAGCCTGGACCTTGTGCCCGACTGGGTCGCCAGCATCGAAGCCGACAGCGGCCTGCCCTGCGGCCTGCGGCCCTGCGGCATCGTTGTGCCGTTTCCGACGGCGGCCGACCGCGACAGCTTCGCCACGGCGGCGTTCGGAGAACCACTGGACCGCTACGGGCTGGAGCGGGAACTGCCGGGACTGGCACCGGCCTGGACCGCCGGCCTGCTGTTCCGCCAGGACGGCCAGATCGACAACCGCCGGCAGCTGATGCGGGCCCTGGAGCGGGCCTGCAGCCGTCTGGGGGTGGGATTCCTCGAAGGAGCCGAGGTGGAGGGTCTCGACAGGGCCGGCGATGGTGCCCTGCAGGGGGTGCGGCTGCGCACCGCCGAGGGCGAACGCCACACCCTCACGGCCCGGCGGGCGGTGCTGGCCTGCGGCGCCTGGAGCGCCCGGCTGCTGCCGGAGCTGCCGGTGTTTCCGGTCAAGGGGCAGATGCTGTCGCTGCAGGCGCCGCGGCAGGCCCTGCGGCGGGTGGTGTTCGGCCCCGGCACGTATCTGGTGCCGCGGGAAGACGGCCTGGTGGTGGTCGGCGCCACCAGCGAACCGGAGGCCGGCTTCAGTGAGGGCCTCACCCCCGCCGGCCAGCGGCAACTGCAGGCGGGCCTTGCCGACCTGCTGCCCGAAGCCGCCGGCTGGCCGCCGATGGAACGCTGGTGGGGCTTTCGCCCCTGCACCCCCGACGAGGCGCCCCTGCTGGGGGAGAGCCCGATTCCCGGCCTCTGGCTCGCCACCGGCCACCACCGCAACGGTGTGCTGCTGGCGGCGATCAGCGCCGAACTCACCGCAGGTTCGGTGCTGGGAGTGGCTGCCGACCTGAGGCCCTTCCGCTGGAACCGATTCCGGGAGCTGCCGGCTCAGCCCTCCGTGCGCCAGCCCTGATCGGCCGTGGTCCAGTCGCTCAGCTCGCTGGGCTGGAACCAGAGACCGATCTCGAAGGTGGCGGTCTCGGCGGCATCCGATCCATGGATGACGTTGCGGCCGATGTTCACCGCCAGGTCGCCACGGATGGTGCCGGGGGCCGCCTCAAGGGGCTTGGTGGCACCGATCATCAGGCGGGCGGCGGCGATCACACCATCGCCTTCCCACACCATCGCCACCACGGGGCCACTGGTGATGAACTCCACCAGGCCGGCGAAGAACGGTCGCTCGCGGTGCACGCCGTAATGGGTCTCGGCCAGGTCGCGGCTGGGGATGAGCTGCTTGAGGCCCACGAGCTTGAAGCCCTTGCGCTCGAAGCGGCCGATGATCTCGCCCACCAGGCCCCGCTGCACCCCGTCGGGCTTGATGGCGAGGAAGGTG
>JBMOIF010000113.1:0-3918 GCA_049317465.1 Prochlorococcaceae cyanobacterium | reverse complement strand
CCCGCTCAGTTCTTCAGCGGTGTTTCGGGACCTGTCTGCACCGGATTGTTCGTGGCGCTGTATTCAGTCCAGGAGCCTTCATAGATGCGGACATTGGGGTAACCGAGAAGGTGCTTGAGCACGATGTATTGCAGACTGGCTTCGCGGCCTGTGCTGCACGAGACGATCACGGTTTTGTCAGGAGTCACACCCCTGCTGACAAAGAGCTGGCGGAGTGCATCAATCGACTTGAGCTTGTGGGGATTCTTGAGCGCCTCCTCAGGATTGTTGGCTTCGGTTACGGATTGCCAGGTGATGTTGATGGCTCCTGGTATGTGCCCATTACGGATGAAAGTCTGCTCCGTTCCCTCGAACAGGGGTTTTGGACGGGGGTCAACGATCACGACATTGGGTTTGCCAACAAGCTCGAGCACCTCCTTCAAGGAAATGGCCAGACCCGGGACCGTCTTGGCGTTGAACACGCCGGCGTTGTAAGTGGGAAAAACCTTGGTCACAGATTGACCATTGGCCTTATAGGCCGAGAAGCCCCCATCAAGGATGCCAATGGTGGGTACACCGCTTTTTTCAAGGATATAGGCCACCAGTGATGCCCCCAGAACATTGGTGCCATCGGAGTAGACAAGAACCTTGTCGTTGTTGGAGATGCCTGCCTTGCTCAGCAGAGTGGCAAGGTCACGCGCAGGCCAGATCTGAAAGGGCAACTTTCCGTTGGGGCCGCGGAACGCCTGCTCTGAAATGTGGACGGCGTTCGGGAGATGGCCACTGATGTAATCCAGTGGAGGCACAGGTCGAACGTCGAGAATCTTCCACTGACCACTACCCACGCCGGCTGCGGCCTGCTCAGGGGTGATCAGTTTGACCACACCGGCTTTGGCTGCCTGGGTGGCGGAGGCCAGGGGAAGCAGGATCGCAAGCGCAAGTCCTGTGCCGAATCCGAGCAGATGACGGCTCGAGAAAGCGAATTGTGTCATGGGATTGGTGCCAGCTGGCCAGGATTTGAAGGCCAGATAGGCAAGCAAATGAATAAGCCCGGAGATG
Source organism: Prochlorococcaceae cyanobacterium (assembly GCA_049317465.1). Lineage (GTDB taxonomy): Bacteria > Cyanobacteriota > Cyanobacteriia > PCC-6307 > Cyanobiaceae > CAIQIA01. Next base: position 2,880 of record JBMOIF010000113.1, on the reverse strand, counting down.
CTAGAGAGCTGATGATGCGGGATTTGTCACCGCAACCACATCGCCTGTTAGCTCAAGGCACAACCTTAGCTGGGAGCACCCAGGGCGGTGGCCTCCTCGACCTCCACCAGCTTTCCAGTCTCCACCTGATAGATGAATCCATGGATGGGGATGCGGTTCGGCACAAGGGGATGCTCTCGAATACGGCGCACGTCGTCGATCACACTCTGACGTGGATCACTGATCGTGAGCCAGTTGAAGAAATCGCCAGCTGTTGAACCCGGGCCCTCGCCAACATCGGTGAATCCATTGGCTCCCAGCACGGCCGTCTCCAGACTGCTGGCGAGCAGCGAACGGATGCCGGCATCACTGAAGAACTCCATACCGCAGTTGCTGTGATGGATCACATACCACTCCTGCGTGCCCAGCAGCTTGTAGGAGATCACCAGGGAGCGGATGGCGTCATCGCTGGCTCGACCGCCGGCGTTGCGGATCACATGAGCATCCCCCTCCTGCAAGCCTGCATAGGCGGCCGGATCCAGGCGGGCGTCCATGCAGGTGAGAATGGCGATCCTGCGGGCAGGGGGTAGTGGCAGGTCTCCCCTGGCGCCGAACGTCTGGCTGTAACGCTGATTGGCCTCAAGAATCGCGGTGCGTTCACTCATTTCCAGGCTCCGGGAGCAACCTGTTCATCCTGCGGTTCGTTCAGCGTTCAACCCCTGCGTGAGATGACACGGGTCAGTAGCTGCGGCATCAGGGGAGAGCTTCTGTGCTCGATCTGATTCCGGTTGGATCGGTTGGTGTGCTCAGAACCACACCACAGTCCCAGGTTCAGGGGCTAGCAGGAGAGGCAAGCGTTGCCTCGCCACCTTGACCGCGACCGTTGCTCAGGACCCTCGGCCCACAGCTGTGGAACAGGCGATCCCTCCGTTTGATGACAACAGCCTGTCGATCGGCCACACCCCTCTGGTGCGTCTCAATCGGGTGCTGGGACCCGAGGCCCGCGCCACGGTCCACGCCAAGATCGAGGGTCGCAATCCTGCCTATTCGGTGAAGTGCCGCATCGGCGCGGCAATGATCGCTCAGGCGGAGAAGGAGGGTCTGCTCGGAGAGGGCAAGGAGATCGTCGAGCCCACCAGCGGCAACACCGGCATCGCCCTGGCCTTCGTGGCGGCGGCCCGCGGCATCCCCGTCACGCTGACGATGCCGGAGACGATGAGCCTGGAGCGGCGCAAGCTGCTGGCGGCCTACGGCGCGCGGTTGGTTCTCACCCCAGGACATCTGGGCATGCCGGGTGCGATCGCCAAGGCTCAGGAGATCGCCGCTTCCGATGCCCAGCGCTACGTGCTGCTGCAGCAGTTCGCCAATCCCGCCAACCCCCAGATCCATCACGACACCACGGGGCCTGAAATCTGGGCTTCCACGGCAGGGCGCTTCGATGTGCTGGTGGCCGGTGTCGGCACCGGCGGCACGATCAGCGGCGTCAGCCGCTATGTGAAACACACCCTGGGCAAGCCGCTGCTGTCGGTGGCCGTGGAGCCATTGGAAAGTCCGGTGATCAGCCAGACCCTGGCCGGTGAACCCGTCCAGCCCGGTCCCCACAAGATTCAAGGAATCGGGGCCGGCTTTGTGCCGGCCAATCTCGACCTCAGCCTTGTCGATCGGGTGGAGCAGGTGGGCAGCGCCGAAGCCATGGAGTTTGCGCGTCGGCTGATTCGCCAGGAAGGCATCCTGGCTGGCATCTCCAGCGGCGCCGCGGTGGCGGCAGCGGCCCGCCTGGCCCGGGACGAGGTCTTTGCCGACCAAACGATCGTGGTGGTGCTGCCCGATTCCGGAGAGCGCTATCTCAGTACCGCCCTGTTCGAGGGCGTGTTCAACGAGCAGGGCCTCGTGCCATGAGCCAGGAGGGGTGGGATCTCGCCTCCGTCGTCAGCCAGCTGCGGGAGCTGAGGCAACGTCCCGCCGTGGCTGGAGGTTCATCGCTTCAACCCATGCCGCTGCCCTCGCGACAAGTGCTAACCGCTGTGATCGACGATCTGTCTGCGGCCCTGTTCCCCCAACGTCTGGCCTTGCCGGCCGTCCGGCAACCTGGTCAGGCCCTGTCTCAGGACAGCACGGACTACTTCGTGGGGCACACCCTTGACACCTGCCTGCGGACGCTGCGCGACCAGATCCAGATCGAGCTCGCCACCCGCCCGGAGCCACCAGACACTGAAGCGGATCCGGAACACGCCAGAGGCGATCAGAACGGAGCACGGTCTTGCGCGGACCTGGCCTCGGAGCAGCTGTGCGATCGGGCCCATCGCATCACGCGAGAGTTCGCGGCCCGACTGCCGCAGATTCGCAGGCTGCTCGATTCAGACCTGGATGCCGCCTACCGGGGGGATCCGGCGGCAGAGAGTCTCGACGAGGTGCTGGTCTGTTACCCGGGCTTCAAGGCCATCACATTTCATCGCTTCGCCCATGTTCTGCATGGCCTTGGCGCTCCACTGGTGGCGCGGATCATTGCGGAGAGCGCCCATTCGGCCACCGGTGTGGATATTCACCCAGCAGCGGTGATCGGGAAGAGCTTCTTCATCGACCATGGCACAGGTGTGGTGATTGGCGGAACTGCCGTGATCGGCAAACGGGTGCGCATCTACCAGGCTGTCACGCTGGGCGCGAAATCCTTCCCCGAGGATGAGCATGGTGTTCTGGTGAAGGGGAAACCCCGCCATCCGATTGTGGAGGATGACGTCGTGATTTATGCCGGCGCAACGATCCTCGGTCGTGTGAGCATCGGCAAAGGATCTCAGATTGGTGGCAATGTCTGGCTGACCACCAGCGTTCCGCCTGAAACCATTGTCACACAGGCCAAAGTCGTCTCTGAGACGTTTGGTGAAGGCGGAGGCATTTGAGGAG
>JBMOIF010000112.1:0-3929 GCA_049317465.1 Prochlorococcaceae cyanobacterium | reverse complement strand
GGGCGAACCACTCGCCGCCGCACACCCGGGAGGGCACCAGGTAGTCGCGGGCGCCCTCGGGGGTGGAGCGGGTGAGCACCGGGGTCTCCACCTCGATGAAGCCCTCCCCCTCCAGGTAGCCGCGGGCGGCCTTGATGGTGGCGTGGCGCAGGCGCAGGTTGCGGCCCATGCGCTCGCGGCGCAGGTCGAGGTAGCGGTGGCGCAGGCGCAGCTCCTCGCGGGTGTTCTCCTCGTCGTGCACCGATACCGGGAAGGGCAGGGTGCCCCTGACCTCGTTGAGCACCACCAGCCCGCTGGCCAGCACCTCGATGGCCCCCGTCGACAGCCGTTCGTTCACCGACTCGGCAGGCCGTGGCCGGATGCGGCCGCTCACCTGCAGCACCGTTTCGTTGCGCAGGTGCTCGGCCACGGCGAAGGCGTCGGCCCGGTCGGGATCGACCGTGATCTGCACGGTGCCGCTGCGGTCGCGCAGGTCGATGAAGATCACACCGCCGTGGTCCCGCCGCCGGTCCACCCAGCCGCACAGCTGCACGTCGTGGCCGGCATGGTCGGCGCGCAGGTCGCCGCACCCGTGGCTGCGCATGGTGAACCGCTTCTGAATGGCGGATTTTCCCATGGCGCCCCCTGGGGGACGGCCACCGACGATGGACCTCCATGCTGCCGCCCGTGTTGCCATGAACCGACGGCCCTTGCTGCTGGGTGCCGCCCTCGCCTGCGTCGGGGGTGCCACGGGCCTGGTCGCTCCAGCACCGGCGCGGGCCGTCGGCAGCCCTGATCCCGCTGACCTGCAGGCCCGTCTGCTGGTGTGCACGCCGGCGGATGCCCTCACCCGTCTGAAGCAGGGCAACGGGCGTTTCGTGCAGGCCTGGACCGCCGCCCGCGCTGCCGACGACCCCGGCCAGCGCATGCAGCGGCTGGCCCGCCTCTGGCAGGACAACTGCCAGATCGATCCGCTGGCACTGGCAGAGGGTCAGCGGCCCTTTGCCGCCGTGCTGTCGTGCGCCGATTCGCGGGTCGACCCCGGCTGGTTGTTCGCCTGTGGTTCGGGCGAGTTGTTTCAGGTGCGCAGCGCCGGCAACACCGCCTTTGCCGAAGCCGTGGCGTCGCTCGAATACGCGGTGGGGCTTTTGGCCATCCCCCTGGTGGTGGTGCTGGGCCACAGCGACTGCGGCGCCGTGCGTGCGGCCCTGGGTCGCGAACCGCTCACGCCGCTGCTGCAGGAGCTGCTGGCGCCCATCCGTGCCGGGCTTCCCGGCGGTGATGACCTCACCCTGGCGGTGCAGGCCAACGTGCGGCGCGTCGCCGCCGACCTCGGCCGCCGCAGTGAACTGCTCCGGACCGCCGAGGCCGACGGCCGCCTGCAGATCATCGGTGCCTATGCCGACATCGGCAGCGGCCTGGTGACCCTGCTCTGAGGCGCTTCAACCGCGGCGGTAGAAGGGCCGCCGCACCACCGTTGCCGGTTCCTGGCGGCCGCGGATCTCGACCGCCAGGCTGCTGCCGAGGCGGGCCAGGGCCGTGGGCACGTAGGCCAGGGCGATGGGCCGCTCGAGGGTGGGCGACCAGCCACCGCTGGTCACCTCGCCCACCACGACCCCCTCGTGCAGCACCGGGTAGCCGTGGCGGGCGATGGCCCGACCCTGCAGCTCCAGCCCCACCAGCCGGCGGCCGACACCCTCGGCGGTCTGGTGTTCGAGGGCTTCGCGGCCGATGAAGTCGTGGGGCATCTCGAGATGCACCAGCCAGCCCAGGCTGGCCTCGAGGGGGCTGGTGGCGGCATCCATGTCGCTGCCGTAAAGGTGCATCGCCGCATCCAGCCGCAGGCTGTCGCGGGCCCCCAGGCCGCAGGGGGCGACGCCTTCGGCCAGCAGCTGCCGCCACAGGGCGATGCCGGCATCACGGGCCAGCAGCAGTTCGAAGCCGTCTTCACCGGTGTACCCGGTGCGGGCGGCGAACACAGCGGCGCCGTCGATGGTCAGGTCGCGGTGCCCGAAGCGCGGCACACCCGCCAGGCTCTCGCCGCAGAGGCGTTCGAGCAGCGCCGGCGCCTCGGGGCCCTGCAGGGCCAGCAGCACCCCGTCGCCCTTGCGGTCGTCGATGGTGATGCCCTGGGGTTCGAGCTGTTGTCGCAGCCAGGTGGTGTCGGCCTCGGCGCAGGCGGCGTTGATCACCGTCACCACCTCGGCGGTGCCATCGACCACGCCCCGGTCATAGATGATCAGGTCGTCGCGGATGCCGCCCGCGTCATTGAGCAGCACCGTGTACTGGGCCTCGCCGGGGCCGATGCGCTGCAGATCGCTGGGCACCAGGGTCTGCAAGGCGCCCTTGACGTCGTCGCCGCGCAGGCGCAGCACCCCCATGTGCGAGATGTCGAACACTCCCACCCGTTCGCGCACGGCCCGGTGTTCGGCGATCACCCCGGCGAACTGCACCGGCATCTCCCAGCCGGCAAAGGGCACCAGGCGGCCGCCGGCCTCGCGGCAGGCCTCATGCAGGGGGGTGCGATGCATCGAGGGCAGGCAGGTCGCGGGATCCTATGGAGATTTGGTAGACAACGGGTAGGGAATCAGTCAAGAACCTGCTGATTCGGTGCTCCACCCTTGGCCCTGTCGATGGGGCTCCCTACGTTGAGCGCCATCCCCCGGCCTCCGCCATGGCCCCGCGACCCAGTTGTCGCTCCTGCCGCCACTGTCACCCCGCCGGTTCCCTCGCCTGGTGCCGGCTGCGGCGGTTGGCGTTGCACCCTGACCTCACCGCCGATCTGAGCTGCCATCACTGGACGGCCAGCGCTCCGCGGCTGCCGCAGCTGCCCGATGGCGGGGCCGCCGGTGAACCCCCCGAGGGGTCCCAGCTGCCCCTCATGGGCCTGGGGCTGCCGCGAGGCTGAGGATCAGGCTGCGCACCACCTTGGCTGCCAGCACACTGCTCACGTCGCTGGGATCGAGGGCGGGGGCCAGTTCGACCACGTCGGCCGCCACCAGGTGCTGCCCCTGCAGGGCATGGACCACCCGGGCGAAGTCGTTCCAGACGAAGCCGCCGGGCTCGGGGGTGCCGGTGCCGGGCAGCACCGCCGGATCGAACCAGTCGAGGTCGACCGTGAGGTAGACGGGCCGCCCGGCGACGGCCTCGAGGGCTGCCGGCAGCTGGTCCAGTTCCAGTCGCCGCCGTTCGCGGCGCAGCTCGGCGAATTCGTCGCGGGTGCCGCTGCGGATGGCCAGCTGCAGCAGCGTGCCGCTGGGCAGCACCTCGAGGCAGCGGCGCATGGCGCAGGCATGGCTGTGGCGGCTTCCCAGCCAGCTGTCGCGCAGGTCGGCGTGGGCATCGAGCTGCAGCAGCACCAGGTCGGGATGGCGGGCCGCCACCGCCGCCACGGCGCCGCTGCTGATCGAGTGTTCCCCACCCAGCATCAGCGGCCGGAGGTTCAGGTCGAGCACCGCTTCGGTGGCCTGGCGCACGGCCTCGATCACGGGTTCGGGGGCGCCGTGGGGACTGTCGACCGCCCCCAGGTCGGCGTAGGCCACATCGGCCAGGTCGCGGTCGAGCTGCGGGTCGTAGGTCTCGAGCCCTTCGCTCACGGCCCGGATGGCGGCGGGCCCGAAGCGGGTGCCGGGCCGGAAGGAGGTGGTGCCGTCGTAGGGCACGCCGAACAGGCCGACGCAGCAGCCGGCCGGGTCGCGGCGGGCGCCCATGAACACGCCGCCGTCATCGAGAAAGCCACCGTGGTGCGCCATCGGTCAGTCCTCCAGGGCCCGTTCGATGGCGGCCGGCACCGCCTCGAAGCCGCCGTGCTGCCAGCGGGGGCTCCAGATGTCGCAGCCGGCGGCCACGGCGGCGGCCCGTTCGGGACGGGGCTGGCGGTAGCGGGGACCGTCGGTGGCGGCGAAGGTCCAGCTCCACCAGCCGCTGGGGTACATCGGCACCCAGCCGTA
>JBMOIF010000111.1:0-3954 GCA_049317465.1 Prochlorococcaceae cyanobacterium | reverse complement strand
GCCGACCTGATCTTTCCCCACCACGAGAACGAGATCGCCCAGTCGGAGGCGGCCACCGGGCAACCGCTGGCCCGCTACTGGCTGCACAACGGCATGGTCAACGTCGAGGGCACCAAGATGTCCAAGTCGCTGGGCAACTTCACCACCATCCGCGGCCTGCTCGACAGCGGCGTGACGCCCATGACCCTGCGGCTGTTCGTGCTGCAGGCCCACTACCGCAAGCCGCTCGACTTCACGGCCGACGCCCTCGCCGCCGCCGCCACCGGCTGGCAGGGCCTGGCGGCGGCCCTGGGCCTGGGGGTGCAGCTGGGCTGGCCGGCCACCGGCGAGACCGAGGGGAGCGACCCCGACCTGGTCGACACCCGCGACCGCTTCGTCGCCGCCATGGACGATGACCTCAACACCGCCGCCGCCCTGGCGGTGCTGTTCGACCTGGCCCGCCCCCTGCGGTCCCTCGCCCGCCGGCTCGAGCGGGGCGACACCGCCGCGGCCGCCGAGGGGGCGCCGCTGCAGGGCCGCTGGCGGCTGCTGCACGAGCTGGCGGGGGTGCTGGGGCTGCAGCACGAGGCCGAGGCAGCGGCCGATGCCGACCTCGACCAGACCCTGGCGGCCCGCATCGAGGAACGCCGCCAGGCCAAGGCCGAACGCCGCTACGCCGATGCCGACCGCATCCGCGACGAACTGCGCGAGCAGGGCATCGAGCTCATCGACCGCCCGGGGGGGGTCACCGACTGGATCCGGGTCTGACCCGGTCCCGCATCGTCTGTTCAATCCGGCGGATGCGGGCGGCGGTGCGGGTCCACACCTCGCGCCGCAGGCCCGGCTCGCAGTCGTTCACCAGCTGCTCGATCGGCTCCCCCCGCTCGAAGGCATCCCAGAGTTCGCGCTCCAACCGGGCGATCTCGACGAAATTCCAGCGCTGCCACCAGGCGGCCACCGCGTGCTCCGCAGAGATCCCCCAGAACCTAAGGCGGCGCGGACCCTGCTGACAGTTCAGCCCCCAGCGCCCAGATTGCCGGAAGTTGCCGATCAGACCAGGCGCATGGTGAGAGTCGTCTCTGCTGTTCAACGGGGCCTGGCCCTGGGCCTGCTCGCCCTCGGGCCCGCCACGGCCCTGGCCCAGACCGGCGGCCTCACGACGGTCGACACCCCGGCCCTCGGACGCCTGGAGCTGGACAACGGCTACCCCACCGCCGCCACCGCCAGCCGGCTGTACGACGAGCTCGATCGCCAGCGCGCCACCCAGGCCTACCTGTGGGCGCTGCCGGCGGTGGGCTTCAAGGCCCTCTACGACGCCCAGGCCCGCACGATGGGCGTGCGCAACGGCGACGTGCTGCTCTACCGCACCCTGCAGGACAAGGCAGGGATGCTCACCCCCAACATCACCACCCTCTACGCCTTCAGCTTCTGGGATCTGGCCGCCCAGGGGCCGCTGGTGGTGGAGGTGCCGGCCGGGCTCACCGCCGGCGGCGTGCTCGACATCTGGCAGCAGCCGATCACCGACATGGGCCAGACCGGCCCCGACAAGGGGGCAGGCGGCAGGTATCTGATCCTTCCCCCCGGCGCTGCGGCTGTGCAGGCCCCCGGCTACCGCATCTTCCGCTCCCCCAGCAACCAGATCTGGTTCGGCACCCGCGGCCTGGCGCCCGACAAGGCCGTGGCCGAGGCCACCGTGCGCCGGCACCGCCTCTACGGCTGGAACCAGCGGGCCAATCCGCCCGTGAGCCGCTTCGAAGAGGTGGCGGGCCGCCCCTGGCAGTCGGCCCAGCCCACCGATCTCGCCTACTGGCGCCTGCTCAGCGAGCTCTACACCAACGAGCCCGTGGCGCCCCGCGACCGGATGATCTTCGGCATGCTGGCGCCCCTCGGCATCAGCCCCGGCCAGCCCTTCAACCCCGATGCCCGCCAGGAGCGGATCCTCGGCGAAGCGGCCCAGCTGGGCGACCTGATGGCCCGCACCATCGCCTACGACAAGCGCATCCCCGGCGCCACGGTCTACCCCGGTAAGCACTGGGAGTACGCGGTGATGTTCGACCTCGACCAGGAATCCCCCGACAAACGCCGGGTGCAGTTCGACGAACGCAGTTCGTGGTTCTACGAGGCGATCGGCATGTCGGTGGGGATGCAGGGGCGCATCGTGGGCTTCGGCCAGGTGTACCTCGAGGCCTCCAAGGACGCCCGGGGCCAGTGGCTCGACGGCGGCCGCACCTACCGCATGCGCGTGCCGGCAGGTGCGCCGGTGAAGCAGTTCTGGTCGATCACCCTCTACGACAACCTCACCCGCGGTCCACTGGTCACCCCCCAGGGGGCCGCCGACCTCAGCTCCCGCAGACCCGACCTGGTGAGCAACGCCGACGGCTCGGTCGACGTCTGGTTCGGTCCGCAGAAACCGGCCGGCGCCGGCAACTGGATCCAGACCACCCCAGGCAAGGGCTGGTTCGCCTACTTCCGCTTCTACGCCCCCACCGAGCCCTACTTCAGCAAGACCTGGCAGCTCAACGACATCGAGCCGATCCAACCCACGGCCCAGGTCGCCGATGCAACGGCCGTCGCCGACGCCAGGACCATTGCCGAAGAGGCCTGGCTCTACGCCTATGCCCCCCTGCAGGGGTACCAGACCTTCTGGAACCAGACCCAGAACAGGGCTTTTCCGGGCTATGTGGGCGGCCTCAACCGCTTCCGCCACTACAGCCGCTCGGCCACCCCGGCCGACAGCGACATCGTCACCCCCAACAACGACACCCCCTACTCCTGGGCGTGGCTGGATCTGCGGGCCGAGCCGATCGTGCTGAAGCTGCCGGCGGTGCCGGCCCCCCGCTACTACGTGAACCAGTGGTTCGACCTGTACACCCACAACTTCGCCTACACCGGCGTGCGCACCACGGGCCGGGAGGCCGGCACCTATCTGTTCGCCGGCCCCCGCTGGAAGGGCACGGTGCCCCCGGGAATCACCAGGGTCTTCCGGTCCGAAACCGACATCGTGGGCACCCTCACCCGCACCCAGCTCAACGGACCCGACGACATCCCGGCCCTGCAGAGACTGCAGGCGCAATACCAGCTGATCCCCCTCTCCCGCTTCACCGGCAGCCCGCCGCCCCGGCCGGCAGCACCGGTGAACTGGCCCGCCTGGGACGGGCAGAAGGCCGAAGGCATCGGCTTCATCTCGTACCTCAATGCCCTGCTGCCGTTCATGCCCACCGTGCCGAGCGAGCGGCCGATGATGGAGCGCTTCGCCCGCATCGGCATCGGCCCCGGCCGGCCCTTTGACCCCAGCAGCCTGGATCCCGCCACCCGCACCGCCATCGAAGCCGGGGTGGCCGCCGCCGCCGACAACCTGCGCAGCAAGGCCCTGACCCAGAGCAGTTCCAAGGGCTTCTTCGGCAGCCGCGACGAACTGGGGAGCGATTACCTCACCTATCGCTCCATGGGGGCGATGCTCGGCATCTACGGCAACAGCACCGCCGAAGCGCTCTACGCCAGCCAGCAGACGGGTCCCGATGGCCAGGTGCTCGATGGTCGCCGCCGCTGGGTGCTGCGCTTCCCGCCCGGCCAGCTGCCGCCGGTGAGCGAGTTCTGGTCGATCACCATGTACAACCTGCCCCAGCGGCTGCTGGTGGCCAACCCGATCGATCGCTACTCGATCGGCGATCGCACCAAGGGGCTGAAGCTGGGGGCCGATGGCTCCCTCGAGATCTATCTGCAGCACGACAACCCCGGCCCCGACAAGGTCTCCAACTGGCTGCCGGCCCCCGATGGCCCCTTCTTCTTCGTGGCCCGTCTCTACGGCCCCAGGGCGGCCGCCCTCTCCGGCCAGTGGCAGCTGCCCTCACTGGTCGAGCTGCGCTGATGGCGCCGATCACGAGCGCTGATGGCCGGCAGACCACCCCTTCTCACAATCCCCGCAAACATCCGTTACATTGCCAAGGCCGGGATTCCGGCCATCCATACGGGCTC
>JBMOIF010000110.1:0-4064 GCA_049317465.1 Prochlorococcaceae cyanobacterium | reverse complement strand
CGGCTCGGCCCCGGACGGATGGTCGAACCTGCCCTGCTCGAGCTGGCGGCGGCCTCGGTTCTGGAACGGGGGGTGGGGCGCGACCTGGTCGGTCGCTCCCTGGTGGTCACGGCCGGCCCCACCCGCGAGGCCATCGACCCGGCCCGGTTCCTCTCCAATCCCTCCAGCGGTCGGATGGGCGTGCTGCTGGCCCAGGCGGCCCGGCTGCGCGGTGCCCGGGTGGTGCTGATCCACGGCCCCCTGCAGGTGAACCCTGCCTGGCTGGAGGGGCTGGAGTGTCAGGCCATCGTCAGTGCCTCCGACCTGGAGCAGGCCCTGGCCCGGCGCACCCCCGGCGCCGACGCGGTGCTGATGGCCGCGGCGGTGGCCGACCAGCGCTGGCGCCATCCGGACCCGGCCAAGGCACCCAAACACGTCCTGCAGCAAAACCTGGCGGATGCCGCCAACTGGGAGGAGGTGCCCGACCTGCTGCAGCAGCTGGTGGCCCGGCGGCCGCCAGGGCAGGTGCTGCTGGGCTTTGCGGCCCACACGGGTGATGTGCTCAGCCAGGCGCGCGTCAAGCTCGCCCGCAAGGGGTGCGACCTTCTCTTTGCCAATCCGATCGATGCGGATGGAGCCGGTTTCGGAAGCGAGACCAACGTCGGCTGGCTGCTGGACGCCAGGGGTCCAGTGAGGGAGATCGGCCCCTGCACCAAGCTGGCCCTGGCCCATCGGCTGCTCGATGCCGTGGCCGATCACTGGGATCAGGTGCCGGGCGCGTCGGGCTCCGTGGCCACGGAGGGGCTGGGTTCCTCCAGCAGCTCCATGAACGTCTTGAGCTGAAGGCGGGGGATGTAAGGCCAGCCGCCGCTGCGTTCCATCGACTGGAGCAGGTCGTGCAGGCCGCGGCGGTCCGAAGGCAGGCTGGCCCGGAACGGTCCGTCCTGGAGATCTCTGTGCAACTGTTCGATGCTGCGCAGCAGCAACAGCAGCTGCTGTGGGTCCTGGCCGGCTTCGGCGGCCAGCGCCTGGGCATCAAGGCTCCAGCGCTCCAGTCGCTCGACCCAGGGGCTGCCGCTGGCCGTCATCACAGATGTTGAGACGCGCGACATCCTATCCAGCGTTCGTAACGTGAGATGTACGATCGCGCGAGCGCCATCGCCCGGTCCCCATGCGTCGCCTGCGTTCCCTGCTGCAGACCGCCTTCGCCCTATGTCTGGCGGCCTGCCTCACCCTGCTCACGGCCTGCAGCGGTGACGCGAAGGCCGTTGACCGTGCCAGCCTCACCTACGACGACATCCACAACACGGGTCTCGCCAACGACTGCCCCACGGTTCCCGAGAGCGCCCGCGGCAGCATCGCCCTCAGTGGCGACGCCCGCTATCAGCTGCGTGACATGTGTTTCCACCCCTCCAAGGTGGCGGTGAAGGGCGAGCCGGTGAACAAGCGTCAGGAGGCCCAGTTCGTCGACGGCCGCATCCTCACCCGCTACACCTCGAGCCTTGACTCGGTCTACGGCGACCTCACCCTCGAGGGCGATGGCCTGCGCTTCCGCGAACTGGGCGGGATCGACTTCCAGCCCATCACCGTGCTGCTGCCCGGTGGTGAGGAGGTCCCCTTCACCTTCGCCAGCAAGCAGCTCGACGCCACCGCCAGCGGCACCAGCCTCTCCACCAGCACTGATTTCGAAGGCACCTACCGCGCCCCCAGCTACCGCACCAGCAACTTCCTCGATCCCAAGGGCCGCGGCCTCACCACCGGCTACAGCAGCGCCGTGGGCCTGGTGCCCGCCGGTGACGACGAGAAGCTGCGCAAGGAAACCATCAAGCAGTACGTGGACGGCACCGGCACCATGAACTTCTCGATCACCAAGATCGACTCCGAAACCGGTGAGTTCGCCGGCGTGTTCTCCGCAACCCAGCCCTCCGACACGGACATGGGCACCAAGGCCGCGGTGGACGTGAAGATCACCGGTGAGCTCTACGGCCGCCTCGAGAAGGCCTGATCCGATCCGCCCAGGGGCTGCCCGATCCGGCCCAGCTGCAGGCCCCCGCTCGGGGGCCTTTTTGATGGCCTGGCCGGGCCATGCAGCGGCAACGGTCTGGGAGAATCACCCTCTCCCTTCTGCCCCGCTGGTCATGTCGATCGCTGCGCCCGGCCTGATCCAGCCCCATGGGGGATCCCTGGTGGATCTGATGCTGGCCGCCGACCAGCGCGAAACGGTGCGCACCGGGGTGGACCGGGTGGTGGAGTGCAGCGACCGCAACGCCTGCGATGTGGAACTGCTGGTGGTGGGCGGCTTTTCCCCCCTGCGCGGCTTCATGCACCAGGAGGACTACGAGGCGGTGGTGGCCCACCACCGCACCAGCAGCGGCCTGCTGTTCGGTCTGCCGATCGTGTTCGACACCGACGACGCCAGCATCGCCGTGGGCGACCGGCTGCTGCTCACCTACCGCGGCCAAGACCTGGCCGTGCTCACGGTGGAGAGCCGCTGGGAACCCGACAAGGTGAAGGAGGCCAAGGGCTGCTACGGCACCACCTCCCTGGAGCATCCCGCCGTGCGCATGATCGCCACCGAGCGCGGCCGCTTCTATCTCGGCGGCCAGGTGCAGGGCCTCGAATTGCCCAGGCGTGTCTTCCCCTGTCGCACGCCAGCCGAGGTGCGCGCCTCCCTACCCAGCGGCGAGGACGTGGTGGCCTTTCAGTGCCGCAATCCCATCCACCGCGCCCACTACGAACTGTTCACCCGCGCCCTCGACGCCAACAACGTGAGCAAGGGCGGCGTGGTGCTGGTGCACCCCACCTGCGGTCCCACCCAGGACGACGACATCGCCGGCGAGGTGCGCTTCCAAACCTACGAGCGGCTGGCTTCGGAGCTGAACAACCCCCGCATCCGCTGGGCCTACCTGCCCTATTCGATGCACATGGCCGGCCCGCGCGAAGCGCTGCAGCACATGATCATCCGCAAGAACTACGGCTGCACCCACTTCATCATCGGCCGCGACATGGCGGGCTGCAAATCGTCCCTCACCGGAGACGACTTCTATGGCCCCTACGATGCCCAGAACCGCGCCCGTGAGCATGCCGTAGAGCTCGGCATGCAGACGGTGCCGTCCCTCAACCTCGTCTACACCGAGGAGGAGGGATACGTGACCGCCGATGCCGCCGAGGCCCGGGGCCTGCACATCCGCAAGCTCAGCGGCACCCAGTTCCGCCAGATGCTCCGCTCCGGCGACGAGATCCCTGAGTGGTTCGCCTTCCGCTCGGTGGTTGAGGTGCTGCGGGCCGCCTGACCTTCAGGGTCGGGTAACATTCCTTCACCTGAATCACCGGCCTTGGCCAGTCCGAAGCGTTGGCGCAATGCCACCCTCTACGTCCTCCTGGTCGTGGTGGTCATTGCCCTGGGCACAGCTCTCCTGGGTCGCCCCGATCCTTCGAACCTCCCGGTCACGCTGCGCTACAGCGACTTCGTCGAGGCCGTCCAGGGAGACCAGGTGTCCCGGGTGCTCATCACCCCTGACCGTCAGTCGGCGCTTGTTGTGAAGACCGACGGCGTCCGGGCGCAGGTCACCCTCGCCCCTGACACCGACCTGCTCCCCCTGCTGACGCGTCACAACGTCGACATCGCCGTCCAGCCCAGCCGGCAGACCCCCATGTGGCAGCAGGGTGCCGTCAGCCTCCTCTTCCCGCTGATCCTGCTCGGAGGCTTGTTCTTCCTGTTGCGTCGTGCCCAGTCCGGCGGTGGCAACCCGGCCATGAGCTTCGGCAAGAGCCGGGCGCGGGTCCAGATGGAGCCCTCCACCAAGGTCACCTTTGACGATGTCGCCGGCATCGAGGGCGCCAAGCTCGAACTCACCGAGGTCGTCGACTTCCTCAAGAACCCCGATCGGTTCACCGCCGTGGGCGCCAAGATCCCCAAGGGCGTGCTGCTGGTGGGCCCTCCCGGAACGGGCAAGACCCTTCTCGCCAAGGCCGTGGCCGGGGAAGCCGGGGTGCCCTTCTTCTCGATTTCCGGTTCCGAGTTCGTCGAGATGTTCGTGGGCGTCGGAGCCAGCCGGGTCCGCGACCTCTTTGAACAGGCCAAG
>JBMOIF010000109.1:0-4182 GCA_049317465.1 Prochlorococcaceae cyanobacterium | reverse complement strand
GCTTCAACTACGGCATTTCCGAACGGCAGCTCGTTCGCTACGTGAAGAAGGCCCGTGCCATGGAGGGCTCCACCGGCACGAACCTCCTCAAGCTGCTGGAGGGACGCCTCGACAACGTGTGTTTCCGTCTTGGTTTCGGACCCACCATTCCAGGGGCCCGTCAGCTGGTCAACCACGGTCATGTGACCGTGAACGGCCGGGTGGTCGACATCCCCAGCTATCAGTGCCGATCAGGCGATGTGGTGGCGATCCGGGAGCGCAAGCCCAGCCGCAAGCTGGCTGAGACCAATCTGGAGTTCCCTGGTCTCGCCAACATTCCTCCCCATCTTGAGTTCGAGAAGGCCAAGATGACTGCCCGGGTCACCGGCGGGTGCGAGCGCGAATGGGTGGCACTCGAGATCAACGAACTGCTGGTGGTGGAGTACTACAGCCGCAAGGTCTGACCCCCACCCTCATCCCGTTTCCTGGCCCCCGTCCGGACCACGTCCGGCGGGGGCCTTTTCTGTGGACCTCAGCCGCCGATCAACGCCTCCAGGGCAGCTGTCACATCGACCTGACGCATCAGTGCTTCACCCACCAGCACGGCGTCGGCGCCGGCCTGGTGGACGCGGTCAAGGTCAGCGCGATTGAACAGGCCTGACTCGCCCACCAACAGCGCACCACAACGACGCACGCCATCGCCATGGACCGCCATGAGCCGTTCGGTGGTTGCCAGATCGGTCGCGAAGCTGGTCAGGTCGCGGTTGTTGATGCCGATCAGGGTCTGGGCGGCCTGCGTCGGCGCGGCCCAGACGGGCAGCGCCAGGACGCGCTCCATCTCCTCGCTGTCGTGCACCTCGAGCAACACCGTCAGCCCCAGACCATGGGCGACCCGCAACAGGTAGGTGAGGTCCTGGTCGCTGAGGATGGCGGCGATGAGCAGGGCCGCATCAGCCCCAGCCACCCGGGCCTGGTACAGCTGGTAAGGACTGAGTATGAAATCCTTGCAGAGCAACGGCAGGTCCACGACCTGGCGCACGGCCACCAGCACCTCGAAACCACCCTGAAAAAAGGTGCGATCGGTGAGCACCGACAGGCAGCTGGCGCCACCCTCGGCGTAGGCCCGGGCGATCGCCTCGGGATCGAAGGGATCACGGATCACCCCCTTGCTGGGACTGGCCTTCTTGATCTCGGCGATCACGGCCGGTCGGCGGCAGCAGGCCCGCAGGGCCGCGACGAAGTCCCGCGGCGCCGGCAGCTCCAGCACCTGCCGCTTGAGGCTCTCCAGGGAAACCCGCTCCCTGGCCTGGGCCGTCTCCCGATCCTTCTCCCAGACGATCTGCTCGAGGATGTGGCGGGGAGCCTCCTCCTCATGGTGGATGCCGTATTCAAGATGGGCCACCCGCACGCTGGGGTTGGGGGGGCGTCGACGGATCTGCATCGCTGGCCTCAGGACGCAAGGGCATGGGCGGCCTGCTTGTAGGCCGCCTCGACCACCTCACTGAGGGTGGGATGGGTGTGCACTTCCTGGACGAGGGAACGCACCGACTGCCGCCGTGCGATGGCGTTGGCGATCTCCTGGATCAGGTCGGCGGCGTGGAGTCCATAGATGTGGGCACCGAGCACCTCTCCGGTGTCCCGGCGGAAGAGCAGCTTGAGCATGCCGTCGCTCTCGAGCTCGGCCAGGGCCTTGGAGTTGGCCTTGAAGTAACTGCGCACGCTGCCCAGTTCAAATCCCTGCTCGTCGGCCTCGCGACGAGCCTCCGCCTCCGACAGGCCCACCGAGCCGATCTCGGGGTGGGTGAAGGTGGCCGCCGGAATGGAGCGATAGTCGATGCGCCGCTGACCACCGGCGATGTTCTCGACCGCCACCACACCCTGGGCGGCGGCGGTGTGGGCCAGCATCATCTTGCCGGTCACATCTCCCACGGCCCAGAGGTGGGGCACCGGCTCAGCGCCGACGAGCACGCGCATCCCCTCGTCGACGGGAATGAATCCCCGCTGGGTCTCGACACCGACCGAGGCCAGGTTGAGATTGGCGCTGACCGGCACACGACCGGTGGCCACCAGCACGGCATCCACCTCCAGGGTCTCGACGGGTTCCCGGCTGGCGGCGTCCGCGAGTTCAATGGTCACGGGCCGACCGGGGGTGACGCGGCTGGCGAGCACGCCGGCCCGGGTCTCGATGTCTCGGGCCTCGATCAACCGACGGGCCGCCAGCTTGGCGATGTCAGGATCAAAGGTGGGCATGACGCGATCCAGGGCCTCGATCATCGTCACTTCGCAGCCGAGGGCGGTGTAGACGTCGGCAAACTCCAGACCGATGTAGCCGCTGCCGACGATCGCCAGCCAGGGCGGAAGACTCGTCAGACGGATGGCGTCATCGCTGGTGAAGACGGTCTCACCATCGATGGTGATGCCCGGTGGAACGAAGGGATCGGACCCCGTGGCGATGATCACGTCACCGGCAGTGAGAACGCGCTCGATGCCACTGGACTCGCGCACGGCCACCCGCTGGGGCCCCTCGAGCCGTCCTTCGCCCCGCAGGATCGTCACCCCGGCGCGCTCGAGGGTCTTGGTGAGATTGCCGCGGATGGTGGCCACCAGCTGGGCCGCATGGTCGGCGATCCCCTGGCGATCGAACTGCAGCGGACCCGCCGTGATGCCGAACCCCGCCAGGTGCGCGGCATCGCCGAATTCACGCACCCGGCCGGCCGCGGCCAGCAGCGCCTTGGAGGGCACGCAGCCCCTGTTGACGCAGGTGCCGCCCATCTCGCGGGACTCGATGATCGCGGTACTGAGGCCCAGGTCGGCCGCGTGCTTCGCGGCATCAAACCCTCCGTAACCGGCCCCGATGACGATCACATCGAAGTCCACTCCTCCTGCGGAACGTCCAGTCACGGTCAACAACCCAGCCCAGCTGCCGTCGATTCTCCCCTGTCGACGGTCACCTGCCGCCAGCGCTCCAGCAGCAGCACCCCGCCGGCCACCGCCACGTTGAGGGACTCCACCCGCCCATCGTGGGGGATCGACACCCGCCGGACCCCCGCCGGGGCCAGCAGCTCGGGCGCCAGTCCGGCGCCTTCATTGCCGAGCAGCAACAGGCTGGGTGCCCGCCAGTCAACGGACCAGTAGGGCTCTCCCCCCTCCCGGACCGCGGCCAGCACCTGCCAGCCGACGGTCAGGGCCGACGACACCAGGGTGGCCAGCCCCTCCTGGCGTTGCAGGGGCAGGTGCAGGGAGGCCCCGGCCGAAGCCCTCAGGACCTTGGGCTGCCAGGGATCGGCACCTTCTCCCAGCCAGAGGCCCCCGACGCCACAGGCCAGGGATGTGCGCAGCAGTGTGCCGAGGTTGCCCGGATCCTGGAGGCGGTCCAGCGCCAGCCAGAGGCCCGCGGTCGCCGGCTGCGGCGGCGGCGGCGGCGATGGCAGTGCTGCGCTGGCCACCAGGGCGATGACCCCATCCGGGGACTCGGTGCTGGCCATGGCCGTGAGCAGCTCGGCGGTGACGGGCTGGCGGGGCCAGTCGCCGGCCAGGCTGCCGTGGCTCGCCAACCAGCCGGGGGTGGCCACCAGCAGCTCCGGCTGCAGGCCGCAACGGCGACACTCCTGCACCAGGTGGGTGCCCTCCAGGAGGATCAGCCCCTGCTCCCGTCGCCCGCGCGGCTGGTGCAGGGCACGCACCCTGGCCACCAGTGGGTTGCGGCGGGAGCTCAGGGGTTCGGCACCGGGAACAGCCAGGGCTCAGATCTCCGAAAACTTCCGCAGATGCAGGTCACGCTTCATGGTGAGACCCTCCGGAGAGAGGTCGAGGCCCTTCACCGAGGCAACCGAGCCGCGGATTCCCTCAACCCGGAGGTTCTCGACCAACTTCTTGAGCACCTCTTCCTCGACCTTGGCCTCATCGAGGGCGTCTGGCGTGAGACTTTCCAGGAACTTGCCCACCTTGGAAGCCACCAGCTCCGAGGCATTGGTGATTTTGAGAACGATCACGGGGCAGGAACCGGACGGGGCGAGACCTTGAAATGATGACGAAGATTCCGCCCCCAGTCCACAGCCCACAATTACAAAATTTGACCCTTCGGCCGTTCTCGTGGGCGTCAGAGCCGCCAGAAGAAACCTTGCAGGGGCTCCTTCACTGAGTAATGACGATGCGGATGGGGAGACTTGAACTCCCACGACATTGCTGCCACTAGTACCTGAA
>JBMOIF010000108.1:0-4187 GCA_049317465.1 Prochlorococcaceae cyanobacterium | reverse complement strand
GCCAGGCCGCGCCGCCAGACACCCCCCCCCCGGCCAGGTGATCAGCCGTTCATCCATGCCCCCGGCCCCCTTCACCTGCGAGCAGATCCTGCCAGCGCACATGGGCCTCGAAGGCATCGGCCAGCCGCTCCAGCACCGCCTCGCGCTGGACGCTGTGGCCCACGACCGTCAGCGGCAGCGGGGGCAGGCCCCGCCGCTGGCGCAGGCGGTTGAGCCAGCTGCGGCGCCAGGGGCCGTCGTCGAACACGCCATGGAGGTAGGTGCCGGCCACCTCCCCCCGCACCCAGCCGATGCCAGCCTCGTCGCCCAGGGGGGCCAGGCGGTCATCAAGCACCTCGCTGCGCCCCCGGTGCAGCTCAAACCCGACCAGATCCCCCGCCGCCCCCGGCGGCCAGAGGGGGCGGGCCCGCCGCTGGCGGCAGAGCTTGTCGTCGGTGAAGCGGGTGCGCAGGGGCAACAGTCCGAGCCCCGGCTCTGGTCCGGATCCGGCGCCATCGAACCCGCCGGGATCATCGAGCTCGACACCGAGCATCTGCAGGCCGCCACAGACGCCGAACACGGCGCCACCCGCCCCGGCGTACCGCCGCAGATCGTCATCGAGACCGACCTGTCGCAGGTGGGCCAGATCGGCGAGGGTGCGTTTGCTGCCGGGCAGCAGCACCGCATCGGGCTGGCCCAGGGTCTCCCCCGGCCGCACCCAGCGCAGGCGCACGCCGGGCTCTGCCTCGAGGGGGTCGAGGTCTGAGAAGTTGCTCAGGGATGGCAACCGCAGGACGGCGATCTCGATCTCGGCCCCGGGCTTGTGCCGGCGGCGTTCGAGCAGATCCAGGGAGTCTTCAGGCGGGAAAAGGTCGTTCAGCCAGGGCATCACCCCCAGCACCGGCACACCGGTGCGCTCCTCGAGCCAGTGGCGACCGCTGTCGAACAGCTCCCGGCGGCCGCGGAAACGGTTGATGAGAATGCCGCGGATGAGCGGGCGCTCGACCGGGCGCAGCAGAGCCAGGGTGCCGACGAGCTGGGCGAAGACCCCTCCCCGCTCGATGTCGGCCACCAGCAGGCAGCGGGCGCGGAGAAACTGGGCCAGCCGCAGGTTCGTGAGGTCGCGCGGCTGGAGGTTCATCTCCACGGGGCTGCCGGCCCCTTCGAGCACCAGCCGGCCGGCCGGATGGTCGGCCTTGAGCTGCTCGAGCCCCCGACGGATGGCCTGCCAGCCAGGCCGGAACCAGTCCTGGTAGTAGCTCTCCGCCCGGGCGATGCCGGCCGGCCGACCATTGAGAATCACCTCGCTGGTGCTGTCCCCCTGGGGCTTGAGCAGCACAGGATTCATCGCGCAAGTGGGCTCAAGCCCCGCGGCCCAGGCCTGCATCGCCTGGGAGTAGGCCATCTCGCCACCGTCGCCATCCACCCAGGCATTGAGGCTCATGTTCTGCCCCTTGAAGGGGAGCGGGCATTCACCGCGGCGCAGCAACACCCGGCAGAGCGCCGCCGTCATCAGCGACTTGCCGGCACCGCTGCTGGTGCCGAGCACCATCAACGGTGCCCTGGGGGGTGTCACAGCCGGGGCCAGCGACGCCGCAGCCCGTGGCGCAGCCGCCGCAGGGGGCCGGCCGGCGGCAGTTCCCCCGGCCAGTCCATCAGGATCTGACGCCCCATGGGGGTCAGCCGCACCCGATGGGTCAGCCCCTGGCCGTCCACCTCGCGACGCAGGACCCCCAGACGGATCAGCCAGCGAAACTGGTCCTCCACCTGGGCCTCGCTGCAGGGCCGGCGGCACCAGTCGGGGCGTTCAGCCACCTGACGGCTGGCCAACGGCATCAGGCCGACACTGTCGTAGAACCCGCGGCGGAAGGGGAGACAGCACAGGGCTTCGCGGGCCCGATCCAGGGAACGGGCATCGAGCAGCGGTGAAACGGTCATGGGGCGACCTTAGGCAGCAGGGCCCTGCGCCAGGGGGACACAATGGCCGGTGACGATGTGTCGATGGCGATGCTGCTGCTGGCCTCTGCCTCACCGGCCCGCCGACGCCTGCTGGAGCAGGCCGGCATCCCCCATCGGGTCCAGGTCAGCGGGGTCGACGAGGCGTCCATCACGGCCGACGAGCCACAGCAGCTGGTGCAACGGCTGGCCCGGGCCAAGGCCATGGCCGTGGCCGGGCGGCTGGCTGAGCCCGACCGGCCACAGCAGGGGGTGCTGGGGTGTGATTCAGTGCTGGTCTTCGATGGCGAGATCTTCGGCAAGCCCCGCGATGCCGCCGAAGCCATCGCCCGCTGGCGGCGCATGGCCGGCGGCTGGGGTCTGCTGCACACCGGCCACGCCCTGGTGGGGGGCACCGAGGGGGAACGGGAACGGCTGGAGGTGGTGAGCACCCGGGTGGTGTTCGCCGCCATCGGCCCCGGCGAAATCGAGCGGTACGTGGCCAGCGGTGAACCGCTGCAGTGCGCGGGCGGATTTGCCCTCGAAGGTCGGGGGGGGCTGCTGGTGGAACGGATCGAGGGATGCGTGAGCAACGTCATCGGTCTGAGCCTGCCCCTGCTGCGGCGGTGGCTGGCGGCAGGGCCATCAGACTGACCCACGGCTCCCTGCACAGGCACAGCATGGGCTTCTGGACCCCCTATGCCGACTGGATCTACACGGTGGTGAGCTGCACGCTGCTGCTGCTGGTGATCGTGGCGGTGCTGCGACCCGACCGACCATGAAAAAACCCCCGCCGGAGCGGGGGTCGGACGTTGGCAGAAGCGATCACCTCAGTCGAGGTCAGGCATGGCCAGCACAGGCTCGGCCTGACGGTCGATGCCTTTTTCGAAACCGGCGGCGGCGGCACGGGCGCGACCCGCGTGCCACAGGTGGCCCACCAGGAAGAAGAAGGCGAGCACGAACTGGGTGGAGGCCAGCCACTGACGGATGTTGACGTAGTTGACCGAGTTGGGCTCGGTGATGATGCCGCCCACCGAGTTGATCGACGCGTTGGGCGCGTGGGTCATGTACTCGGCGGCCCGACGCACCTGCCAGGGCTGGATGTCGTTCTGGAGTTTGTCGAGGCTCAGGCCGTTGGGGCCCCGCAGGGGCTCCAGCCAGGGACCGCGGAAATCCCAGAAGCGCATGGTTTCACCACCGAAGATGATTTCGCCGGTGGGGGAACGCATCAGGTACTTGCCCAAGCCCGTGGGGCCCATGGCGGAACCGATGTTGGCACCGAGGCGTTGGTCACGCACCAGGAAGGTGAAGCTCTGGGCCTGGGAGGCTTCGGCGTTGGTGGGGCCGTAAAACTCGGAGGGATAGGCGGTGTTGTTGAACCAGATGTAGGCCGAAGCGATGAAGCTCATGAAGCTCAGCGCCCCGAGGCTGTAGCTGAGGTAGGCCTCACCGTTCCAGATGAAGGCGCGACGCACCCAGCCGAAGGGCTTGGTGATGACGTGCCAGATGCCACCGAAGATGCAGATCAGACCCACCCAGATGTGGCCACCGATGATGTCCTCCATGGAGTTCACACCGATGATCCAACCTTCACCTCCGAAGGGAGCGCGGAAGAGGTAGCCGAAGATCACACCGGGGCTGAGGGTCGGGTTGGTGATCAGGCGGACATCACCACCACCGGGAGCCCAGGTGTCATAGACACCACCGAAGAACATGGCCTTGAAGACCAGCAGCAGGGCACCGACACCCAGAAGGATGAGGTGGTAGCCGATGATGTTGGTCATCTGGTTCTTGTCCCGCCAGTCCTGGGAGAAGAACGCCGAGTAATTCTCGAGAATTTCAGGACCGCGGAGGGCGTGGTACAGACCACCCAGGCCGAGAACGGCCGAGCTGATCAGGTGAAGCACGCCGACCACGAAGAACGGGTAGAGGTCGGTGACCTCACCGCCGGGGCCGACCCCGTAGCCGAGGGTGGCCACGTGGGGGAACAGGATCAGACCCTGTTCGTACATGGGCTTGTCGAAGGTGAAGTGGCTCACCTCGAACAGCATCATGGCGCCGGCCCAGAAGACCATCAGACCGGCGTGGGCGACGTGGGCGCCCAGAAGGCGGCCGGACAGGTTGATGAGGCGGGCATTGCCAGACCACCAGGCGTAGCCGGTGGAATCCTGGTCCTTGCCGCCGACGGCGATCAGGCCGGAATCAAAGGGCGTTTCCACGGGGCAGAACCTCTTCAGGGAAGACAAAGTTTTCGTGCGGCTGGTCCGCAGGTG
>JBMOIF010000107.1:0-4359 GCA_049317465.1 Prochlorococcaceae cyanobacterium | reverse complement strand
CCTCGCCGCGCTGGCGGCAGGCCGCCAGCGCCAGGCCCAGCACCTGCTTCAGTTCCGGCTGGCCCACGTAGTCCGACAGCCGGCGGGGCCGCAGACCCTCGTCGCGGCCGCCGTCGCGTTCCGCCGGCAGGGGCTCGGCCGCCACCAGCCTGGCGGGGCCGGCTGTGGCGGCGCGTCGGTGACCCGGATCCGAGGACGACTGGATGGCCATGGGCCCGAGGCTACGGGCCTTGGGGATGATGGGCAAACGTGCGGTGGCGGCGGGTGGCGGCGAAGGGAGGAGCAAAGGGCACCGCAAAGGCGAAGGAACGGCTGCAGGCCCGCCGGCTGCTCGCCGAGAACCGGTTGGCCCGGCACCAGTACGACATCCTCGAGACGCTCGAGACGGGCGTCGCCCTGGTGGGTACCGAGGTCAAGGCCATCCGCGCCGGCAAGGCCAACCTGCGTGACGGGTTCTGCCTTGTGCGTGACGGGCAGCTGCAGCTGCACAACGTGCACATCGCGCCCCATGAGCAGGCCAGCGGTTACTACAACCACGACCCGCTGCGGGTGCGCACCCTGCTGGCCCACCGACGCGAGATCGACCGGCTGCGGGGTCAGCTTGAGCAGAAGGGCCTCACCCTGATCCCCCTCGATCTGCACCTCAAGGGGTCCATGATCAAGCTCAGCATCGGCCTCGCCCGCGGTCGCAAGCTGCACGACAAGCGCCAGGAGGAGCGCCGCCGGCAGGACGAGAAGGACCTGCGTTCAGCGTTGAAGCGGCTCTGAGCTCTCCGGTGTCGCGGGGGCTGCCGGTGGCGGCGTCGCGGCTGGGGGCGGGACCGGTGGGGGTGTGGCAGGGGCGGTGGGGGCCGGCTGCTCGCCTGCAGGGGTCTGGGATGTCGGGGCGGGCGTGGCCGGCATGCCCGGTGCCGCCTCCGGCTGGGCAGGACGGGGCGCCGCTGGCGGCGGTGGGTCCACCCGGGCCGACAGGCTCAGCAGGCCGGCGGTGGGCCCGTCGTTGCGGACCAGCACCTGCACGGGAGAACTGGTGACCTTGTCGAGGCTCACCACCCGCAGGGGGCCCGCCCCGTCGAGAACCTGGCCGTCGGCGGCGAAGACCGTCATCTGCATCAGCGGTGAACCGTTCAGGCCCAGCACCAGCTTGTGGTCGGCCGGCACCCGGATGGCGAACACCTGCGCCCGGTTCCCCTCCAGGGAGGCGCTGGTCGCGCGGGCCACACCGGTGATGGGTTCGAGGCTCTCGACCCGCAGCCCCTCAAGGGCCCGCAGGGCCGCCGCGATCCAGATCTGCCGATAGGGCTCCTGGGGTTGCCCGTTGGCCAGGCCCGGCGGCAGCAGGCTGCGGGTGCTGGCCCCCACGAGCTGGTCGAGCACCGCCGGGCTCAGGCCCTGCCTGCCCAACAGGCTGCGGCGCTGGTCCCAGTCGTCGCTGCGAAAGCTGCCCAGCCGTTCCCTCAGGCTCACCGGCAGCTGCTCCACCCGCACCAGCCAGTCCTGGGCGATGTCGTTCCAGACCTTGCGCACGGGGGCGTCTTCAAGGCTGTCACTCGGGGGGCGTCCCCCCCGTTCCGGGAACTGGGAGGCGAGGCTGCGGTTGACGAGGGTCAGGAACCAGTCGCGATTCACCTGCAGGGCCGCCAGCCGGTTGACCAGCTGCTGGCGCTGGTCCACCTCCGCCGGCGGCAGGCTGACGCCGCCGTTGGGCAGTCCCGTGTCGGCGGGGCCGACGCGGCCCCGGCCCAGCAGCAGCCAGCCCACGGCCGAACCGACCAGACCCGTCAGCAGCAGAGCCAGCACCACCGGCCAGAACCGGCCTTCCGCCGCTTCCTCCCGTTGCTGCAGGCGCTGCTGCCGGGGCGAGACCCGCAGGGTCGCGGGGGCGGTCGCCCGCGGCGGGACCGGTCTCGGTGGCGGGGGCTCCGGATCCGGCGCAGCGGCCGCTTCGACCTCAGGGGCCGGTGGCTCCGGGGGGGGGGTGGGTGGGACCAGCACCTCGGTGCGGTCGGAGCGGCTCACCGGACCGGTGCTGTCCGGCACGGGCAGCCGGCCCAGATCCTCGAGGGGCTGGGCTGCACTGCGATAGCGCTGACCGGGCTCCCGCTGCAGCAGCCGCTCGATCACGGCCCGCAGACCCGGCTCCGTATCCAGGGCCGGTGGCCAGCGCCAGGCCAGCGTCACCGGATCGAGCAGATCCTGCGGTTCGTCGCCGCTGAGCAGCACCAGGGCCGTGACCCCAAGGCCGTGCAGATCCATCCAGGGCTGCGGCGAGTCGCGCAGCTGCTCGGGCGGTGCGTAACCGGCGGTGCCGCTTGCCAGCGGCTCCCGCCCCAGGGGGGCCGGCTGGCCGAAGTCGATCAGCACCGGCAGGCCATCGCGGTCGCGCCGCAGCAGGTTGGCCGGGGTGATGTCGCCGTGGACAAGATCCTGGCCATGGAGAGCCGCCAGGGCCGGCAGAAGCTGGCGCAGCAGCAGCAGCACCTCCCCGGCGCCGAACACCAGCTGCCGCTCACGCCGGGCCTGCAGCAGGTCGCAGTAGCTGCGGCCGCCGACCCATTCCCGCACCTGCCAGAGCCCGCCGTCCTCGTTGAGAACAGCCCCCAGCCGTGGAATCTGCGGGTGATAGACGGCCTGCAGCCGCTCCAGCCCCCGCCGCAGCTCGGCCTGCTCCTCCCCGCCCAGGTCCCACCAGACCCGCAGGGCCACGGGCAGATCCCCGGCCACGGTGTCGGTGCCGCGCCACAGGGCTGACCCTGCGGCCTGGCTGAGGCGCTCATCCAGGCGGTAGCGCCCCGCCAGCAGATGACCTGGAGTGACGTCGTCGTCGGCCACGCGTGGGATCTGCCCTCGGCTCAGGCGACGCTAGGTCGATCGCTGCGGACCGGCTGTCGCAGCCCACGGCTTTCGAGCCAGTTGCGATCCCACAGTCGCGAGCGGTAACGGTCACCGCCGTCGCAGAGAACGGTGACGATGCGATGCCCAGGCCCCAGCCGCCGGGCGGTCTCCACGGCTGCAGCCACGTTGATGCCCACCGAGCCGCCCATGAACAGGCCTTCGTGCCAGAGCAGGTCGTACAGCACGTCGATCGCCGTCTGGTCGTCGATGCGCACGGCATCGTCGATGGGGGCCCCTTCGAGGTTGGCGGTCACCCGGCTGTTGCCGATGCCCTCGGTGACCGATGACCCCTCGCTGCTGAGCCCGCCACCGGTGGCCCAGCTGAACAGGGCGCTGCCGTGGGGGTCGGCGAGCACACAGCGGATCGCCCGCGAGCACGACTTGAGGTAGAGGGCCACGCCGGCGTAGGTGCCGCCGGTGCCCGTCGCCGCCACCCAGGCATCCAGCTGACCGGCGCACTGCTCCCAGATCTCCGGACCTGTCGTGTCGTGGTGGGCCTGACGGTTGGCCAGGTTGTCGAACTGGTTCGCCCAGATCGCCCCGGGGATGCCGGCGGCGATGCGGCCGGACAGGTGGACGTAGTTCTCGGGGTCGCGGTAGGGCACGGCGGGCACCGTGCGCACCTCCGCCCCCAGGCTGCGCAGCAGCCCGATCTTTTCGGCCGACTGGGTGTCGGGGATCACGATCACGCAGCGGTAGCCGCGGGCGTTGCAGAGGTGGGCCAGACCGATGCCGGTGTTGCCGGCGGTGCCTTCGACGACCGTGCCTCCGGGCCGGAGGACGCCCGAGGCCTCGGCGGCCTGGAGGATGCCCAGGGCCGCCCGGTCCTTGACCGAGCCGCCTGGATTCATGAACTCAGCCTTGCCGAGGATCTCGCAGCCGGTCAGCTCACTCAGATGGTCCAGCCGGATCAGTGGGGTGTGACCCACGGCTCCCACGAACCCCCGCGTGATGCCCATCGCCTGCCGTTCAAGCCCAGGCAGGCTAGGGTCCCGGCACCCCACCGTCGAGGGATGGCCCCATCGCCTGCGACCGTCGATCGTCTGCGACGGATCCGCAGCCATAGTGAGGCGCTGATCGCCCCCCTCGAGCCCGAGGACCTGGTGCTGCAGGGAATGGCCGATGCCAGCCCACCCAAGTGGCACTTGGCTCACACCACCTGGTTCTTCGACACGTTCGTGCTGCAGCCCTACCGGCCGGGCTGGTCCCCCGCCCCCGACCCCTGGCAGCACCTGTTCAACAGCTATTACGAGGCCGTCGGCAGTCGCCATCCCCGGCCCCAGCGGGGACTGCTCAGCCGTCCTCCCCTGCGGGAGATCGTCGACTGGCGCCACCGGGTCGATGCCGCCCTCGAGGAGTTGCTGGCCGCTGACCCCGAACCGGCCGTCGCCGGTCTGATCGAGCTGGGCCTGCAGCACGAGCAGCAGCACCAGGAGCTGCTGCTCATGGATCTGCTCGACGGCT
>JBMOIF010000106.1:0-4407 GCA_049317465.1 Prochlorococcaceae cyanobacterium | reverse complement strand
AGGCCGGTGTTGACCACGGTCTCGCAAGCCACCCGGCTGGCGGGATCCTGGGCCAACAGGGCGTCGAGGACGGCATCACTGACCTGATCACAGATTTTGTCGGGATGCCCCTCGGTGACCGATTCCGAGGTGAAGACGTAGCGACCCATGGGGGAGGACACAGACGGGCGGAAGACTACCTCGCAACCAGCAGGCTCCAGTCGCTGAGGTGTCCGTGGCTACCCGACAGCACCGGCGCCGGTTGCCAGCCCCCCGTGTAAGCCAAGCTCCAGGCCAGTCCCGCCGTGGCCGCCACCTGCAGGTCATCGGTGGCATCCCCCACCAGGCCGGTGGCCTCGGGGCGGCAGCCGAGCTGCCGGCAGAGCAGGAGGGCGGCTGCCGGGTCAGGCTTGTGGGGGGGGCTGTCACTGCCCCGCACCACATCCACCAGAGCACGCAGCCCATGCCCGCTCAGAAAAGCCTCCAGGCTGGCGTTCTGATCGTTGCTGAGCACAGCGATGCGGACCCCCCGGAACCTCAACCGCTCCAGCAATGCGGTCAGACCGGCGGTGGGAGGCGTGCGCTGCCATTTCTGGGGAGCCAGCTGGGCATCGGCGGCCGCCAGGGCCCGCTCAGCCCAGTGCCGCGCCTGATGCCAGCTACAGCCTTCGCTGCAGAGGGCCGCGGCCATGGAGATCAGGTTGTCGTGGCGGCTGGCAACCGCCGTGGAACCGGCCGGATCCAGCTGTCCATCCCTTACACCACTGATGTGTTCCAGCAGTGTCCTGAGTCTGGGGCCACCGCCCGCGAGGGTCATGGCGTGGTTCACCCGCGCCAGAGCCAGCTCGTGCAGATAGGCCTGGCTGTGGCAGAGCGTGCCGTCCTTGTCGAAGATGACGGCTTCGGTTTGGCCGAGGTCTCGCTCCGCCAGTGCCAGATGAGCCAAGGGCCTCAGTCGACCGTGACTCCCATCGGGTCGCTGTCATCAGACTGTTCCAGCAGCATCTGCTTGTAGCGGGCTGCCATTTCCTCGGCGTTGTCGAACACCTTCTGGGGGTCGGTGAGCATGTCGCCCGGCTCGGGCTCGAGGGCCTTGGTCGACAGGGAGATCCGCCCACGCTCGGCATCGAGGTCGATGATCATGACCTTCATCTGATCGTTGACATTGAGCACGGTGTGCGGTGTCTCGATGTGCTCGTGGCTGATCTCAGAGATGTGCAGCAGACCGCTGACGCCACCGATGTCGATGAAGGCACCGTAGGGCTTGATGCCACGGACGGTGCCGATCACAACCTCGCCGACCTCAAGGCGATTCATCTTGCGCTCCACAAGGGCGCGGCGATGGCTCAGGACCAGGCGATTGCGCTCTTCATCCACCTCGAGAAACTTGAGGGGGAGGAAGTCGGCGACCAGGTCTTCCTTGGGTTTGCGGGTGCTGATGTGGCTGCCGGGGATGAACCCTCGCAGGCCTTCGACCCGCACCAGGGCACCACCCCTGTTGGTGGCGAAGACTTCGCTGTAGATGGTGGCGTCTTCCTTCTGGAGCTGACGCACCCGTTCCCAGGCGCGCTGGTACTCGATGCGACGGATGGAGAGGGAGAGCTGACCGTCCTCGTTCTCCTCCGTCAGGATGAAGAACTCGCGAACCTCCCCGGGTTCAAGCACGTCTTCAAGGGTTTCGACCCGGTTGATCGACACCTCCTGCAGCGGCATGAATGCAGCGGTCTTGGCGCCGATGTCGATCAGGGCACCCTTGGGCTCAAGGTTGAAGACGGTTCCGGTGACCACGTCGCCGGGCTTGAAGTGATAGTCGTACTTGCTCAGCAGGGCCGCGAATTCGTCGAGGGTGAACCCGACGTCGTCCTGGGAGCGTCGACGGTCCTGCTGTCCTTCTGCTGCGGCAGGCACGGCCACGAATTCCTCCTCCTCGTCAAAGCCCACGGCATCAAGCTCGGCCTCGGTCTCAAGGACGGCTGGGGTCGGCACGGTTTCGGGCGCGTCGCTGTCGGTGCTGGGGATGGCGCCGGTGCTGGAGGTGGATGTCACGGTCATGGGCGAGGGGCGGCCTGCCGCAAAGCAGGAGGAAAGGACCTGCGCCGGTGTCCGCCGATCAGCGCAGCAATCCTCAACTCTATCAGCCGATTCCCGCCAATTCCGGTGGGGTGCTGCCGTCCTGCTGCAGGCTGGCCAGCGTGGCCATGAAGTCGCCCACGCCCCGGAACTGCCCGTACACAGATGCGAAGCGCACGTAGGCGACCTCATTGAGCTGCCGCAGCTGCTGAAGCACGAGATCGCCCAGTTCCTGGCTGCTGATGTCGCGCAGTTGGCGCTGTTGCAGCAGAAGTTCGATGTCGTCGACCAGGAGCTCGATTCTGGAAGGCTCCAGACCGGTCTTTTCGCTGGCGCGCAGGAGACCGTGGAGCAGCTTGGAGCGGCTGAACACCTCCCGGGTGCCACTGCGCTTGATCACCACGATGGGCATGGTCTCCACCCGTTCGTAGGTGGTGAAACGATGCTCACACTGGAGGCACTCCCGCCGTCGACGCACGCTGCGCCCACCTTCGGCCGAGCGTGACTCAAGCACCCGGCTGTCGCTGTGCTGGCAGGAGGGGCACTGCAAGGGGGCATGACGATCGTCCTCGCTCAGTGTAAAGAATGAGCCTCTGTTTGAGAAGGGCAGACCCTTCGGCGAAAAAAAACCACCCCCGAAGGGGTGGTGGAGATCCATGCCGGCCTTGGCATGGGAAGCATCACTTGCCGATCTTGGGGGGATCCCGGAGGGCGACAGCGAAGAAGAGGGTGCCCAGGGTCAGGGCAAGGATGAGGATGTAGGCGAAGCTTTCCATGGGCGAGGTGCTCGGTGGAGGTCAGCTGAGCGGTGTGCCGGCCGGAGGCACATAGCCCTCGGGCAGCCTGCGGGTGGAACGGTCACCGAGCTTGGCAAAGAGGCCGAACTCCACCTGTTCGCCCAGATCGGGGTCGATGCCGGCGAACACGTCACGGAACAGGGTGCGGGCCCCGTGCCAGATGTGACCGAAGAAGAAGAGGAGCGCGAAGCAGGCATGGCCGAAGGTGAACCAGCCGCGCGGAGAGCTCCGGAAGGTGCCATCCGAGTGGTAGGTCTCACGATCGAACTCGAAGGCTTCACCCAGTTGGGCCTTGCGGGCCAGTCGCTTCACATCGGCAGGATCGGTGAAGGTCTTGCCGTTGAGCTCGCCCCCGTAGACGGTGGCGGTGACTCCGGTCTGCTCGAACGAGTACTTGGCTTCGGCCCGACGGAAGGGAATGTCGGCCCGGACGATGCCGTCCTTGTCTTCGAGCACCACAGGGAAATTCTCGAAGAAGTTGGGCAAGCGGCGAACGGACAGATCGCGACCATCCTTGTCGGTGAAGCTGATGTGGCCCAGCCAGCCCGTGGGCAGGCCATCACCGTTGACCATCGGACCGACCCGGAAGAGGCCACCTTTGGCGGGGCTGTTGCCGACGTAATCAAAGAAGGCCAGCTTCTCGGGGATGGCGGCGTAAGCCTCGGCAGGGCTGGCCCCCTGGGCGATGGCCGTGTTGGCCCGACGGGCGATTTCCTGGCGGAAATACCCCTGGTCCCACTGGTAGCGGGTCGGACCGAAGAGCTCGATGGGGGTGGTGGCACTGCCGTACCACATGGTGCCAGCCACGATGAAGGCGGCAAAGAAGACCGCAGCGATGGCGCTGGCCAGCACGGTTTCGATGTTGCCCATCCGCAGGGCCTTGTAGAGGCGTTCAGGCGGGCGGGTGGTGATGTGGAAGATGCCGGCGATGATGCCGACGATGCCGGCGGCGATGTGGTGAGCGACCACACCACCCGGATTGAAGGGGTTGAAGCCCTCGGGACCCCAGGCCGGCTGAACCTTCTCCAGGTGTCCGGTGATGCCGTAGGGATCGGAGACCCACATGCCGGGGCCGAAGACGCCCGTCAGGTGGAAGGCGCCGAATCCGAAGCAGGCCAGACCTGCCAGCAGCAGGTGGATGCCGAAGATCTTGGGGAGGTCCAGAGCCGGTTCACCCGTGCGGGGGTCCTGCCAGATCTCGAGATCCCAGAAGGTCCAGTGCCAGATGGCGGCCAGGAAGAGCAGGCCGCTCAGGATGATGTGGGCGGCGGCCACCCCTTCGAAGCTCCAGAAGCCAGGGTCCACGCCGGTCTCGCCGGTGATGCTCCAGCCCCCCCAGCTTCCGGTCACGCCGAGGCGCGCCATGAAGGGGAGAACGAACATCCCCTGACGCCACATGGGGTTGAGGACGGGGTCGGAGGGGTCGAAGATGGCCAGCTCGTAGAGGGCCATCGATCCGGCCCAACCGGCCACCAGGGCGGTGTGCATCAGGTGCACCGCCAGAAGGCGGCCCGGGTCGTTGATGACGACTGTGTGCACCCTGTACCAGGGCAATCCCATT
>JBMOIF010000105.1:0-4446 GCA_049317465.1 Prochlorococcaceae cyanobacterium | reverse complement strand
CCCGACCCTCTGATCCGTAGTCAGATGCTCTAATCCGCTGAGCTACAAGCGCCTGAGCTTCTAATTTGAGGGCATCACCCCCCCGAGCGTCAACCATGCCCCTGGTCTGGTCCGGTCCCCCTGATCCCGAGGACCCCGCCTACCGGCACCTGGGACGCCTGGTCAACCTGGCGCTCCATGCGGCGTTCTTCGCTGCTGTGAACTCCGGTCTCTGGGTGTGGCAGGGCCTGCGCCATCCCTTTGAACACCTGTCGCTGGTCTCCCTGGGATGGGCGGCGCTGCTGCTGCTGCATCTGGCCGTCGTGGTCAGCCGCCGGCCGCGGCTCTCCACCTGAGCAGCGGCCCCGCCCGATTCCTCCCCCACCCCACCTCGCCGCCCGATCCCGTGTCCCTGTCCTCCAGTGAGCTCGAAGACCTGAGCCAGGCCCTGGCCGACCGGATCTACCTGCAGGTGGCCGGCTGGCATCTGTACCTGGGGGATGCCCATCTGGCCCAACCCCTGGCCGAGGAGCTGGCCGGCCTGCTCGACCAGGGGGCGGCGGCCGCCGCCCGCCAGGCCGTCGAGCGTCTGCAGGTGCCCATCGGCGGCGGCGGCACCCGGCTCCCCCTGGCCCGGCTGATGCCGCCCGGGCTGCTCACCGATCTTGAGGAGCTGCTGCAGCCCTTTGTGGGCTGATCCCCGGCGATACTGAGAAGCTGCCGCTGGCTGCGGATGCTCGTCATCGAAGTGACCAATGCCCGCGAGGTCGTCCGTCAGCGGGTCGGTCGCCTGGGCCAGCGCCTGATCGGCACGGTCGTCGATCCCGAGGCCCAGGTCGAGCGGGCCCTGCTGCAGGAGCTGGAGACGGCCTTCCGCGATTTCGGCATCGAGGCGCGGATCTATTCGGTGAGCGGTCCGCGCATGGTGGGACGCACCCACATCGAGATGCCGCTGCAGGTGCGCGAGCAGCGGGTCGTCGACTGACCCTCGCGCCGCCTCAGGCGCCCCCGGGCAGCCGCTCCCGCAGCCGCCTCCCCAGCTGGCGGGCCTCCGGCACCCCCAGACCTCCCGCCAGGAGGCCGTAGACCGCGGCACCCCCCAGGCCACAGAGGCTGGTCTGCAGCAGCAGGCCGGCCAGGCCGGCGGGCCAGCGCAGCCCCCGGGCCATGCCCCAGGCCAGCAGGCCCCCGACCACGGCGGCCAGGGCGAGCAGAGCCGTGTCACGACTCCAGGCCCCCAGCGGCAGAGCCCCGAGCCGCCGCTGCAGGGCCACGAGCAGCAGCACGGCGCTGATCACGTTGACGGCCACCGTGGCCAGCACCAGCCCCGGCGCTCCGAAGTTGAGCTGGGGCAGCAGCAGACCGCCCGGAACCGGACTGCCCACCAGCAGCCAGTCGAAGACAGCGTTGAGCCCGATGCCCGCCACCGAGATGCGGAAGGGGGTGTTGCCGTCACCGAGGGCGTAGAACACCCGCACGAGCACGTCACGGCCCAGGTAGGCCGGCATGCCGAAGCCATAGGCCATCAGCAGCGAGCCGACCATCCGCGAGGCCTGGCCGTCAAAGGCGCCCCGCTCATAGACGAGGGCCACGATCGGCGCGGCCAGGGCGATCATCAGGGCCCCCAGCGGCAGCATGCTCGCGTTGCTGAGCATCAGGCCCTGGCGGATCCGCTGAATCAGTTCCCCGCGCTGGTGCGGCTCCACCAGCCGCGAGAACACCGGCAGCAGCGGCACCAGCAGCATGTTGGAGAGGATCCCCAGGGGGGTCTGCACCAGCAGTCCCGCATAGCCCAGGCCCGCCGCCGCGCCGGCGATGCCGCTGGCGAAGAACAGATCGGTGTACACGTTGATCTGCAGCATCCCCGAGGCCAGGGTGGCGGGCCCCATCACCCGCAGAACCTCGGCCACGCCCGGCTGGCGCCAGTCGAAGCTGAAGCTGATGTGCCCCAGCCCCTGCCGGGCCAGGGCAGGCAGCTGGATCAGCCACTGCAGCAACGCCCCGGCCAGGGTCGAGATGGCCAGCACGGCGCCGCCCCAGAAGGCCCAGGAGGCGCTGCCGATGCCGGAGCCGGCCTGCAGCCAGAGCAGCCCCAGCCCCAGCAGCACCGCCACGCTCGACAGCAGCGGGCTGATCGACGGCAGCCAGTACTCGTCGGCAGCGTTGAGGGCACCGAAGCCCAGGCCGATCAGCCCGGCGAACAGCGCCATCGGGGCCATCAGCCGCAGCTGCACCACCGCCAGGTCGTGGATCTCGCGGTTGAGGGCCGGCCCCACGAGGGTGATGAGCGGATCGGCCAGCAGCACCAGCAGCACCGTGACCAGCAGCAGCCCCAGGCCCACCAGCGTGTTGATGGCCGCCAGCAGGCGGGCGCTCTGCTGCCGCTCCTGGCGGGCCATGACACTCACCATGGCGCTGTGGAAAGGTCCGTTGATGCCCCCGAGCAGGATCAGCAGAAAGCCGGGGAGCACGTAGGCGTAGTTGTAGGCGTCGTAGGCGGCGCCGACGCCGAAGGCCGCGGCGATGGCCTGCTGACGCACCAGGCCAGCCACCTTGCTGAGGGCCGTGGCCAGGGCCACCACCAGGGCGATCCGGCGCAGGTTGCCGCTGCGGGACGGTGTTTCGGCCATCGGCTGGCGGTGAAAGGGGGATTGTGGGCGATGGCCGCCGGCGGCATCAGCCACCATGGCCCGGTCCCTGGCCTGCCCCGATGTCTGACGCTCCCCTGGTCGACGCTCCGGTGCTGGTCTGCGCTCCGTTGGTGGAGGGGGTGCTGCGCCGCCGCTGGAAGCGTTTCCTTGCCGAAGTGGAGCTGGCGGACGGCATGCTGGTCACGGTCCACTGCGCCAACACCGGCCCGATGACCGGGGTGCTGCGTCCCGGCGGCCGGGTGCGGCTGCGCCATGATCCGTCCCCCAGCCGCAAGCTGGCCTGGACCTGGGAGCAGGCCGAGGTGCCGGCGGCCACAGGCGGCCACTGCTGGGTGGGCGTGAACACGGCCCTGCCCAACCGACTGCTGCGGGCCACGATCGAGGCCGGTCTGCTGCAGCCCTGGCTGGGCCCCGTGGCCGGCCTGCGTCCGGAGGTGGCCTACGGCCATGGCGGGCGCAGCCGCATCGACCTGCTGCTCACCCCCGGCGAGGGGGCCACGGACCCCCGCCCGATCTACGTCGAGATCAAGAACACCACCTGGACTGACGGTCCCCTGGCCCTCTTCCCCGACACCGTGACCGAGCGGGGCCAGAAGCATCTGCAGGATCTGATGGCGGTGCTGCCCGGGGCCCGGGCGCTGCTGATCCCCTGCCTCAGCCGCGAGGACGTCACGGCCTTCGCCCCCGGCGACAGCGCCGATCCCCGCTATGGAGAGCTGTTCCGCGAGGCCCTGGCCGCCGGGGTCGAGGTGCTGCCCTGCCGCTTTGCCTTCGGGGCCGATGGCGTCCGTTTCGCCGGGGTGGTGCCGGTGCTGCCCCGGCAGCCGGACCGTGAGGGAACCCTCGGCAACTCCTGATTCGGTAACGAAGCGCACCTCGCCGATGGCCGGTGCCCCCCAGTGTTGGACTGGGTTTCTTGGCCTTCCACGTTCATGTCACTACACAGCAGTCCCGGACGCCGGGCTGGGGTGAGCCGGGCGCTCCCCCCCTCGGCCCTTCAGACCGTTGACCACTGGCGCCGCAACAGCCTGCCGCGCCTGACCGCTCTCGCCGCTGAGATGCCCCTGCGCCGCGGGGCGGTGATGCTGCTGGCCGCCGGGGCGGGCCTGGTGCCGCTGATGGCCGGATCCGCCAAGGCGGCCCTGACCAAGATGCCGACCGACGGCGCCGACACCCTGCTGATGCTGATGGGGTCAGCCATGGTGCTGTTGATGACACCGGGGCTGGCTTTCTTCTACGGCGGCTTCACCCGGGCCAAGAACGTGCTCAACACCATGATGATGAGCTTCTTCCTGATGGGCCTCATCGGGGTGCTCTGGGTGGTGGTCGGCTACAGCCTGGCCTTTGACGGTGGCTTCAAGAGCCCCTTCATCGGTGGTCTGGGCCAGATGTGGTTGAACAACGTCGGCGGTGAGCTGGGTGATGCCCCCCTGGCCGATGGTTTCGCCCTCAGCGCCTCCAGCTTCGCCCTCTTCCAGGGCATGTTCGCGATCATCACCCCGGCGCTGATCTCCGGTGCCCTGGTGGAGCGGATCAGCTTCAAGGCCTGGTTCTGGTTCGCCCTTCTCTGGAGTCTCTTCGTCTACTCCCCGATGGCCAAGATGGTCTGGGGTGGCGGTTTCCTTGGCCCCTTCGGTGAAGTGGGTGCCATCGACTTCGCCGGTGGCACGGTTGTTCACATCGCCGCGGGTGTGGCGGCTCTTGTTTCGGCAGCCATCGTCGGCCCCCGCACGTCCTATCCCGAAAGCACCCGTCCGCCCCACAACGTTCCGTTCATCCTTCTGGGTGCCGGTCTGCTCTGGTTCGGCTGGTTCGG
>JBMOIF010000104.1:0-4724 GCA_049317465.1 Prochlorococcaceae cyanobacterium | reverse complement strand
GAGCACTCGGCTTTTAACCGATTGGTCCTGAGTTCGAATCTCAGGCGACCCACTCTTCAAGAACCCTTGGAATGACTGGCAGATCGCCTGCGGCGCAAGGCATGTCCTTGCTCTGAGGCGCTTGTTGCCCAGCTCGCACTGAGTCCGTACAAGGCCAGGGAAGTGCGGGTGCGTTCCACTTGTTTGGGGGTTTCCCCCAAACATCCAGGCGGACGTCGGCAGTTGCCGCGTCAGCCCCCTCTCACCAGAAGCGCACGTCGGAACCCTCCAGTCCCACGTGACCGCCCATGCCTCGCATCAGTCCAGCGATCGACCGTGCCAACGCCATCCTGCGGGCCTACGGCTGCTCCTTTCGTTTGCGGGAGGGGCACGGCAGCCGATGGGTGAGCGTCTACGAAAGCAGGCCCGGCCGTCGGGTGCTCGAACGGTCGGCGCGGGGCTACGTCGCCCGTGATGACCAGGCGGTGGAGCAACTCTGCGAACGGTTGCTGTCGATGGCGCGGCAGGGCCTGCCGCTCGAGAGCCTGGTGGCGGAGAGGACAGAAGCCGGGTTGGGGTTGCGGAATGGCGGGAAGGAGCCGTGCTGGCCGGAGATCTGTGAGGCGGTGGTGGCGTTTCAGCGGGGCCAGGGGGTGAACATGAACCTGGTGGGTCCGTTCCGTGGGCAGGGGTACTTCCGGCTGCTGCCGGCGGACCGTCCGGCGACGGTGGAGGACGTGCGGCGGTTTGCGTTGCACACGAGCGAGAGCCTGCGGGCACATCTGGCGGATGCGACGGAACCGCTGCTGCCGATGGCGACGCACCGCCAGGGCTTCCGGCAGAAGCGTGAGGTGGTGTCACTGCTGCGGCGGGCGGGCCATGGGGCGATCGCACCGGTGGAGCTGAGCGAGGAGCTCAAGGGACTGGTGAACCGCAAGAAGCAGGCCCTGGTGGAGGCCGGCCAGTGCCGGCGGCGGATTCCGACCACCGAGGCGATCGAGGAGTGGCTTGATGCGGTGATGGCCGAGGACGGTCTGTGGGGCTGGGTGTTCGGGATGATCGCCACCTACGGCCTGCGGCCCCATGAGGTGTGGCACATCGACGGGCTGCCGGATGCCAATGGCCTGATCACGGTCGGTGTGGCGGCGCGTCACATCAAGGTGACCAAGACGGGCTTCCGGGCGGCGGTGCCTTTGCCGTCGTCATGGGTGGAGCGTTATGGGCTGGGCGGTAGCAACGGTGAACGGCGGCTGGCGGAACTGCGGCAGCGGTACAAGCCGCGGTTCGTGAATGAGGACGGGATGCCGTTCGATGCGGAACGGGACAGTGTGAAACGGTGCGACAACAACGAACGGCTGGGTGCGATCTGCTGCCACAAGCTGCGGAGCTGTGATGCGCGGGCGGAGTTCGAGCTGCGCGAGAAGCTGTACGCCTGGGTGGAAACCGCTCCGGCGCAGGGGAAGAGGAAGGCGCAGAAACGCCGGGAACGTTGTGTGCCGTATGACCTGCGGCACGCGTATGCGATCCGTGCGCGGGAGACGACGAGCTGGAGCTATGCCGATGTGGCGGCGGTGATGGGCCATAGCCCGGAGGTGCACCGCCGGACGTACCTGCGGGAGATCAGCGGAGAGCAGACGAAGGCGGCGGTGGTGCGGCGTCTGCTGGGTGAGGAATCGGTCGCTTGAGGAGTCAGTCGCCTGAGGGGGGCAGAAGCCCCCCCGTGCGGTCATGGGCGGCGACCGAGGGCCAGCTCGCAGCGCTGCAGATGCCAGAGGCAATGGGAGCGTTGTGCGCTGGGGTTCTTGGCGACGACATGCCGGCCGGCCTTGAGCAGGCCGCTGCGGCGTAGAGCAAAGAGGGTGGAGCGGCTGATGGCCAGATGCCGGCAGAGATCGGCGGTGGACAGCCAGAGGTGATCGTCCACGGCGTAGGGGAAGGGGCGCGAGAGGCTACCTGGGGTGTTGTGGAGTCCCTGGGGATCAGAGCTCCTGATCCCAGAGGCCGAGGCGATCCAGCCAGGCATCAACCAGCAACGGGTCCCAGCCGTGGTTGATCTCGAGGTCATCGGCGATGACCAGCAGGTCATGGAGGGCAGCGGGGCAGAAGCCACCACGGCGGCGGGCCTGGTGGCTGCGTGCAAGGCCGCGGCGGAGCAGTTCGAGCTCCTGCAACCAGCCGCGCTGCTCCTGCAGCGCCTTCTGGACGGTGGCCGGCGGCGGTGGCGTGAGAAGCAGCAGCCAGGGGCAACGGCGCAGCCAGGGGGGCGGCAGGACCCGCACAAGGCGGAGCATGGGAGGGAACGCGGGCACCTGGAGGGTTCCGCCCGCGGTTGCAGGGTTGTCAGCGATGGCGGCAGAGCTGCAGCGGTCGGGGGACGTAGCGCAGGGGCAACGCCTGACGGTGCAGCAGGCCATTGGCGGCCTGGATCTCCTCGGCACTGGCGCAGGTGGTGTAGAGCGGGCGGCCGGTGATCAGGTGGACCAGGACGTGGGGCCGGTGGCGGTCGGAGGCGGCTGGAGCGGCCATGGCAGCGGCGGAAGGCTGCAGAGGCTACGGGCGGTGGTGCAGGCCACGGGGGCGGTGCTCCGCCACCTCTGTTCTGGCCGGTTCCGGGGCACGGCACCAGGGCTGGCGCAAGTCCTCGCTGCGCTCGGACCCTGGCGCCGCACCCCCTCACCGGCCGTCACGGCGGTGTCGTTCACCCCCGCACCCCATGGCCAACTCCACCTGTGCTCCGGCCTGCCCGATCCGCATCGTGGCCGTCCAGCTGCTCAGCGCCGCCGGTCGCACCGCCCGGCAGTTGTTCCTCACCGCCGATGGCGAGCTGTCGCTCCATCCCCACTGGCTGCCGCGTGAGCTGGCCCAGGTGCTCGCCAGCAATCAACAGCTGATCATGGGCACCACGGCCCGGGTGCGGGTGCGCTGAGGCGCCCCCGGCGGGGGCTGCGGCCCCCGCAAATCAGCGGTGGGAGCGGGCCAGGGGACCGTCGGTGTCGCTGCGGCAGTCGATGCTCAAGCCAGGCAGCTGCTGGGGCAGGGCCTGCAGCAACTCCTCGAAGGCAGCGCGGGTGTGGCGGGCACCGGAGACCATCGATTCGGAGCTGGTGAGTGACAGCTCGATACGGTCATGGTCGTGCTGCCGCTGGAGGATCAACACCAGCTGCAGGGCGGGGCGCTGGTTGTCGCCACTGCGCAGGGCTTTGACGGATGCGCCGGTGGGTGTGCCGACGCATCCGTAGTGGAGGTGTTCCAGCACCGGAGTCATGGCTGAGCTCCAGCCATCGACGGCGGTGCAGGGTGCCAGGGAGAGGATTGCGTCGTAACGGGCCATCCGTTCACTCTGGACCCCGATCAGCCACCGGTCTGGTCACTCCTCCTCATCTGCGGCACCGGCGGGAACCAGGCGGATCTGCTTACGGCCCAGCTTGATCTCGAACTCATCGCCGGGTTCGAGGTTGAGCAGAGCTGTGTAGGCCTTGCCGATGAGCAGATTGCCGTTGCCCTGCACGGTCGCGGTGTAGGTGAGCTTGCGGCCACCTTTGCCCGTGCCACCGACATTACCGCCACCGAAGTGCAGGCCCTTGGCCTCCAGCAGGGCCTCATAGAAGGCGGTGAAGTTCAGCCGCTCGGCGCCGTCCTTCTTGCTGCTCACGTAGCCGCAGCTGCGCACCAGCTCGCTCTTGCTCACATCACCCATCTCCTTGACCTTGGTGAGCAGTTCGGTTCCGACCAGCATCGAGATTCACAGCAGCTGAGAGCACTCAGCATAGACATTGGGCGGCGTTGGACAAGTGAATCAGTGGAACAGATCCAGAGAATTCCGCCTCACTGGTGCATCGCTCTGTGGGTCACACCCGTCATGGCACTCGTTCCCACCAGTGGCACCGCGGCGGGTTTCGGCAGTGTCGCCACGGCGGCAAGGGTTGCACGAGTCGGCTGCGCCGACCCTTGCCTTGCCGTGGTCGTCCCCTGCCGTCCCGTCGCGGTGGCCCTGATGGCTGTTTCCACGTTTCACGATGACTGCGATCCGTTTGTCCTGGCGGACAAGGCGTTGCAGCGCCTGCTGCAGATCCTGGCGGCCCATCGCCAGCGGCCCCTGCTGCGCCGCTGGATCGATCAGCCCTACGGGGAAGAGGAGATCGCGCTGCTGGAGGAAGAGGTGATTCCGGCCCTTCTGCGCCTGCGGGAGCGGGTCGATGAGATCGACGCTGAGCTGCGGCACGTCTACGACCGCGGCTACGAGGATCGGCAGCTCGACATCGAGGAGCGCCAGGTCGAGATCGAGGAGCGGCGTTACGCGTTCAGGTTCTGAGCTACAGCGGTCCGGCACTGGGCCCGGCTACGGCCGGGCTTCTTCTGTCTGCTCTTGGCTACCGCCGACAGGTGCTCCGCTGCGGCCTCCTGCAGTCTGGCTACAGGCGTCAAGGCTGACACAAGC
Source organism: Prochlorococcaceae cyanobacterium (assembly GCA_049317465.1). Classification (GTDB taxonomy): domain Bacteria; phylum Cyanobacteriota; class Cyanobacteriia; order PCC-6307; family Cyanobiaceae; genus CAIQIA01. The sequence goes on along the minus strand of JBMOIF010000104.1, from coordinate 307 downwards.
GCCGCGGCTGGTTGCTTTGGCTCCGCTGCGCTGCGCATCAGGCGGGAGGGCGGCCTTGACACCCTCCGCCAGCCCTCCGGTGTCCTTCGCTGCGCACACCGTGGCCCCTTCCTTCTCCGGCTGGTCGTTCTCTGCCCTCGATGATTGGTTCACCGATCTGCACAATCACTTCCCCGGCAATCGGCACTTCCTTCCCCTGCTCAAGGCTGAGCTCGATCGGCGTCTGGCCGCCATGCCGCCTCAGCCCATTGATGCCGAGCTTGAGGCCATCGTTCCCTTCTGAGCCAGCGGCTCACCTCTGGCCCCC
>JBMOIF010000103.1:0-4805 GCA_049317465.1 Prochlorococcaceae cyanobacterium | reverse complement strand
CATGGGTCAGAACTATCACCTGGTGCATCACCTCTGGCCATCGATTCCCTGGTTCCGATATCAGCAGGCCTATCGGGCAACGAAACCTCTTCTTGACCGTCGCGGCTCCCCTCAACGGCTGGGAATCTTCGAATCCAGAGCTGATCTGCTCAACTTTCTCTACGACATTCTCGTGGGGGTCCGCAGCCATCGACGGCCCCGCTCTCGCCTGCGGCCCGTCGCCCGTGTGCTTCCCGGTCCGGCGACCCGTCGTCGCTGGATCCGGCTGCTGCATCGCACGGCCGTGGGTCCCCGGCGCCCGCCGCTCAATGGCCGGCTGGGGCTGATCAGTCCGTCAGGATCTTCGGCACCCGGATGAACTCCCCCTCCCGCTCCGGGGCCAGCTCCAGCAGGGCTTCCCGGTCGGCCATGGCAACCACGGCATCCTCCCGACACACGTTCACTACTTCCACTGCCCGGGTGGTGGGGGTCACGCCCTCGGTGTCGATGGCCTGGAGCTGAGCGACGAAGTCCAGGATCCGCTCCAGTTGGCCGGTGTAGGTGGCGATGGTCTCCTCCGGCAGATCCAGCCGTGCCAGCTGGGCAACCTTGCGCACGTCGTCGGCAGTGATGCGGCTCATGACGGATCCGGACAGAGCGGCAGCCTAGGTCGACCCGGTGCTCTCTCCCTCGGCCATGAAGCGTTGCAGCTCCTCCAGCAGCGCCGTTGCGGCCCGGTCGATGAACACGGCGCCGTGGGTGGCCTCGGCCAGGTTCGGGTCCGAGCCCATCCGCCCGTCGGGGTGACGACGCCGGAAGTCGTCGGGGCCATGGATCGGTCCTGCCGGCGCCGGCTCGGGCAAGGGCCGCTTCAGCCGTTCCAGGCTGGGATGCAGGTGCAGGGTGACGGCGATCTCGCTGGGGGTGGCATGGTGCCCCTCGCGGTCGCCGTAGCGCTCGCGGGCTTCGCGCATCACGGGGCCGGCCATGAACCAGTTGGCCAGCCGGCATTGCAGCCGGGGGGCCACCGTCAGCTGCCGGCGGGCGGCCTCTCCGTAGGCCTCGGCGAAGGCCGCCCGGGTGGTGGCGATGTTGCCGCCATGGCCGTTCACCACGAAGATCCGCTCGAAGCCGTGGCCCGCCAGCGACAGCACGATGTCGCGCAGCACCGCCAGCAGGGTCGAGGGCTGCAGGCTGATCGTGCCCGCAAAACCCAGGTGGTGCTCAGCCATGCCGAACGCCTGGGTGGGCGCCACCAGCACGCCGCTGCGGCGGCCCAGCTCGAGGGCCACGGCTTCGGCGGTGAGGGCATCGGTGCCGATCGCGCCGGTGGGGCCGTGCTGTTCTGTGGATCCCAGCGGCAGGATCACGGCCCGGCAGCGGTCGAGATACGCCTCCACCTCGGGCCAGGCCAGCAGCTGCAGGCGGATCGCCTCGGCTGTGGCCACCGGTCCGGAACCTGCTGCTGTCGTCATCGCTGCGGATCGGTCGCTCGCTCTCCCTAGGATGCCTGGAGCGCGCGGGAGCGCCTTGTCATGTTGCAGCGCAAGCTCTATCAGTTCTGCACGGAGCGGCGGCCGGTCTGGGTGTTTCTGAGGGACCAGCAGCGTTGGATCGAGCGGGCTGTCATCACCGAACTCGAGGGTGACTGCGTCACCCTGCGTTACGACCTCGAGGAGGACGACGAGCTGTTCAGCTGGGAGGAGATCGTCCGGGTCGAATCGATTGCGGCGGTCAGCACGCGTCTGGCCTTCTTCAGCCGCTCAGCGGCCTCCGACGAACTGGACGTGGCCGAACAGGAGGACTGCCCCGAAGCCGAACGGATCGAGCCCCGCTCCTGAGGCGAGGCTCGGGACAGGGTCAGTGGGCAGTGCCGTTGCCGTCGTAGGCGTCGGTGTCGTAGTACCCGCCGCTCGTGCCGAAGAACAGCAGGCTCAGGCTGAAGAGGCCCGCCAGGATGGGCAGAAGCTTGGCGAGGGTCATCGGGTCGGGATCCATCTGCCCCATTCTGCTGGCCCCTCGCGGTTTGTCGTCTGCAACGCCTGACTTGGCTGTTCCCTGGGGCGCGTTTCCGCCGGGCTTCTTCGAGCGTCCGGCCGTCACGGTGGCCCCAGAGCTGATCGGCTGTCTGCTGGTCCGCCCCGGAGCATCCTCCGACCGGCTGTGGGGGGTGATTGTGGAAACCGAGGCTTACGACCAGTCCGACCCTGCCTGCCATGGTCACCGGCGCCGCAGCCCCAGCAACGACACGCTCTTCCGGGAGCCCGGACTTTTTTATGTGTATGTGAGCTATGGCATTCACCACTGCGTGAATGTCGTCACCGATCGCGAGGGATGGGCCAGTGGGGTGCTGCTCCGGGCGGTGGCCCTGCCCGGCGAGCCGGAGCGGGTGGCCGCCGGGCCCGGCCTGCTGGCCCGTCGCTTCGGCATCGACCGGCGCCACGATCGAACCCCCGTGCAGCCGAGCATCGGGGCGCCGGGGCTGGTGCCTCGCCCGCCGTCCCTGACGGAGGCCCTGGCCGCCCGCGAGCTCGACCTGGTGGTCGACAGCCGAATCGGCGTCCGGGAGGAGGTGCCGCGGCCCTGGCGCTGGTACCTGCGCCAGAGCCGCGCCGTCAGCCGGCGTCGCCCGGGGGATCGGCGTCCGCCGTCGGCCGCGGGATGGCGCCCGGAGGGGCTCTTGCCAGAGTGGGACCGGGCCGCTGGGCCGACCTCCGCCTGACCTCTGCCGTGTCCCGTCGCCCCTGGTCCCACCGCCATGTGCTCGACCTGGCCGCCTTCTCGCAGGACGACTACGCCACCGTGCTGGATCTGGCCGGGCGTTTCGCGGCCCTCCCCAGCACGGGCCAGCGGCGCCTGCCGGCCCTGCAGGGACGCCTGGTCACGACCCTGTTCTTCGAGCCCAGCACCCGCACCCGCAGCAGCTTCGAGCTCGCCGCCCGACGACTCTCTGCCGACGTGCAGAGTTTCTCGCCGGCCACCAGTGCCCTGGTCAAGGGTGAAAGCCTGCAGGACACGGCGCTCACCTATGTGGCGATGGGCTCCGATCTGCTCGTGGTGCGCCATGCCTGTGCCCAGGTGCCGGCGACCCTGGCCGCGACCCTGGAGGGTCGTGGCCTGCGGGTGGCGGTGCTGAATGCGGGCGATGGCCTGCACAGCCACCCCAGCCAGGGATTGCTGGACCTGTTCACCCTGGCGCGTCACTTTGCCGGCGCCGACCCGGTCACACCCGAGGCGCTGGCGGGCCGCCGCATCGTGATCGTGGGCGATGTGCTCCATTCACGGGTGGCCCGCTCCAACCTGTGGGCCCTCACCGCCTGCGGTGCCGACGTGGTGCTCTGCGGGCCACCATCGCTGCTGCCGGAATCCTTCGCTGATTTCGTGGCTGCTCCCCCCCCGGGCCAGGAGCGGGATCCAGTCCCCCGTCGCGGGCGGGTGCGGGTCGAGCGCTCCCTGGAGCGGGCTCTGCCGGGTGCCGATGCGGTCATGGCCCTGCGGCTGCAGAAGGAACGCATGCGCCAGAACCTGATCACCAGCCTCGACGCCTACCACCGCCAGTACGGGCTCAGCCACGCTCGACTGGAGCTGTGCGGGGCCACCGTGCCGCTGTTGCATCCGGGACCCGTCAACCGTGGCGTCGAGCTGAGCGGCCCCCTCCTCGACGATGGCGCCCGCAGCCTGGTGGACGAGCAGGTGCGCAACGGCATCCCGATCCGCATGGCGCTGCTGTATCTGCTGGCCGCCAGCGACGACGCCCCGGGCTAGACGCTTGCCTTGAAACCCTCCAGCAGCAATCCGTAGGTCACGCCCATCCGGGCCATGTCGAGCAGGTCGAGCCCCAGTCGTGCCGGCCCGACCTGCTGCAGCAGGGGGCGTCGCAGCCGGATCACCGCCTCGAACACCAGCACGCAGACGAGTGCCGCCAGCGGGTCGAAGGCATCCACGGCTCCGGCCAGAGCCCCCAGGGACGTGCCGCTGACGAAGCCCCCCAACAGCACGATCAGCAGCAGCGATGCCCGCCGCCAGGGGTTGGTGGCCCAGAGGGTGAGCCGCTCGAAGGCCAGGGCTCCACGGCGGCGCAGACGGGTGCTCTGCATGGGCGAGTCGCGTGGGAATCGGTGCGCGATCTGGCCACCCTTTTTCCGCCTGGGGACGGAAATCGGAGAGGCTCCTGCACTCTGCCGTGCCATCGATGCTGCCGCTGCCCCCGGAGGACCTGCCCGCACCACCCCCTGCCCTGGTGCGGATCGTGACGGATGAGGCTTACCTGGCCTTCCAGCCCACCGGCCAACGTGACGCGCACGGCAATCGTCTCTGGGACCTGGAGCTGTGGCGGCAGGGGCAACGGCTGCGGCACTGGCCCTCCGTGACCGGCAGCCCCCAGGCCGAGCGGGCCGATCGCTTCAATCGACCCGGCAACCAGGCTCCCCTGCCTCCGGGTGCTTACTCCATCGGTGCACCGATCCGTCTCGGGCCCGGCGACCCCCTCGAGATCGGCCGCAGCTGGTTCATTCCCGTCGAACCGGTCTTCGCGACCGCCCGAGGCCATTTCGGCATCCACCAGGACGTGAGCCAGGACGGCACCGGCGGTTGCATCGGACTGGCCAGCCGCAGCCTCACCGAGGACGTGACGGCGTGGGTGCGGGCCTCAGGGGCCCGCTGGCTCTGGGTGCGGGGCTGAGGCCGGCGATTCCGCCGGGCGTGGGGGCCTCAGGCGTCGACCTCCTTGGCCTTGCGAGGGGTCTTGCCTTCCAGCAGTTCCAGCAGCGCTTCCATCTGGGCCATCACACCACGCACCTCACCGGCTTCCGGCAGCAGACCGTCGT
>JBMOIF010000102.1:0-4950 GCA_049317465.1 Prochlorococcaceae cyanobacterium | reverse complement strand
AATACCTCGGCTCCGAGATCTTCCGCACCTTCTGCGGCAGCGACGCGCGACCGCTCCAGCCCGACAAGGTGCGGGTGAGCGCCACCAGCCACGGCAATCGCGTCACCGGCAACGAGGTCGGCCGCTCCGAGAAAGTGACCGGCGATGAACCCGGCACCTGCAAAATCATCACCGGCACCGAATACATCGGCGCCGACCAGTCCGCCGCCTGGTGCGGCACCAGCCCCGCGTCCCCCCGCAAGGTGGGCCTCAGCCAGACCCAGGCCGGCCGGCCTGTGTCGGGGGTGATGGTGGGCCGCTCCGAGAAGGTGACCGGCGATGAATCGGGATCGGGCCGCCAGATCACCGGCGATCAGTACGTCACCGGATCCCTGCAGCGTCAGGTGCCGGGCCAGGCTCCGGCAAAGGTGAACACCTTCAACACCCTGCGCGGCATCGGGGTCACCGGCACCCACGTGGGCCGCTCCGACAAGATGACCGGGGACGAGCCCGGCAGCTGCCGGCTCATCACCGGCGACGAATACATCGGCAGCGAGCAGTACGAACGGTTCTGCGGCTCCCGCCCTGCCCCGGAAGCCCCCAAGGTGGGCTTCAGCCTCACCCAGCGCTCGCTGATCGTGAGCGGCACCCGCACCGGGCGCTCCGAAAAGGTGACCGGCGACGAGGCCGGCACCTGCAAGGCCATCACCGGCACCCCCTACGCCGGTCTTGACGAAGCGGGCAGCTGGTGCGCCGGCCCGCAGCTGCAGCAGATTCGCCAGCGCACGCCCATGGGGGCCTCGACCCCCGGAGCCCGCCTCACGGGTCAGCAACCGGGCATCGGCGGCAGCCTGACCGGGGCGTCCCGCGGCGCCTGCGAGCCCATCAGCGGCACCCCCTACATCGGCAGCGACCAGTTCGCCGAAGCCTGCCCCAGCGACATCACCGGCGTGGCCGACATGCCCCGCCCCCTGGAGACGGCCCCCTGGGAGCGCTTCAGCGTCACCTCCCCCGCCCGTGCCGTGACCGGTACCCGCACCGACGGGCAGGGTTCGGCCCGCATCACCGGCCCCTTCGACCGCGCCGGCAACAAGGTGACCGGCACTGAGCAGTTCCGCTTCGACCGCCGTCCGGCGGTGGCGCCGGCTCCGGCCGACGCCGGCGAGGCCGCACAGCCCGTCTCGCGGGTCACCGGCGAGGGCTCGGGCAAGAAGATCACGGGCGATGACTGGGATCGCGGCGACCGGGTCACCGGCACCGAAGGAGTCTCGGCCCGCCGGCGCAACCCCAGCCGCAGTGGCCCCGTCGGCGCCATGGCGATGCTGCAGCAGAAGCGCAACGACACGATCGAACCCCCGGTGAGCCGTGTCACCGGCTCGAGCGGCAACACCGACAAGGGCTCGCTGATCACCGTCTCCGGAGGTGCCCGAGGCTGATGCCCCGACGTCCTGCCCTCCCCCCGCGGTCCATGGCCCCAACGGCCCCGCGCCGGCGGCCCACACCGGCTGATGCCGTTCCCGCCGCCGGTCAGCCGTTGCGTCGCCCGGCCCCCGGGCGCTGGCCCCGGGACCGTCATCCGCTCACCGATGGCGCCGCCAACGAGCTGCTGCAGCGTTACGACGAACGCACCAAGCAGGCCTTCGACCGCATCGTGCCGGTGCTGAAGGAACTGTCAGCCCAGCAGCACGAGGCCGACTTTGTGGCCCGGGCCCAGGCCATCGCCGAACGGGAGCTGGGTGTTCAGCTGCCCCTGCCGCTGCTGGAGAACGCCTGGGTGACGCAGCTCGACATGCGGACCCTCTTTGCCTGGTGTGTCTTCGAGACCTACCAGCAGGTGAGCACCGGCTTCTTCCGCGACCATCCCCTGGCCGCCAGGGACAGTGAGGGGTTCCAGCAGTTTCTGCTCGACTGCGGCTTCCACCTGCTCGACATCACCCCCTGCGCCGACGGCCGCCTGGCCCACGCCATCGCCTACGCCCTGCGCATTCCCACCAGCTGCGTGCGGCGCCGGCCCCACGCCGGTGCCCTGTTCGATGTCGAGAACACCGTGGACCGCTGGGTCAAGACCGAGCACCGCCGTTACCGCGAGGCCGTGCCCAATGAGGCCCATGCCCCGACCCGCTACCTGAAAGTGGTGGTGTATCACTTCAGTTCCCTGGACCCCGGCCATGAGGGCTGCGCCGCCCACGGGTCCGATGACGCCGCTGCCCGTCGGGCGGGCATGGAACGCCTCGACGCCTTCCGCCAGGCGGTCGAGAACAGCTTCTGCTGCGGCGCCTCGGTTGACCTGCTGCTGCTGGGCCTCGACACCGACACCGACACCCTGCGGGTGCATGTGCCGGATCGCGATGGGCGGGTGGAGCTGGACCAGTGGCTGGATGCCGGTGAGCTCTACGGCGCCACGGCGAGTCTCTCGGCCGAAGCCGCCCGCGCAGCCCTGCTGGAACGGGTGACGGCCGCGGCACCGGGCCCGGTGGATGGGGGAATGGCTCGGCTGCTGGCGCGGCTGATCGAGAACAACTTCTCCCAGATCGACTACGTGCGCTGGTTCCACGGCGGCGCCTACAGCGATGCCGGCCATGCCGAACGCTTCATCGGCGTCGGCATCGGCTTCAAGGAAATCCATCTGCGCAACCTCACTTACTTCGCCCATCTCGACACGGTCGAGGAGGGCTCCGACGACCTGGATGTGGGCATCCGCATCTTCCGGGGGCTGAACGTCTCCCGTGGGCTGCCGATCCCGGTGGTCGTGCGCTTCGACTACCGCGGCACCGTGCCGGGGGCGCGGGAACGGGCGATCGAGCACGGCGAACGGGTGATGGAGGCCCTGCGCCTGCGCTACGCCGACCTGGCCTCGATGGGACTGTTGTTCCTGCTGCTGTCGGTGCGGGACCGCGATCGCGACGTTCCCGCCGAGACCGTGCGCTCCACGATCACCTTCGCCCCGACGGGAGGCCACTGAGATGCTCATCTGCAAGGTCGTCAAACCCCTGGTCTCCACCAATCGCATTCCTGACTTCGAGCACAAGCACCTGCAGGTGGTGCTTGATGGCAGCACCAAGAAGGTGGCCGTCGATGCTGTGGGCTGCGTGCCCGGCGACTGGGTGATCTGCGTCGGCAGTTCCGCCGCCCGCGAAGCCGCCGGCAGCAAGTCGTACCCCAGCGACCTCACGATCGTGGGCATCATTGACCACTGGGAACCCGACCCGCCGAAACCGCCAGCACCGCCGGCCCCGGCCCCGGCCCCGGGAGGTGCCTGATGGAGATCATGCAGGTGATCGGCTCCCTGGTCTGCACCCAGCGGGTGCCCGGTCTTGGCCACTGGAACCTGAGGGTGCTGCGCACCGGCAAGGGCAAGCTCAACGTCGCCGTCGATCCGGTGGGGGCCTCCCCCGGCAACTGGGTCTTCACCGCCAGCGGCTCGGCCGCCCGCTTCGCCTGCGGTGACCCCGAGGCCCACACCGACCTGACCATCGGCGGGATCATCGACCACTGGTCACCGGACGGTTGACCGCCTCAACGCTCCCCGTTCCCGTTCGCCACCGTCAGCCGCCATGACCAGCTCCTCCCCCCGCCAGCCCTCCAGCCGTCGCCGCAGCAGCGCCCGCCCGGCGGCGGCGTCCTCCGGTCCACCGGCCCTGCCGGCAGCTGTAGAGTCAGCCGCCACCCCGTCCCCTGAGACCGGATCCGAACCCGCCGCCACCACGCCGGCGGAACCCAGCACCACAGGCTCCACGCCGGTTCCGCCGGCCCCGCGCCCGTCGCGGTCCACCCCCTCCACCCGCACCCGCACCACCGCCATGACCTCTTCCGTTCAGGGGATCGCCCTCGGCATGATCGAGACCCGTGGCCTGGTGCCCGCCATCGAAGCGGCCGATGCCATGACCAAGGCCGCCGAGGTCACCCTGGTGGCCCGGGAATTCGTCGGCGGCGGCTACGTGACCGTGATGGTGCGCGGTGAGACCGGCGCCGTGAACGCGGCGGTGCGGGCCGGCGCCGACGCCTGCGAGCGGGTCGGCGACGGCCTCGTGGCCGCCCACATCATTGCCCGCCCCCACGCCGAAGTGGAGCCGGCCCTGGCGGCCAGCCCGGCCGGCACCCGCCGCAGCTGATGGGCATGAGCGCCACCGTGCACCCACGGGTGCTGGCCTACCTGGGTCGCGCCCTCAGCCTCGAGCTGTCGGCTGTGCAGCAGTACATGACCCAGGCCTCCCTGGCGGAGGCCTGGGGCGACCGCGAGGCCGCCGACCGTTTCCGCCACGAGACCGTCGAAGAGATGCAGCATGCCGAGCGCATCGTCGCCCACATGATCCGCCTGGGGGTGGCCCCCGGCGCCTCCCAGCTCAGGACCGTGAACACAGCCCCCACCCTGGAGGGCCTGCTGGAACGCAACACCGAACTGGAGGACCAGCTGATCCGGCACTACGCCGAAGCCAGCCGCTTCTGTCATCAGATTCAGGACAGCGAGAACCTCAGCTTCTTCGAGGCGCTGCTCGCGGAGGAACAATCCCACGGGCGTGAGGTGGCTGCCTGGCTGGCCGACCAGCAGGGGCCGATGCCGGTGGCCCTGGCGCGCGCCCCCCGCTGAGCTGACACCTTGACCCCGTCCCCGCCGCTGGTTGCCCAGCTCGTCTGGCTCATCCCCCTCTACGGATTCAGCGGCATGCTGCTGTCGCTGCCCTGGGCCAGCGGCCTGATCAAACGGGAGGGTCCACGGCCGGCGGCTTACCTCAATCTGATCGTCACCCTGCTGGCGGTGCTGCACGGCAGCCTGCTCCTGCGGGAAGTGCTGCTGCACGGTGCCCTGCACGTCGAGTTCCCCTGGTTCCAGGTCGCCGATCTGGACCTGCGCATCGGCTTCGACCTCAGCATCACCAACCTGGCAGCACTTGAATTCGTCACGGGCATGAGCCTGCTGGGGCAGGTGTTCGCCCTGGGCTACCTCGACAAGGAATGGTCCCTGGCCCGCTT
>JBMOIF010000101.1:0-5256 GCA_049317465.1 Prochlorococcaceae cyanobacterium | reverse complement strand
CGCCCCACCGACGGCCGCTACGGCGACAACCCCAACCGGGCGCAGCACTACTTCCAGTACCAGGTGCTGATCAAGCCGTCCCCCGACGCCATCCAGGACACCTACCTGGCGTCGCTGGAGGCCCTGGGCATCCGAGCCGCCGACCACGACATCCGCTTCGTCGAAGACAACTGGGAATCCCCCACCCTCGGGGCCTGGGGCGTGGGCTGGGAGGTGTGGCTCGACGGCATGGAGGTGACCCAGTTCACCTATTTCCAGCAATGCGGCGGCCTCGACTGCCGGCCGGTGTCGATCGAGATCACCTATGGCCTCGAGCGGCTGGCCATGCACCTGCAATCGGTCGAGAACCTATGGGAGCTGTCATGGGACGGCCGCCGCAGCTATGGCGACATCTGGCTCCCCTTCGAGAAGGGCCAGTGCACCTACAACTTCGAGGCCTCCAACCCCGAGCGGCTGGTGCAGCTGTTCGATCTCTACGAGGCCGAGGCCCGCGACCTCTGCGACCGGGGGCTGCCGGTACCCGCCCTCGACTGGGTGCTCAAGTGCAGCCATACCTTCAACCTGCTCGAGGCCCGTGGGGTGATCTCGGTCACTGAGCGCACCGCCACCATCGGCCGCATCCGGACCCTGGCGCGGCGGGTGGCCGAGGCCTGGTTGGCGGAACGGGAATCGCTGGGCTTTCCGTTGCTGACCCCGGCGCACCTTTGAAACGAGTGAGACAGGGCTGTTGAATTTCTTTTGATCAGCACATAAGCTGCGCACGCATTCCGTATTGCGTCGGGGAGGGATCACCCTGCCCGGACTGCCGTTCGGAACGTGTCTGGCATCCGCAGCGTGCGGGTGCATCAACTGCAGCCATCTCTCCCCGCTCAGCCGCCATGACACCGTCCGTCTTCGCCAAGAGCCTGCCCCTGGCCCTCGGCGTTTCGCTGGTTTTCGCCCCGCTCCTGGCCCGCGCCGCCACCGACTACAGCGACGATCCCCTGGCTCCGACCCCGGTGACCATCGGGTCTGACGGCACCTTCGAATTTGAGGTGAAGCAGGAAGGTGCATCAGGAGCCTGTGTTCCCGGCAAGAACTGCAAGGATTACGTCACCTTCACCGTTCCGGCCGGCCGCGTGCTCAACGGCCTCAAGCTGCGCTCCTACAACTCCACCGACGACCGCGCCTTCGTGGCCATCCAGGCCGGTTCCCAGTTCACTGCTGTTCCGGTGAACCCCCCCGGTACCCTTCCCGGCGCCCTGGCCTACAACCACAACGGCTGGCGCGGTATTTGCGCTGAGACCTACGGCCCCCTCCGTCCCTTCCCCGCGAGTGCCAACAACAACTGCATCCAGGCCGACAACCTGACGCCCGTTGCCGGTGCCAACACCAACCTGTTCAAGGCGGCCTCGATCGGCGGCTCCCCCGCAGCCGTGAAATTCCTGCCCGCCGGCACCTACTCGGTGTGGATGCAGCAGGTTTCCGGCCTGTCGGAGTACACCCTGGTGGGCACCACCGCCGTCCCCGGCCCTCTGCCTGTGCTGGGCACCCTGGGCGCCCTGGCCATGGGCCGTCGCCTGCGCCGTCAACTGAAGGCAGGATGAGAGTCTGATCTCATCCTGGGGTGGAGAGGGCATGGCCTGATCCACCCCACAACGCCATGGCAACAGATGGTCAGTTCAGGGTGTCTGTCACCCTGAACTGGAGGCGCTGGTTCCCTCCCGACGTCGAGCTTGATCTCGATCTGCAGCTGATGCGCCGGCGGGCCTGGTCCCTGGCCCGTCTGCCCGAGCGGCTGCTACGACGTACCTCCAGCCTCCTGACCCTGGCCTGGTTGCTCCTCATGGTGTCGCTGCTGCTGCCTGTTGGGGCAAGCGCACCGAGGGTCTTCTGGGCGATGGCCCTGCCCCTGATCGTGTTGCTGCTGGTGGTGAGCGGCCACGAACTCTGGCGGCGGATCTGTCCCCTGGCCCTGCTGGCTCGCCTGCCCCAGCACCTCTGGCCCTGGGGACTGGGGCGCTCCCCCGGCCAGCTGCGGCGCCTGGATCGTTCGTCGTGGCTCGCCCGTCACCACCTTGGAGTGCAGGCGCTGCTGTTGCTGCTGGGGCTGGCCCTGCGGCTGCTGCTGGTCAACAACCACGCCCTGTCCCTGGCGCTGCTGTTCGTGGTGACCATCGCGGCGGCCATGGTCTGCGGCGCCCTGCTGCCGGGCAAGGCCTGGTGCCAGTACCTCTGCCCGATGGGCCCGGTGGAGGCGATTCTCACCGGTCCCCGGGGTCTCTTCGGCTCACGGCCCCATCGCGGGTCGGCCGGCAGCCTCAGCCAGTCGACCTGTCGCACCCCTGCCGGTGACGACGGCCGCGAGAGCAACGCCTGCGTGCATTGCCAGTCCCCTTGCATCGACATCGATTCGGAGCAGACCTACTGGCAGTCCCTGCGACCGGGGGATGGCCTCAGCCGCCTCAGCTGGATGTACCCCGGGCTGGTGCTGGCCTTCTTTCTGGTGCTGGGCCACCTGGGCGACGACACCCTGGCCGGGTTGCGCAACGGCATCTGGTCGCGGCCCGCTGATGCTCCGGCCCTGCTGCTGCAGCCACTGCCGCCGGGCTTGCTGCCGCCCCAGCTCAACGGCCCGCGGCTGCTGACCGTGCCCCTGCTGCTGCTTGGCGGCAGCCTCGCCAGCGGCGGCGTGCTCGGCCTGCTGCACCGGCTGGGGCTCTCGCGCCATCGCTCCCGGCTGCTGGCCACGGCCCTGGCGGTGCCGGTGTTCTTCTGGTGCGTCGACCCCAGCCTCGGTCTGGCCGGTCCGGTGGGCTCGTGGCTGCTGCGCGGCATCGCCCTGGCCAGCCTGGTGCTGTGGCTGCGGCGGGAATGGCGGCGGGGTCTGCGGCACCACTCCCGCGAACGGGTGCTGCACAGCCTCGGCCAGCAGCTGCACCGCCATCTGCCACCTCTGCTGAGTGGCTCCCCGGCGGGCCCCCGGCGCCATGCCGGCCTGCCGGCGGTGCTGGCCTGGATGACCCTGCAGGAACCGTCGCTGCGGAGGCAGCTGCAGGCGCCGCTGCTGCGGGGCCTGCTCAACGATCTGCGCCGCCAGCCCCACCTCGATCACCACAGCCTGGTGCTCGACCTGCTGGCCGTGCACCGGGCCCTGGGCCTGAGGGCCCCGGATCCCCACGAGCTGCTGGCGCGGTTGGTGCGTCGGCCCCAGAGCTGAACCATCGGCGCTTGATGCTCGAGGGGGGAACCCTGCCCCTTTGCCGCCCCATGCATGGGTCGCCGGAGCGAGGGTCTTCTCTGGATCGGCCTGGTCGTGGCCGTGGCCGGCACCGTGGTGCTGCGCTGGCCGCGGCCTCCGGCCGGGGATCCCGTTCTCGACGCCGTCGGCCGCACCGTGCAGCTCACGGGTCGGCTGCAGGAGTCGCCCCGGACCCTGCCCGGTGGGGGCTGCCTCGCCCTGCTGAGGCTCGATCCGCCGCGGGCCGGCACTACCCAGCTGCTGCTCGATGGCTGTCAGGGCCTGGCGACCGACTGGCGGCTGCAGGTGACGGGGCGCCTGCGGCGGCCGTCGCGTCAGGTGCATCCGCTGCTGGGGGATGGTGGTGCCCGCCTGGCCCGCCAGGGGGTCTTCAGCCAGCTGACGGTGAGCCGATGGCAGGTGCTGCAGCGGCGGCAGGGGGCCCTCGCCGCCGTGCGGCAGCGCATCGTCAGCCGCTTCGTGGCCGTCGCCGGCCCCCGGCAGGGCGCACTGCTGGCGGCCCTGGTTCTCGGCAACGGGGTGGTGACCCTGCCCGAAGGGTTGAGCCAGCCCTTCCGGGTGGCGGGCCTCTCCCATGCCCTGGCGGCCTCTGGATTTCAGCTCACGGTGCTGCTGGGGCTGGTGACCGCCGGGTTGAGGCGCTGGCCGGCGGCGCTGCGGCTGCTGGGGTCAGGGCTGGCGGTGCTGCTGTTCGTGGGTCTTGCCGGGCCCCAGCCGGCGGTGCTGCGGGCGGCGCTGATGGGCACGCTCACCCTGCTGATCGAGGCCTATGGGGAGCGGGCACGGCCCCTGGGGGTGCTGCTGCTGTGCCTCGCACTGCTGCTGCTGTGGATGCCCCAGTGGTTGCTGGACCTGGGGTTTCAGCTCAGCGCCGCCGCCACCGCCGGCCTGCTGCTGACGGCGCCGGGGCTGCAGCGGGGATTGCAGCGGCGGCTGCCGGCGTGGCTGGCGGCGGCTGTGGCTGTGCCCCTGGCCGCCAGCCTCTGGACCCTTCCCCTGCAGCTGCAGGCCTTCGGCGCCGTGCCGCTGCTGGCGGTGCCCGCGAACCTGCTGGCGGCGCCGCTGCTGTCGCTGCTCACCCTGGGGGCCCTCGGGGCGGCGCTGCTGGCCCTGCTGCCGGGGCCTCTGCTGGCGGTCGGGCTGGCTCTGCTGCAGGGGCCGCTGCAGCTGCTGCTGGGGCTTGTGGCCATGGTGGCGGCCGTGCCGGGGGCGTTGTTGCCGACTGGTCGACTGGCGGTGCCGCTGGCGCTGCTGGTCACGGCGGGCCTGCTTCCCTGGCTGGTGGCTCTGCCGCAGGCACGGCGGTGGCGGCGCCGGGCGGTGCCCCTGCTGCTCGTTGCCGGGCTGGGCCAGGGGCTGCAGCAGACCCGCGACCAGCTGCTGCTGGTGCACCAGGCCGGCAGCAGCCTTCTGATCGCCCGCCATCAGGGACGCGGCGCCCTGGTCAGCACCGGTGCTGATGGGTTCAGCTGCCGCCGTGCCGCCCGCCTGCGGGACGGACTGGGGATCGTGCGCTTCGACTGGGTGGTGCTGCTCGACGTCGAGGGCGATGCCGACCCCTGCTGGCAGGCCCAGGCCGGGCTCGTGCAGCGGTGGCCCCTGGGCCGCATCAGCAGCCCGGGTCTCAGCTACAGCAGCTTCGACGACAGCGGCCGCAGCGCCTGGTTGCAGCTGGGCTCGCAGCGCTGGCTGCTGCTTCCTGATCCGGTCGATGCCGCCCTGCTGCCTGGTGGCCCGTCGGGTCCCTGGCGGGGGCTGTGGCTGGGTCGGCCGCCGTCCCGGCGGGAGCAGGCGGCGGTGCGGCACCTGGCTGCGGGGCGGCCGCTCCTGGTGAGTGGTCCCGGGCCGGCTGCGCAGACGGTCGACTGAGCCCAATTCGCCCAGGGGCGCCGGGTAGGGTGGTGGGGTCAGGTCTGTGGGCCTGGCGCTGGAGAGGTGGCTGAGTGGTCGAAAGCGAACGACTCGAAATCGTTTGAAGGGCAACCTTCCGTGGGTTCGAATCCCACCCTCTCCGT
>JBMOIF010000100.1:0-5305 GCA_049317465.1 Prochlorococcaceae cyanobacterium | reverse complement strand
GGGGACCGACTGAGCCCGGGTCTTAGTAGCGGTAGTGGGCGAAGGCCTTGTTCGCTTCGGCCATCTTGTGGGTCTCCTCGCGCTTGCGCACGGCACTGCCTGCCTCATTGGCGGCGTCCATCAGCTCGCCCGCCAGCTTGTGGGCCATGCTGCGTCCGTTGCGGGCTCGGGAGAAATTCACGAGCCAGCGCAATGCCATCGCCGTGCCCCGTTCCTGCCGCACTTCCATGGGGACCTGATAGGTGGCGCCACCGACCCGCCGAGCCCGCACCTCCACCAGTGGAGTGGCGTTGCGCACCGCCGTTTCAAACACCTCAAGGGGTGCTGCGCCTGTCCTGTCGCCGATCAGGCCGAAGGCATCGGAGAGGATCCGCTGCGCCGTCGATTTCTTCCCGTGCTTCATCAGCCGGGCGACCATCATGGCGGCCAGGCGGCTGTTGAACTGGGGGTCCGGCAGGATCGGACGCTTTTCGGCGGCATTGCGGCGGGACATGGGCTCGTGAAATCAACAGGAGGGACAGGGAACGACGGAGGGGGCTCGGAACGCGGGAATCAACCTTTGGGGGTCTTGGCGCCGTACTTGGAACGGCTCTGCCGCCGATCCTTGACGCCTGCCGTGTCGAGGGTGCCGCGGATGATGTGGTAGCGGACGCCAGGCAGATCCTTGACCCGGCCACCACGGATCAGCACCACCGAGTGCTCCTGCAGGTTGTGGCCGATGCCCGGGATGTAAGCCGTGACCTCAAAGCCTGAAGTGAGGCGAACCCTGGCGACCTTGCGGAGGGCCGAGTTCGGCTTTTTGGGTGTTGAGGTGTAGACGCGGGTGCAGACCCCGCGGCGTTCGGGGCAGGCCTTGAGCGCCGGAGACTTGGTCTTGCGGTTGAGGCTCTGCCGCTCGGTGCGGATCAGTTGCTGGATGGTGGGCATCGAGGACCGTGGGGCAGGCCGGAGGCCGACCGGATGCGACAATCTCCCACCATACCCCCCTGGGTGATCACCCTGGCAACCGGCTGAAGGCAGCACCGCAGGCGCAGCTGCGGATCCGGTCCCCCCCCCGAACGAGAAATCCACCGCCGTCCAGATCCTGCTGGAAATCCAGGATCAACCCCCGCAGCAATGTCTCCTGGCTGGGCAGACCCAGGAGGGTGATTCCATCCGCCCGCGCCATCGGAACCGCGTCCGGGTGCCGGGGCCCCAGGGCCAGGGCCCAGCTCTCACAGGCCCCGCCGACAAGTTCCAGGGTCACTGAGCCGGCATTCCCCCAGCAGCCGGCGAGCCGCGCCAGTTCGGCGGCGGCCCTGGGGGTGATCCTCAGGATCGGAGCGGAGGTCATGCTGCGGCGTATTGGGTCAGGTGGTCAGCGCGGGTCTGGAACCACGAGCCCCAGACCATTGTGAATGCTCGAGCCAAGCCCCCTGCCTGCGCTGCCTTCTTCGCCAGACACCACCAGGCTTGTGGAGCTGCCGCCATCCAGGTTGAGGGCATCGACCATGCCCAGACGCCTCAGAAGTGCCACCGTCTCCGGCAGGGTGGGCCCTGGGTCCTGATCTCCTTCAAGCGTCAGCAGCCAGAGGCGCTGGCCATCGCTGGCCACCACGCTGCGGGGGGCGCGCTGGCTGAGGAACGCAGCGCTGAAGCTCTCAAGCTCCCCGTCGAGCACCACCTGCCCCTGCCGCAGCAGCAGTGGGCCGGCCTGGATCAGGAAGGGCAGCTCCTCCAGCCCTTCGGGCCCTGCCTGTCGCCGCAGCCTCAGGCTGTCGCCCACGGCGTGGGGCAGAACGACCCCGCCCCGACCGACGATCAGCTGCCGACCCGGTCCCAGGGCCACTCCGGCCGCCAGTCGTTCCCCGTCGATGACCTCCACCACCCGGTCGCCCTCCAGCACCAGGGCGCTTTCACGACCGCTGATGGCGCGATATGCGGGTCCCCAGAGCGGGGTGTAGCGGGCCAGTCCCTGCTGGATGAACCCACTGTTGAGAACAGCCAGGGGCCAGCGCCGGCCCTGGTCGTCCTCCAGCCATTCCTGGAGCCGCATGCGGCCGAAGCGGGGCAGTTCACCTGGGTTCCAGGCCATCCCGCCTCGCCCCAGGATTGGCCCAGAAAGCCAGTCGCCCCGGTCCTTGAGCCCCCCCAGGGGCAGGGCCCGGATTCTGTTGAAAAAGCCTCCGTTGAGGGCGGCCACCGCGCCCTGGCTGCGGGCCAGGCTGGTGAGGGAGCTCAGCCCTTCCATGCTGCGACGGCTGAGGGGAACCAGACGCAGGGGATCCCGGCGTGGATCAAAGGTCACCGCGGTCAGCCGCACCGTCCGGCCGTCCAGGTCGAGGCTGCGACGCAGCACGCTGGGCCCGAAGCCACGGACAGCGGTCGGAGGGGCAGGTTCGGAGCCGGAATTGTGCCGATCGAGAACGATCCGTGCCGGATCGCCAAGGGTGAGGGCCTGCCAGCCGTCGAGGGACACCACCAGCCGGTCACCCTCCTGGCCAGCCCGGATGCCCTGTTGCCTCAGGGCGGCCACGGCGGCGTCCGTTCCCTGCAGGCGCAGCCGCAGGGTTTCGCCTCCTCCGACGCCGATCCGGCTGCGGCTGATCGGCGTCGGAGCCGCCAGATCCAGCACGATCCGCGACGGCACCGGACCCGGGCCCTGTCGGAGTCCCGTCATGAGCCCCGGTGACCAGTCGATCCGCAGACGGCCATTGTCGCCGGGGCCCCAGGGCCTGCTGACTCGGGCCCCAAGGCGATCGAGCAGGTCGGTCGCGTCGATGCCCACCTCGTCCTGAAGGGTGGTGAGGGCTGTTGAGGGCAGCTCCTGCCGCCAGCCGTAGCTCTCCAGGCGGAGGCCCCCGTCCGGGCCGGGAGCCTGGCGGATGCCGAACCGTCGTTCCAGCAGGTCGATGGGAAGCCAGACCCGCGGCGGCTGGCCGTCCTGCCAGCGCCAGGGGGATCGGATGGGCTCGCCGGCAATCTCGAGGTCGACCCCGTCCCGTCGTTCGGCCAGGAGGGACGGCAGCAGCTGGACCAGTTCCACAACGGGGGGCGGCAGCGGCAGCATCGACGTCAGTCCGGCGGGGCCGTGGGCGCCAACCTAGCCATTGGACGGACTTTTAGGATCAGTCCTTCATGCACACCCCCGGCCCGATTCCCCGTCGGGAAAGGCGTGCCGATGATTCCAGCCCATGAACGCCTTCCCGCAGCCCGAATGGCCCCATCGCGACAGCCCGGCCCCGAGGGCGGTGGCGGGTGAACGCGATGCCTGCGGCGTCGGCTTTCTGGCGCACCTGCGTGGCGTGGCCAGCCACTGGATGCTGCAGCAGGCCCTCCGCGGTCTGGGCTGCATGGAGCACCGCGGCGGCTGCGGCGGTGATGCCGACTCCGGAGACGGTGCCGGCCTGCTCTGCGGCATCCCCTGGAGCTATCTGGAGTCCGTCTGGCCGCAGGCTGCGGCGGCGGTCGGCGGTCCCCGTGGCCTGGGCATGGTCTTTCTCCCCAGGGAGGCGGACCGGCGCAGCGAGGCCCGCCGTTTCTGCGAAGAGGAAGCGATCCGTCTGGGGCTGCGCAGCCTGGGCTGGCGGGAGGTTCCCGTTGATTCATCGGTGCTGGGCCCGATGGCCCTGGCCACGGCCCCGGTGATCGAGCAGTGGCTGCTGGCCGGGGATGACGCCGGTGACGGCGTCCTTGAGGCCCTGCTGTTCCGTCTGCGGCGCCGGGTCGGTGACCGGGCGCGGGAGGCCTGGGGAGCAGCGGCCTCCGACCTCTATGTGGCTTCGCTCGACACCCGCACGGTGGTCTACAAGGCGATGGTGCGCTCGGTCGTGCTGGCACAGTTCTATGCCGACCTGCGTGACGAGCGCTTCACCGTCAGTTTCGCGGTCTACCACCGCCGATTCAGCACCAACACCCTGCCCCGCTGGCCCCTGGCTCAGCCCATGCGTCTGTTGGGGCACAACGGCGAGATCAACACGCTTCTGGGCAATCTCAACTGGGCCCGGGCTGCGGAGACCTCCCTCGATGCCGTCTGGGGGGATGCCGCCGAAGAGATCCGCCCGGTGGTCAACCCGGCCTTCAGTGATTCGGCCAACCTCGACGCGATGCTCGAGCTGCTGGTGCGCAGCGGCCGCCCCATCACCGAGGCCCTGCTGACCCTTGTTCCCGAAGCCTTCCGCCAGCAGCCAGAACTCGATCAGCGCCCCGATGTGCGGGCGTTCTACGAGTACAACGCCTGCCTTCAGGAGCCCTGGGATGGTCCGGCCCTGCTGGTGTTCAGCGATGGCCGCAGCGTGGGGGCCACCCTCGATCGCAACGGCCTGCGCCCGGCCCGTTACAGCCTCACGAATGACGGCGTGGTGGTCATGGGGTCCGAAACCGGTGTCGTGGAGATCGACGAGTCCAGGGTGATCGAGAAGGGCCGGCTGGGCCCTGGTCAGATGCTGGCCGTCGACCTCGAGAACGGCCGTCTGCTGCGCAACTGGGAGGTCAAGGAAGAGGTGGCCAGCCGCCACCCGTACGCCGCCTGGCTGGCCGAGCATCGCCGTTCCCTCCGGCCGGGTCCATGGCGGGAGGCCTGCGCCTTCTCGGAACTCGATCTGCTGCGTTGCCAGACCGCCTTCGGCTTCACCGCCGAGGACCTTGACCTGGTGATCGAGGAGATGGCCGGTGCCGGCAAGGAGCCCACCTATTGCATGGGGGATGACATCCCCCTGGCGGTGCTGTCCAGCAAGCCGCACCTGCTCTACGACTACTTCAAGCAACGCTTCGCCCAGGTCACGAACCCCCCGATTGATCCCCTGCGCGAGAAGCTCGTCATGAGCCTCGAGATGCACCTGGGGCGGCGGGGATCACCCCTGCGGCCCGAGCCGTCGTCGGCGTCGGTGCTGCACCTTCCCAGCCCAGTGCTGAATGAGGCCGAACTGGAGGCGATCGCCGCCCATGGCCTGTCCCAGGCCTCCCTCTCCACGCTGCTGCCGGTCGAGGACGGTCCCGCCGGCCTGGCCCAGGCTCTCGTTCGCCTGCGGGATGCAGCCGAGGCCGCGGTGCGTGGTGGAGCCACCATCCTGGTGCTGTCGGATCGCATCGCACCCGACGGAACGACGGGAGGCATCAATGCCACCACCACCCATGTGCCGCCCCTGCTGGCCGTCGGCACCGTGCACCACCACCTGCTGCGGCTGGGCCTGCGCCTGCACACCTCCCTGGTGGTCGACACGGCCCAGTGCTGGAGCACCCACCACCTCGCCTGTCTGATTGGATACGGCGCCAGTGCCGTATGCCCCTGGCTCACCTGGGAAACCACCCGCCACTGGCTGGCCCA
>JBMOIF010000099.1:0-5318 GCA_049317465.1 Prochlorococcaceae cyanobacterium | reverse complement strand
TTCACCCCTCCCGCAACCTCCCCAAAGCCTCCCGCTCAATGTCCTTCAGCTGCTGCGGAGTCAACTTCAGCTCCCGCCGCAGCTCCGTTCGTGACACTTCCGGCGTGCGCAGATAGAGCCCCTCGATCACCTGCCGCTGCAATGGCGATAGCGCCTCCAGCAAGCGTGGCAATGCTGCCAGATGCGGATCCATGCTCAGATCCTGCTGTCGCCGCCGATCCTGCTGCAACGCCGCCAGATCCAGCCGGCCATTGTCTTCCCCCTCTGGATTGGCTGGATTCTCCAGCGATCCGGTCTGTGTCTCCTCCCATTGCTGCAGCAACCGTGCCAGGCCTTCAGTAGTGAGGGGACGACCACCGGGGGTGGCGCACCGTTGCGCCAGCCATTCCAGGCTCGGGATCTCGCCGGTGCTTGCCTGGTGCTCCTCGCTCAGCCGTTGCGCCCGCAGCACAATTCTTGCCTTTTCATCAGGAAAGCGGATCAGTCGCTTCTGCTGCTCTGTCACATCGGCAAAACCCCGCCGCACCCAGAAGCTGGCGTAGGTCGAGAAGCGATACCCACGGCTCGGGTCGTACTTCTCCGCCGCCCGCACCAGCCCCAGGGCCGCCTCCTGGAACGCATCGGCGGTGCTTTCGTCACTGCTCGGCAGGCCCTGGCGATGGCGACCCCAGACATGGCTCACCAGCCGCAGGTTGTGGCACACCAGCCGGTCCCGCGCCCGCAATCCACGTCGCCGCACCGGTGCCGGGGCCTTGGCGGGGCCGGCGGGATGGGACTGCCAGCACTGCACCTGCCGCGACAGTTCGATCACCGTTCGTTCCGCCAACGGTTGGTGGCGATGGCTGCTCCGCAACCAGTCCTGCACGGATGGCGCGGTGACGGGAAAGGCGGGACAGGCCATGGGCAACAGCGACCGGTCGTCGGTGTTCCCCGTTCCCGCCGTTTGTCACACCCTCGCCACTGGATCCGGTGGGATTGCTGGAACCCAACCGGTGGGGTTGCTCCACACCCAGGGGTTGGTGCGCTCCGCACCCACGGGTGGGGTTGCTCCTGCCCTTCCTGGTGGGGTTGCTGCGACCCACCATCTATATCTCTTGGTTTATAGAAAGAAAGACAAAACCAGAAAAGCGGTTGAGGTCGCAGGAGAAGACCGGAACAAGGCTGACAGCAAGACCAGCGATCGATCAGCCCCCATCAGATCCCTGACCCCAGAGTTTTCTGACACCACGGGTAGCCTCCTGCACCGCGATCGAGGACTCCTCGCCCTGCGCATGCGCTTCTACGCCGTCAGCACCGCTGCGATCGATCACACCCACCGTGCCCTCAGCCGTCTGCACCAGCAAGACCGCAGCGGCCATCGCCCCAGTCGTGCCCTGCGCGTCGCCCAGCTCTACGGCCACCTGCAATGCCGCGCCGACGATTCCGGGGCATTGCGTCTGGCCCTGCGTGAACTGGCCGCCGCCTGGCATCTGCAGCCCAACATCCTGCGGGCCGATCTGCAGGACCTGCAACGCCTGGGCTGGCTCCGCTACGAGGGCCGCCCCGATGGCACCCACATCCGCCTCATCGACCACGACGGCACCACAGCGACAAGGCCTCAACCCGACCTGCTGGCGGTCTTCGTGGAGGAGTACAACCGCCACCGGCCGCCCAGCTGGCCCGCCTATGCACCCCGCAGCAGCGGCCTGACCGGTCGTTTGACCCGCGCCATCCGCCATGCCGGTGGTGCCGATGCCTTCTGGGCCGTTCTCCGCCAGGCCCTCACTGCCATGCCGCCTTTCTGGCGTGACACCTACCCCAACGGCCGCAGCGGTGGCGATTGCGTCGCCGCCCTGCTCAGCACCGATCGCCAGGGGGCCGGCCTCGGCGTCGAGTTCTGGCATGTCTTCCGCTGGGCTGCGGCCGGCAACGGGTCCTCGACACCGACAAGCACCACACCCACGGCAAGCACCGCTTCCACCACCGGCGAACAGCTGCTCGCCACCGCCCGCTCCCTCTTCCTCTGGGACGGCCACCACTGGCGCGGACAGGGCTCCGCTGCCCTGCGCCTGGAGCGCAGCGAACGCCTGCGCCTCACCCTTGCCCTTGAGGCCGCAGGTGTCGGTCAGCCTGGTGCTGCCCTGGCTCAGTTCGGTCCTGCCGACGCCTGACGATGATCGTCACCCCCCTCGATGCCGCCATCGGCGCCGGTGATCACCTCACCACCGGCCATGGCCTCCTCCCCTCCCCCGATGGCCAGCAGCGCCAGTGCTCCGATCCGGCCCTGCCCGACCACGAACGGCTCCTGCTCACCGCCGTCCTGCTCGGCAACGACGACCACAGCCCCCGCTGGGGACTGTTTCGCCGTCGCATCGGCCTGCGGTTTGATCAGCCCGTTCCCGATCCGCTCTGGTCTGACGCCGACCTCGCCCTGATCGCCGCCGAGATCGACGCCATCTTCCGCGGACAGCGATCGGTGACGACGATCAACGCCGAGGCCATCCGCCAGGACCTGCGCCAACGCCGCGCCAACGGTGATCCGGACCTGAGCGCCATCCAGTCCATCGAGCAGGCCCTCGCCCACCTCCTGGCCTGGGCCGCTGACGCCGTCGCCACCGATCAGATCGATTTCGCCCTCACCTGCGATCTGCTGCAGACCGCCAAGGCCCGCCAGGTCTTCTACGCCAACCTCCGCCGCCTGCTCGATCGTCAGCCGCAGCAACGGCCGATCGCAGCGGAACTGGACGCCTGCCGCCTTGCGCTCAACGACGCCCTGGCGATCAGTTCCGGCCGGTTCCGTACCCCCACGCCCCTGTGCTCCAGTGCCGATGCCGCCCGCGGCTGCCTGGCGCTCGCCACGGTCCCCCTCGATGAGCGGCCGGTGCCCATCTCCACCGGCATCCCCTCGCTTGATCTCGACATCCGTGGTGGCGTCATCGCCGGTGCCGGTGAGAGCACCTTCGTGATCGCGGCACGCTCGGGCGTCGGCAAGACCACCCTCGCCATTGCCGCCGCCATGGGCCTGGCCCACAACGGCGCCGGTGTGCTCGTCGTCTCCTGCGAACTCTCCCGGCGGGCGATCGCCGCACGGCTCCTCGCCCACTACTGCCGCCGCGCCCACGGCCTCTACACCGCTGCCTACAGCAGCAACGACCTCGAGGGTCGCGGTCGCGTCATCACAGGGCCCGAGCGGGAGCGGCTGGAGCACTGGGCCGATCTCTTCTCCCGCCAGCGCCGCCCCGATGGCTCACCGATGGGAGCGGTCCATTACCAGTCGCGCTTTGGGGCGACGGTCGAGGAGTTCAGCGCCCTGGTGGAAGACGCCAAGGCCGCCCAGCCCCAGCTCTCGGTCGTCGTTCTCGATCACTTCCACGCCATGGGCGCCAGCCCCGGCTATGGACCCAACACCACAGCCGAACTGGCGGCGCGGGCGATGGCGATCAAGGCCCTCGCCGGCCGTTGCGCCGTCGACATCATCGTGGTCGCGCAGCTCAACCGCGGCGCCTACAACGGCGCCCCCGACGTCTCCCACCTCGCCGGCACCTCCGAACTGGAGCGCTACGCCTCGGCGGTCTGGCTGATCGATCGACCCCGCACCAACGACGGGCCGCCACCACCGGCGGGGGTGCTGCAGGTGCACCACGGCAAGACCCGCCATGGGCAGCTCAGCAGCGATGACCTCAACTGCACCACCATCCGCCTCGATCGCGCCCACTGCTTCCTGGAGGCCGACGAGGCCCGCCTGGCCTTCTGCGGCTCCCACCTCTACCCGGGGGTGGCGGTGCCATGAGAGAACCCCTCAGCGACGAACTGATCGCCGCCGTCCGCGAGCGCTCGCGCATCACCGACCTCTTCCCCGCTGGCGCCTTGCATCGGCTGGGCCGTGAATTCGTCACCACCTGCCCCTGGCACCGGGACCACCACCCGTCGCTGACCGTCAACCCAGAGCGGAACTTCGTGTTCTGCTTTGTCTGCAACCGGGGTGAGGATCCGATCGGCTGGCTGCAGGACCGCCAGGGCCTCAGCTTCCGCGATGCCGTCACCTCCCTCGCCCGCCGTTATTCGATCCCCCTGCCGAGTGATGACCCGGCCGTTGCGGCAAGGCTGCAGGCAGAAGAGCAGGACCGCCAGCGGCTCCTGGCCTGGCGAGCGCAGCTGCAGCAGCGTTTCCACAACGCCCTGCTGGCTGACATCAACCGCCACGGGCCCGGCGCCCAGTACCTGCAGCAGCGGGGCCTGAACCTCGACACCGCCAGGGACTGGGGGCTGGGATTGAACCAGGGCCGGTTGATGCTGCCGATCCGCGACCACCACGGCCGCTGCTGCGGCTTCTCCGGGCGGTTGCTCCAGGCAACCCAGGACCCTGCGGTGCCGAAATACAGGAACTCCGCCGCTGATGTCCTCTTCCAGCGCAACCAGCTGCTCTTTGGCCTTGATCGCGCCGCCGAGGCCATCCGCCGCAGCGGCGAGGTGCTGCTGGTGGAAGGTCCGCTCGATGTGTTGCAGCTCCACCAGGCGGGATTCACCAATGCCGTCGCGCTGCTCGGCACCCACCTCAGCCCGCAGCAGCGCCAGCGGTTGCAACGGGCCGGTGCCCACCGGCTGGTGCTCGCTCTCGATGGAGATGAGGCGGGCCGGCGGGCGACGCAGACGCTGATCCGTGAGCTGCGGCCGATGGCCATCGCCGACACCCTCGCGCTGAGCGTTGTGCCCCTGTCCGACGGTCAGGATCCCGATACCGTCCTGCGCCAGGGCGGCGCCAAGGCCTTCCAGCAGCTGCTCAACAACGCCGCCCACTGGCTCGGCTGGGAGGTCGAACGCCTCCTCGCGCCACTGAGCGCCACAGGACACAACACCACGGGTCAAGACGACAGAGGTCACGACGATCCCCAGCGGCTCCAGCAGATCGACCACCAGGCCCGCCAGCTGCTGGCTGCCCTCCCCGCCGGTGGCCTGCGCCGCTGGGCCGAACAACGGCTGCAGCTCGACCTGGGCGCTGTCCCCAAGGCCCCCGTGGCCAGAGCCCCCCGCCGCCCGAGGCTCACCGACACCGTCTGGAGCGGACCGCCCAACCCGTCACGGCGCTGCTTCGCTGAACGGCGGGCCCTGCGGCTCTACCTCTGCTGCCCCGACAGCCGCGAGCTGCTCAATCCCCTGCGGTTCCACGACCCGGTCCACATCCAGGCCCTGGAGATGCTGCGGGAACTGCAGCGCCGCCTCAGCGCCCACCAGGCCGATCTCGCCGCCATGGGCTCACTACCGCCGCCGGATCCCGAGGCTGCGTACCGGCCGGACCTGCTGGCGCGGATGGTGCTCACCCTCTGCCCCCGCCTCGATCC
>JBMOIF010000098.1:0-5460 GCA_049317465.1 Prochlorococcaceae cyanobacterium | reverse complement strand
AGCGACAGCAGGAACAGCTGGGGGCCGCGGGGGTCCTCCTGGAAGCGATCGACCATCGCCTGCCGTTCGCTCTTGCTGCTGCCGCCATGCAGGAACGGCACCTCCTGGCGCCAGCGCTGCTCGAGCCAGGCCCTCAGCAGATGGCCCCATTCGGCGAACTGGGTGAACAGCAGGGCGCGGTCGCCGGCCTCGATCACCTCCTCGAGAATCTCCTCAAGGCGCAGCAGCTTGGCGCTGCGGCCGGCGAACCCTGCGCCGACCGTGTCTTCATCCAGCACCAGGGCGGGATGGTTGCAGATCTGCTTCAGGCGGGTGAGCAGGGCCAGCACCTGGCCGTGGCGCTGGCCCTGGGGTGCCCGGGCGATGGTCTCGAGGCTCGCTTCGACGGTGCGGCGGTACAGGCTCACCTGCTCGCTCGACAGACCCACCCATTCGCGCAGTTCGAGCTTTTCGGGCAGGTCCGAGATGATCGACCGGTCGGTCTTGAGGCGCCGCAGGATGAACGGACCGACCCGGGCCTTCAGGTCCCGCAGGGAACTCATGTCGCCGTAGCGCTCGATCGGCAACCGGTAGCGCTGGCGAAAGAAGCCCTCCTCCCCCAGCACCTTCGGGTTGAGGAAGTCCATCAGGGCCCAGAGTTCGCTGACGCGGTTCTCCACCGGCGTGCCCGTCAGCGCGATCCGGAAGCGGCTCTGGCGGCCGGGGCGGGCCAGACCACGGGCGGCCTGGCTCTGTTTCGCCGCCGGGTTCTTGATCGCCTGCGCCTCATCGATCACCACCCCCTGCCAGTCGATGGTCTGCAGCAGTTCGGCGTCGCGCTGCAGCAGCCCGTAGCTGGTCAGCACCAGGTCCACGTCGTGGAGGGCCTTGCGCAGGGCCGCCTCGCTGGCCGGTCGCCGGGGGCCGTAGTGCTCCCGCACCACCAGCTGGGGTGTGAACAGCGAGGCCTCCCGGTGCCAGTTGGTCAGCACCGACGTGGGCGCCACCAGCAGCACCGGCCGCTTCAGTTCCTGCTCGGCCTTGAGGTGCTGCAGAAACGCCAGCAGCTGGATCGTCTTGCCGAGGCCCATGTCATCGGCGAGGCAGGCCCCCTGGTCGAAGCGGTGCAGAAAGGCCAGCCAGCCCAGGCCCCGCTCCTGGTAGGGCCGCAGCTGACCGCTGAAGCCCTCCGGGGCCGGCAGCGGATCCGGGGCCTTCATCTGGTGGTACTGCTCCAGCACCGCCTGCAGCCGTGGGCCGGCGCTGAAGCGATGCACCGGCAGCCGCATCAGCGTCTCGCCTTCGGTGGCGGTGAGGCGCAGGGCATCGTCGAGGCTGAGGCCGGGGTCGGCGGCGCAGAAGCGTTCGGCGTTCTTCAGGTCGCTGGGCCGCAGCTCGATCCAGGCCCCCTTGTGCTGCACCAGCGGGCTGCGCTTGGCCGACAGCCGCTCCAGATCCCTGAGGCTGAGGGTGACGCCGCCGATCATCAGCTCCCAGCGCCAGTCCAGCGATTCGCCGAGGCTGAACCCCCGTGAGCTCGACGGCAGGTCGGCCTCGATGGCCAGGCCCAGGCGGCTGGCCAGGCCGCCGCTGAGACTCGGCGGCAGCACCACCCCCACGCCCACATCGCGCAGGCGGGCGGTGGCGGTGCGCACCAGCACGAAGGCCTCGGCCGGTGCCAGGGCCATCGACACCGGCGTGGCCTCCTCCAGGCCGCGGGCCAGGGGTTCGAACACCACCAGGGCCCGGCCGAGCCCCTCCAGCAGCAGTTCCCCGGGCTGGGGGACGTCGCTTTCCCCCAGCAGCAGCGTGCCGTCGCCGGTCTCCCACACCGTTGCCGCCGGCAGCCGCAGTTCGGGATCGGCCTCGGCCTGCAGGCCGAAGCGCAGGGTCCACAGGTCTTCGCCGCTGGCGGGGGTCTCGAGTTCCAGCACCGCCCGGGCTGGTGCCACCCGCCCCGCCACCGTCTCGCGCCAGTGGGCGGTGGCGGTTCCCAGCCGTTCGCCATCTTCATCCTGGAGGTCGAGCCGACCACTGCCCGGGCCCAGAGCCCGGCGCCAGGCCGTGAGCAGCGGGTCGAGGCCCTCCAGGTCGTCGGCGGCCGGCGGCTGGCGCAGCTGGCCGTCCAGCAGGGCCGTCACGATGGCCGCCACCCGCATCCGGGCGCTGCCGGGTCGGCGGCATGCCAGGCCGTCACCACCGTCGCCGGCGGTCACCACCTGGGGCAGCCGTGCCGCCAGATCTTCCAGCCGCCGGCGGTCGTCTTCGTGGTTGAGCAGCGGCTGCCACAGCGCCCGCCGGACGCCGTCTGCGTCCGGTGGCGTCACCAGCGGCAGCCAGCGGCCGCGGGCCACCAGGCTCAGCACCCAGCGCTGCAGATGCGCCCACCAGCGCAGGTCATCCCCCAGTTCGGGATGGTCCCCCGAGAGGGGCAACGTCTCCAGCCAGGGGCCGGCGGCGTCGGGATCGAGGGCCAGGCCCTCCACCCGCCAGGGCCACCACTGCAGCTGACGCGGCAACGGTTCGCCGGCCATCAGCGGCAGGCCGCTGCTGCGGCTGGGCAGGGTCAGCTGCACCAGCCGCGGTGCGCCGCGCCCGGGCAACAGCCCGCGCTCCTGCAGCCAGGCGCTCAGGTCGGCGGACGAGAGGGCCAGCGGGTGGTCGGGGGTGGCGTCGAGCTCGTCGAGGCGGCGACCCTTGGCCACCCGCCAGGTGTCGGCCCACAGCAGCAGCTGGGGGCCGGCCGCATCCGCCAGCCATGCCGCATGCAGAAGGGTCATCGCGGCCGCACGGCGAAGGAGACCACCATCCCGCCATCCTGCACCCGCCGCGGCCCGTCGGCCGTTGCGGGATCATGGCCCTGCGTTCCGCTTCGCCATGGCCGCAGCCCCCGCCCGTCCCCGCAGCGGCGCCGAGATCCGCGAGGCGTTCCTGCGCTTCTACGAGACCCGCGACCACCGGCGTCTGCCCAGCGCCTCGCTGGTGCCGGAGGACCCGACGGTGCTGCTCACCATCGCCGGGATGCTGCCGTTCAAGCCGGTGTTCCTGGGCCAGGCGGAACGGCCGGCGCCGCGGGCCACCAGCAGCCAGAAGTGCATCCGCACCAACGACATCGAGAACGTGGGCCGCACGGCGCGGCATCACACGTTCTTCGAGATGCTCGGCAACTTTTCCTTCGGCGACTACTTCAAGGAGCAGGCGATCCGCTGGGCCTGGGAGCTCAGCACAGAGGTGTTCGGCCTGGCGCCGCGAAACCTGGTGGTGAGTGTGTTCCGCGAGGACGACGAAGCCGAGGCGATCTGGCGCGATCGGGTGGGGGTGAACCCGAAGCGGATCATCCGCATGGATGAAGCCGACAACTTCTGGGCCTCGGGCCCCACCGGACCCTGCGGTCCGTGCTCGGAGATCTACTACGACTTCCGCCCCGACGACGGCGATGACGGCATCGACCTGGAGGACGACAGCCGTTTCATCGAGTTCTACAACCTGGTCTTCATGCAGTACAACCGCGACGCGGCGGGGGTGCTGGCCCCCCTCGCCAGCCGCTGCATCGACACCGGCATGGGTCTGGAGCGGATGGCCCAGATTCTGCAGGGGGTGCCGAACAACTACGAGACGGATCTGATCTTTCCGCTGATCGGTACCGCCGCCGCCCTCGCCGGGGTCGATTACCGCGGCCTCGATGCCCGGGGCCAGACCAGCCTCAAGGTGATCGGCGACCACAGCCGCGCCATCACCCAGCTGATCGCCGACGGTGTCACCGCCAGCAACCTCGGCCGCGGCTACATCCTGCGGCGGCTGCTGCGCCGTGTCGTGCGCCATGGCCGGCTGCTGGGCATTGACCGGCCCTTCCTGGTGGCGATGGGGGAGGCGGCGATCGCCCTGATGACGGAGGCCTACCCGGTGCTGGAGGAGCGCCGTGGCGCGATCGTGGCGGAGCTGGAGCGGGAGGAGGCCCGGTTCCTCGAGACCCTTGAGCGGGGCGAGAAGCTGTTGGCCGAGGTGCTGGCGGCCCGGCCGGTGCAGATCAGCGGCGCCCAGGCCTTTGAGCTCTACGACACCTACGGGTTCCCGCTTGAGCTCACCGAGGAGATCGCCGAGGAGCACGGCCTCACGGTCGATCTGGCGGGCTTCGAGGCGGCCATGGAGCAGCAGCGGCAGCGGGCCAAGGCCGCGGCGGTGACCATCGACCTGACCCTGCAGGAGGCGATCGATCAGGTGGCCGCCGCCAGCCAGGCCACCGCCTTCAGGGGTTACGACGCCCTGGAACATCCCAGCTGCGTGCTGGCGCTGGTGGTGAACGGTGCCCCCGCCGAGCGGGCCACCGCCGGCGACCGGGTGCAGCTTGTGCTGGACAGCACCCCCTTCTACGGCGAGGGCGGCGGTCAGGTGGGCGATCGCGGCGTGCTGTCGGGAGAGGGCGCCGCAGGCGACGGCGTGATCGTGCCGATCGAGGGCGTCAGCCGCAACCGCAGTGTCTTCGTGCATGCCGGCCGTGTCGAACGGGGCCAGCTGGCGGTGGGCGACCTGGTGACCGCCCGGGTGGATCGCGCCTGTCGCCGCCGCGCCCAGGCGAATCACACCGCCACCCATCTGCTGCAGGCGGCCCTCAAGCAGGTGGTGGATCCGGCCATCGGCCAGGCCGGTTCCCTGGTCGACTTCGACCGCCTGCGCTTCGACTTCCACTGCCCGCGGCCGGTGAGCGCCGAGGAGCTGGAGCGGATCGAGGCCCTGATCAACGGCTGGATCGCCGAGGCCCATGACCTCGAGGTTCAGGAGATGGAGATCGAGCGGGCCAGGGCCGCGGGCGCCGTGGCGATGTTCGGCGAGAAGTACGCCGACGTGGTCCGGGTGGTGGATGTGCCGGGGGTGTCGATGGAGCTCTGCGGCGGCACCCACGTGGCCAACACCGCCGAGATCGGCCTGTTCAAGATCATCTCGGAAACGGGGGTGGCCGCCGGTATCCGCCGCATCGAGGCGGTGGCCGGCCCGGCGGTGCTGGCCTGGGTGGCGGAACGCGACCGGGTCGTGCGGGAGCTGGCCGATCGCTTCAAGGCCCAGCCCGGCGAGATCGTCGAGCGGGTGAGCGCCCTGCAGGAGGAGCTGAAGGCCACCGGCAAGGCCCTGGCGTCGGCCCGTTCCGAGCTGGCGGTGGCCAAGGCTGCAGCGTTGGCGGCCCAGGCCGTGCAGGTCGGCACGACCTCCGGAGGCGAGCCTCTCAAGATCCTGGTGAAGCGCCTTGATGGTGTCGAGGGGGCCAGTCTTCAGGTTGTGGCGCAGAAGCTGCAGGAGCAGGTTGGGATTGGCACAGCAGTCGTGATTGGCGGCTTGCCAGACCCCTCGGATCTGGGGAAGGTTGTTTTTGTGGCCGCTTTTGGCTCAGCGGTGGTGGCCGCCGGCCAGCAGGCGGGCAAGTTCATCGGCGATGTGGCGAAAGCCTGCGGCGGCGGCGGCGGCGGCCGCCCCAATCTGGCCCAGGCC
>JBMOIF010000097.1:0-5575 GCA_049317465.1 Prochlorococcaceae cyanobacterium | reverse complement strand
ACCCCCGACAGGCCCTCCTTCAGCGACCAGGGCAGCCTTGAGCTTCTGCTCCGTCGCCTTGGTCTCGCGCAGCCTGCCGTAGCGGCAAGCCTGGGCTGGTTCGATCCCCTTTCCGGTGGCAGCGACCCCCTGACGGCACCCTTGGCCGGGGTCCAGCAGAGGCTCGCCCTGCATCTGGCTTGCAGCTTGGCAGACAGATTCGGTCTTTCCCGGCTGAAGCTCTACGAAGTCCTGGCCTCTGCCGTTGCAGCGCAGGCCAAGAACGGATCGCATCAGCAGGATTGGGGCGCCCTGGCCCGGGAGCTGCTCGCGGGCGTGACCCAGGCGGCTCCTGCCGCCGCCGTTCACCAGCTCTCCCTGTTGCCTTCCGTGCTGGCTGCCTGGATGCCGCAGCTGCAACGGGTGTGGAGTGGCCTGCAGGCCTCTCGCGGCAGGTTCGGCTCTGATGCCGATCTGCTCGCCGCTTCGTCTGCCTTGGCCGACGCCGTGCTGCAGCGCCTGCCGGCCCAGCTCGACAGCCTGTTCGACGGTCGCCAGTCCGCCGGTGATCTGCTTCCTGATCTGGCCCGATGGCTGAGCATGGGAGCCCCAGCTCCTGCCACGGCAACCGATCCGCAGATCAGCGTGGTCCCATTTGGTCGTTCGGCCCTCTCCAGCGGCCTGGTTCATTTTGAGGTGCGTCTGCCGGTAACTGCCCCGAGCGGAGGCCTCCAGGTCAACTACCGCATCACGGGTCTCCAGAACACGCAAGGCCAGGTGGTCATCCCTGAAGGCGAGAGTTCCGCGCTGGTGAGCGTCTCCGTTGGGGCTGATTCCCCTAAGACGAATGGCTCAGTGGTGCTGCAACTCATGGAAGCGCCTAACGGTTACCGGATCAGCCCAGGCCAAGGCGCCGCCCGGGTGTCCGTGGGACCGCTTGCAGCGCTCTCCGGCGTGACGCCGACCGAACCGCCGCCGTTGCTCGTTCAGGGAACTGTCGGTGATGACCTGCTCTCCAGTGCCCAGTCTGATACAAGCTTCTTCTCGGGGCCTGGGCGTGATCGGATCGTCATCAAGCCACCATCGGGCAGCCCCGATCAGGTGCTTGATTTTGATCCAGCCCAAGGCGATCGTCTGGTGCTGCTGCGCTCAGATTTTCCAGGTGTTTCCCTCAACGATCTGGCCATCGTGCAAAACCAGTTGATGTTGGGAGACCGTCCTCTCGCCGTGTTACGGAGTCCACAGGCCACCTCCTACCCGTTCGTGCTCGATGTGAGCAATCTCGTCGAATTGGAAAATGCACCTGCACCTCCGGCTCCATTGCCAGTCCGACCGGAGCCCGGCACCCGGTTGCAATCGGTCCTCGCCGGCAGTCTCGGGCTCGTCAACGCTAACGCCAGCGATCACCGTGTCACCCTCGTCTCCGAATCGGCTGCAACGCCGTCAGCAAACGATGCCCTGGTCTGGAACGGCAATGGCCTGGTGCTTGGGGCCTCCGTCAGCGGAGCGCGGCTGATCACCCTCCAGGCGCTGGCGGGCGAGTCACTGGCACAGGAGCAGATTTCGATCCAGCTCTATCTCAGCGATGCCATGGGCCGACCTCTGGCCCCTGATGGTGTCAGCCTGGCCGCTTCTGCCCAGGCCGCGGTGATCGCCCAGGTCGGTTGCGTGCCCGACGATGCCGGCAAGATTCTGTTTGGGGGTAGCACCAGCATGTTGCTCAAACCCGGGCAGCAGATCAGCGCCCTGGTCTCCAGACGCAATGCACCTGTGCAGATTCTGACGCCCATGAAGGTGATTGCCGACGGCCAGGGACTACGCCTGCACCTCGGCCCGATTGATCGTCCTGATCTCATTCTTCAGGCCAGCATTGGTATGGCCGAGACTGTTGATCTTCAGCTGGAAATCGCTAACCGGATCGGCCTCAACGGCCTGCTCTTCCTCAATGACGGCGAGCAGGTGACCCTTGACCTTCTCTCCAACTGCGCGCTCACCAACACGCTTGGCTTCGTCAAGGTTGACATCGATAGCAGCGATCCTGCCCAGCCGCGTATCAGTGTCGCCGGACGGTCACTCTCCAATGACGACGCCTTCCGCCAGGTTGTCGTCGACAATCTCGATTCCGGCCTGAGGGTGTCTCAAGGCGGCAACACACGTTCCAGCCACGTCTGGACCGTGAGTTCCGGCACCGGTTTCTACAGCCCGGTGATGCTCTCCGGGCGGGGCGAAATCTTTGTTCTCGGCGCTGCCTTCAACCGCGACCAACGGGTGCACCTCAAGGGTATCGGCGACGGCGCCTACGTCTTTGAGGACCTGGCGGCTGATCAGGGCAGCGACTTTGACTACAACGACGCGGTTTTCATTCTGCGTCGGAACAACAACGCGACCATGAACGTCAGCGGCGATGTGGTGCTGACCTCCGGAGCGGGCACGTTTGAGCTTTCCGGGACGATCAACACGCTGTTAGGTGACTCCCAACGACAGGTGGTTCGCACATCCGGGCTGCGCGCCAGCCAGCTTCAACTCGGAGCTGGCAACGACACGGTGCTGCGCCAGGGACACCAGGCCGACAGGATCTCCATGGGAGCGGGCGATGACGTGCTTGTGCTGGGACGCCAAGGTGGCGGCGGCACCATGAGCCTGGGGGCCGGTCGCGATCGGGTGATCATCGGCGCCGGCACCATGACCTCCAACCATGGTTCTCCGGATCGCATCACCGACTTCAACCCTGCGGACGATCGGATCCTGGTGGTGGGCAACGCCGCGCTCACGGTGCTGGAGAGCCGCAGCGGCCTGGTTATCAGCCTTGATGGTCAGCCTGTCCTGCTGCTGGAGGGGATCCACGACCGGCAGCAGTTGGACGCGGCGATCAGTCTCGAGCGGCAATCCCCAGGGGATCGCATCGATCGCTTGGCTCAGCGCGGCGTGCTTACTGTGTTCCTTCCCGCCGACCGCCCTGGCCTCTCCCAACGCAGTGCCTACGGCATCTGGAGCGGCTATGCCGTTGACCTTGTGCGGGCGATGGCTGAACAGCTGCTTGGCAACCCCGCCCTGGTTCTCTTCGCCGAACCCGTTGGCGACGCCGAACGGCTGACCTCTCTGCGCAACGGCCACATCGATCTGGCCCTGATCGATGGCGATGGCATTGCCCCCGATCTAGCCGGTGATGCCGACCGAAGCTGGACCCTTCCCGCTGCCGGTCCCTCCGGGCCACTCACCTTCCTCCTCCCCGAGAACGAGACCCGCTTCCGGCAGACCATCGATCGCCTGCTGCAGACGCCCCTGCAGGCCCTGCGGCTGGGCCTCAATTCGTCCAATCTTCCCGGTGCCGACGCCCCGGAGTTGCCGACCCAGGTGCGCCATTTCCTCGATCTGGCCGCCCCCCCCTCCAGCTCAGATGCCGGCGCCGGCCTGCCTCTTCAGCGGGGCTTCGTGCGGAAGGTGCTCAACCGCCTCGGAAATGCCTCCCAGCTCTGGCAACGCTTCTTCGGCCCCGATGCCCCCGCCGGCCGCACCATTGATCCTGCCTCCACTCCCCTTGATCTGCCGCTGGCCGGGCCGGCCCTCCAGGCTACGGCGCTCGACTGGCGGAAGGATGACGCCCTGGCGACCCTGCTCAAACGGGGCGAACTGCGGCTCGCCGTCGCCGCCGATAGCAGCGGCCAGCCCAACCTCAGCGCCCAGCAGCAGCGTCAGCTGCTGCAGCTGGTGGCCGCCCTTGGCCGTGAGGGCAACCCCCTGCCGCTGACGTTCGTGACGATGGGCTCCGCGAATGAAGGACTGGACCTGTTGGTCAGCGGTGCCGTGGATCTGCTGCTGCCCGATGCCTTTAGTACCCTCTGGTTCGATGGGGTCGTCGGCGTTGACAGCGTCGCCGGCGATGCCGACGATTCGGCCGTGCTGCTCGTCACCCGTTCCAGCGGAATCAAGGGCTTCAGCGACCTCGACGGCAGCCGCCTGGGCCTGAGTGGCGGCAGCCAGGTGGCCACGGCCCTGAGCATGCAGCTCAGCCAAGTCGGCGTGCAGGCCTCACTGGTGTCTTTCTCCAACAGCGAGGATGCATTGCAGGCACTGCAGCGGGGGCGTCTGGATGGGGTGGTCCTGCGCCGCAGTGTCGTCAGCGACGCCCAGCGCCGGCTGGTGAACCTGGGCATCGACACCATGCCATTGCCCGACCCGGTGTATTCCGGCACGAGCCAGTGGCTGGTGGCCGCTGACCAGTCGCCCCTGCGCGACACGCTCCAAGCCGTCACGATCGTGCTTGGTCGCGCCCGCGACCTTGGGCTGCAGCGCAGCCAGGTCGAGGACGCCTACCGCCAGGTGCAGGAGGGCAGTGCTGCCCCAGCTCTACAACAGGTCTTCGATCCCATCGGCAACCGTGGCCGCGATGGAGTTCTCAGCTCCTCCCAGATTCGACGCCTGCTGCTCACGGCCCTCGACTGACGCGCATCACCCCGATTTCTATCCACCCTGCGTCACCGCTGTGCCACCTCGCCAAGACCTGCTGCCTGCGGATCAGCTGCCCTACCTGCTGTGTGACCGGCATCAGCTCAACTGGCGCCATGAGCATTCTTTCAAGGTTGAGATCGGAACTGGTCTGCTCGCTTCTCGCTACGTGCTCGGCATCGCCAGGGAATCGATCGCACCGCACACCTGGAATGCCCTGTTGCACGACCTGCAGCTTTCCGAGCACCATCCCGGCCTGATGGCAACGCTGGCGGCAAACTTCCAGCAGGCGTCCACGGTTTATCTGGGCTTCGAGCAGCGGCAGAATGGCGGCAACCTAAGGCTTTACTTCGAGTACTGGGATGAGGTGGTAAGGCGCCTGCGCAAGACTCCTGCGGCCGATATCCAGGCCTGGCAGGGCAGCGAGCCACCCCTATGGCCCATGGGGGTGGGCTACAAATGGCCCGCTGACGACATCCATCGTCTGTGCATCACCCGCTACGGCGTGCGTCCGTTGTTGGAGCCCCTGCAGATCCTGGAACGGGCCCGACAGCTGCTCGTCGGCCAGCATTGGACTGGTGGCGATGCTGTAGCAGGAGCCGTTCTGGCTCTGATGCAGTACATCCTGGCCAGCAGGACCACAATGTCTCCGGTGTTTCTGGAAGTCGACGAACCAGGCAGCCCACGCCGTTCCTTTGATCTCTGTGTGCACCGCTATGGGTTGAGGCTGCTCGATGTGGCAAACCTGCTACAGCCAATGCTTCGGTCATGCCTGGGGCCAACCGTAAGCCTGCAGGATGCCCTCGGGGGACATTCGCCCCAGTCGTGGCTCTCCCACCTATCCGCAGGGATCTCGCGTCAGGGCCTCCCCTATGCCTGCATTTATTACGAGCCTGCTTAGGGCAACCCGTATCGATCGCTGGGGCTCATTAGCGCCTCCGCCCGCGGCGATCTGGGCCGAGCCTGTGCGCATCTCTCTACCGTGGTGCTGGTGCTCGCACCGAGCACAGGTGGCCCAGCGAGGGCGACCGGCAGGAAGCCCTATGCCGTTGTGATCGGTTGTCGCTGGCCCAACTGCAGATGGCGCCAAGGGCAAACTGCCTGAACTGTGAGTTGCCGTTCTCCTGTGGTCTGTCAGGCCGGAGCGTCT
>JBMOIF010000096.1:0-5655 GCA_049317465.1 Prochlorococcaceae cyanobacterium | reverse complement strand
GGGGTGCAGTAGGAGCCTGAGGTGACATAACCCAATGGGCAGGCCCCACGCCTCGGCAGGGGCACCACCGGTTGCTGAGCCCAACCTGCGGGGACGGACAGCGCTGTCACCACGGCCCACAACCCCAGCGGCAGCCCAATCCTCATCCCCCCACCCCCTGCCCCTGGAGCTGCTCCCGCCGATGCTCCGCCAGGGCCGCCGCCAGGTCATGGCGCGTGATGCGGTAGCCGAGGTGTCGTGCCGCCAGGATGAGCTCGGGCTGCGACCGGCAACGGCGCAGGGCCTTCTGCAGATGGTGATCGGCCTCGGCGGTGGCCACCAGCCGTTCCAGCTCTGACCAGCTCATGAGGCATCACGGATCGGGGAACACACCCTGTCGCCGTGGGAGGCCTCGCGCAATGTTCCGGGCGTTACCGATCGACAGTTCTCAGATCCCGCCCAGC
This sequence comes from Prochlorococcaceae cyanobacterium, assembly GCA_049317465.1. Taxonomy (GTDB): domain Bacteria; phylum Cyanobacteriota; class Cyanobacteriia; order PCC-6307; family Cyanobiaceae; genus CAIQIA01. The sequence goes on along the minus strand of JBMOIF010000096.1, from coordinate 5,212 downwards.
CAACAAAAAGCCCCAGGCCATCAGGGCCCGGGGCCGTGGTGATCAGTCGCGGATCGCCCGCAGCTCCCAGAACCCAGCCCCGAGGCGGTATTTGGCGCTGCCCGTGCGTTGCTCATGGTCCTGGCGGGCCTTCAGCTGGCAGTCGAGCTCCTGGCAGGCGGGGCTGTAGTGCCATTGCTTGCGGCCCTTGCGGCGGATCAACGCCTGCTGCGGCGCGACGACATACCCGTTGCCATCGGGAGTTGTCGGCAGCAGCCGCCGCAAATCACCGCGCAGGTGGGCCAGCCGCAGCTGCTCCTGGATGGCCTTTTGCTCTTCTGTCAGCTGCTCCAGCCAGATGCGCAGGCGCAACCAACGCTGGAGGCTACGGGTGATGGCATCAGGATCCAGCCGCGGATCATCGGCGCTGACGCCGAGCGCCGCCAGCAGCTGCAACGCCTCCGGGCTGCCGGGGGCGGGTTCGGTGCCCTCGATCACCGGCGGAGCCGGCGGCACAGATCGGTGGGGCCGCAGGGCGGCAGGGATCGGGAGAGAGGGAAAGGCCATGGGGAATCGGTGCGGGGGGGGGAGTGGAAGAAGGAACCGGACGGGGCAGGCGAGGTGGTGGCGGCCTTGGCCGGGCGGTGCTCAGCACTGCAGTTGCCGCAGCGCCTCGAGCAGCTCCTGCCGCCGCAGCTTCTCGATCGGGGCGGGCAAGGAGCGGCGATCGACCGGCAGGCTGCGCAGCAATCCCCGCAGCTCCACCACCGACCAGTCCGCCCATTCCTCCGGCAGGGTCATGGGTTCGGCCGCTGTGGTGGCCTCCGGTGCCACGGCCGCCGCCAGGGTCAGCACCGCCGCAGACAGCGCCTCGATCGCCGCCGCCAAGGATGTTGTGGTGACCATGGCGTCAGACCACCACCTGGAACACCACGGCCCCCTGGCGCAGCTTCTGCTCACTGCGGGAGCAGTAGGCCTCCCACTCGCTGGGGAACGGATACGGCTCGATCCCGCTGCTGTCCTGCAGGTCCACCTTGAGGCTGTCGATGCCGTGGGTCGAGACGATGTGCAGGTTCTGGGCGGCCTTGCTGCAGAAGTTCAGACCCGCTTCTGAGTAGGCGTTGCTGCCCACCAGGGAGGCATTACGGGCGTGGTAGTCGCCGATGGCGGTGGCGTGGAGATGGCCAAAGAGGGTGTAATCGACCGTGATGCCCTGGGCGGCGTACTTGCCGGCGATCTCCTGCACTGACTTCTGCAGATTCGCCCCCACCTGGTGGCCGTGGAGGCAGAGGAAGGTGTGGCCGAGGACCTCAAACAACAGCTCATGGGCGCGGAAGCCGCAGAAGCGGATCCCCTCGACGCTGGCCAGGGATCGCTCAAGGATGGCGTAGATCATCAGGTCATAGCTGTCGGTCGCCAGCGGATCACTCCAGCCCAGTTCCGCCGTCACCCGGCTTTCATTGCCCGTGATCCCGTACACCTCCACCGGGAAGGCGGAATGGAGATCGAGGAGGAAGGCGCGCAGGATGTCGGCCGCCAGCAGGGTGGCGCGGGAGCGGTTGGTGGCATTGCTCAGCAGTTCATCCAGCCGCCGGTCGCTGTTGAGGAAATCCCCAAGGCAGGCGACGACGAGTTTCTGGGCGTGGAAGCAGGCGCCGAGCTGCTTGATCCGCGCCGCCAGTTTCGCCAGCCGGGCTGCCGCAATGCTGAAGTCGTAGCGGTTCGACGGCAGCTCCACCCGTTCGTTGAAGTGCAGGTCCGAGAGCTGCACGATCAGCACCGTCTCGCCATCGCGGTGGGGCAGCGGCCGGGGCCGATGGCGCGAGAAGCCCCGTTGCCGCAGCAGGGTCGCCAGCTCGCGGGTGTAGGCGGCGACGGCATTGTCGACGCGGGCGTGTTCACGGAACGCCTTGCGTTCGAGCCGTTGCACATCCAACAGGCCCTGCCGTTGCTTGGCGAGGCGGACATTGAAGGCCAGCAGTTCCCGGTCGGGATCCACCGGCACCGGGGTCAGGGCCGCCGACGACCGATGGGGTCGGCGTGGACGGGAAACCATCGAGGCATCACAGGGTCGGGAGGCTACCCGCGGCGTCCGTGAAACCGATGGCAGGATGACGGCCCCCTATCGGGAGCGATCCATGCGGACGGCGCTGCTGCCGATGCTTGCGGCCGTTGCCATCGCTGGTCCTGCGGCGGCGGCGACGGTGGTGTCGATCGGGGACGGCGACACGATCCGCGTGAACGACAACGGCCAGCGGTTGACGATCCGCCTGGCGTGCATCGATGCCCCCGAAACCGCCCAGGCCCCCCATGGCGCCCAGGCCCGCCAGACCTTGCAGGCCCTGCTGCCGGTGGGGAGTGAGGTTGAGGTGCAACCCCAGACGATCGACAAATACCGCCGCACGGTGGCGGAGGTGTTCCGCGGCGGACAGTCGATCAACCTGGCGATGGTGAGCCGCGGTCAGGCCTACGCCTATCGCAGGTACCTCGCCAGCTGTGATCAGGCGGCGTATCTGGGGGCAGAAGCCAACGCCGAGCAGCAACGGCTGGGGGTCTGGGCCACCCCCGGCGGCAGCGAGCGGCCCTGGGACTGGCGCCAACAGCGGCGCCAGGGGAGCGTCAGCAACCAGCCGGGCTCCACGGGTGGATCAGGCGCCACAGGTGCCCGCCTGACCTGCCGGATGATCGGCAGTTTCGCCAAGGCCCAGGAGCTGCTGCGCCAGGGCCACACCTACCTGGATCGCAATGGCGATGGGGTCGCCTGTGAGTCGTTGCGGTGAGGGAAGCCTGGCAGCCAGTCGGTGCGCATGCTTCTGCGGTCTGGAGACGGGTTGAGGCCCGCATCCCTCAACGCCAGGCGGCCCGCTCCAGTTCCAGGGCGGTACACATCTGTTCCTGAGAGAGGCCCTCGGCCACGGGAAGCGCAGCCTGCAGATCCACCAGCTTGGCCAGCAGCCTGCGGCCTGTCGGTTCGATCTCATCCGCCGGGGTGATCGCCACGGTCACACGACCGATGGGGGTACCAGCCGGCAGCTGCAGGGTCCGGTCCTCCTTGATTTCTGTCGTGAAGGAGAAGGATCCCATCGCATCGGATTGGACGGAATCACGTTAGGAGCAGAAGCTGCGTGCGGGTTACTCCTGGGCGCTGGCCTGAACAGCGACTGGGCGATGGCGATCGAAGGTGGCTCCGCTGCGCTCACCCCTCACACCTCCCGCCCCAGCTCCTCGAATGACAACGGCCGCTGGCCACAGGCCTGGCGGCAGTCGAGCCATTCCGCCAGCGACACCCCCAGCTGCTCGGCGATCTCGCGGTCGCCCAGGCCCAGGGCCAGGGGCCGGCGGGCCTTCATCCACAGCTCCCGCAGCCGATGGCTGATGCGCAAGGCAAAGCCGGTGTCGCGCAGGTGGTGCAGCAGCTCCCCTTTCACCTTGGGGACGATGTAGCTGGAGGGGCGATGGCCGCGGGAGGGTTCAAACCCCATCGCTGCTTTGCACAGGCCCTCATAGGCCGGACCGAGCAGATCCTCGTAGGCGAGGCCATGGCGACGCGAGAACCGTCGCGCCTGCTGATGGGCCAGGCCCAGATGGGCCCTCGCAAAGGCCCGCTGCTCATGGCCCATCGGCTGACGGGACCGCCGCCGTCGCTGGCTGGTCATGGAGGTTCTGCAGGGGCGGGAGGCTACCCGTGGCCGCCGGGGCGGCCTGCAGCACCAGGGCCAGCAACAATCCGGCGCTGGCGCCATGGCGGGTGGTGTGACAGTGACGGTGCTCCATCGCTGGATGGTTCCTGATCGGCGCCGTGAGGGTTCCGGTCAGGACGATGAAAACGGCGGCGGCAGCAGAAGAGATCCTGTATTCCGCCGTCTGATGCCCGGTCCACCGCAGCGGCAGCACGGGGGCCAGCCACAACCGTGGCCCCGCGCTGGTCCGCTGGTGTGGCCCGCGGCTGCCATTGCTGTGGGCAGCGGGCCGAGGGCCCCGGCGGCGACAACCGGGATAGTTCCTTCTGCCCCATGGCGAACGATCTGCTCCTCACCGCCCACCACCGCGAGGCGATGGCGAATGCCTGTGACCGTGGCTTCTGGATGCCCATGGCCCTCACCGCCAATCAGGCCTCACAGCTCACCCACCTCACCGCCGTGCACCACGGCAGCGATGCCATTGGCCTGATCGCCAGGATCAGCAGCATGGCGCTGTGGAGTGAACGGGACGGCATCAGCCTCTGGCTGCCGTTCGTCGATTGGCTCCTGCCGCTGCTGCGACCGGTGCCCCTCGGCTCACGCCAGCTGCTCAGCGGTTGGTTGCCGCAACGGCCGCAGCAGCATCAGCTGCTCAACCTCGAGCAGCTGCAACGGTCGGCGTCCCTCAGTGATCTGCTGCTGGACGCCGGTGCCTGTTGCGACTGGCCTGGTGCACCGTCGCTCGCGGCGGCGGCAGCAGATCAGGCGGCCTGAGCAGGCCCTGCTCCAACCCCCAGGCGATCAGTCCCCGCTGGTCCTTCACCCCGACCTTGCGGTAGAGGGCACTGAGGGACCGGCGGACACTGTCGCTGCGCACCTGATGCAAGGCGGCGATCGTGGCGCTGCTGTGGCCGCGGGCGACCGCCAGCAACAGCTCCCGTTCCCGTTCTTTCATCACCACCGGCCCGGCGTTGATGTCAGGGGATGGTTGTTGCAACCGCTTCTGCAGCGGTGGATCGACCGATCCATGGCCGCGGAGCACCAGCAGGACGGAACGCAACAGGTGGCCATCCCCGCAGGACTCCTCACACACCAGCGCATCGACGCCGCTGTGCCAGATCCGCTGGAGCCGCTCCTGGGCCACGGCCTCGGGCAGGACGACGAGGAAATGACAGCGATGACGACCGAGCTGTTGCCGCAGCTGGTGCATCAGCTCGTCGGCGCCACCATCGGGGCAACTGTCATCGCAGAGCACCAGCACGGGGCCAACGGCCGGGAACGGCTGTTGCAGCAGCTCCACGATCGATGAGGCCGTCAGCGTGCACGATTCAAAGAGCAACACCGCCGAGCTCTTCTCGGCACTGTCCGGGCTGCAGGCCACCAGAGTCCAGCCCAGAGCAGCGCTGAGGATCTCATCCTGTAACGCCCGCAGCTGGGCGCGGTACTGATCAATGTCCACGGAAGACTGATGGCCAACGGGCCGGCTACCGCAGCCACACTGGCCAGAGAGCCCCAGGGGGGCAGGAAGCTTCAGGTTTTTTTGAGAATGGGGG
>JBMOIF010000095.1:0-5844 GCA_049317465.1 Prochlorococcaceae cyanobacterium | reverse complement strand
AGGAATTCGCCGCGGGCATCAGCCTGGGCAACGACCTTGGTGAAGGCGTCGAACATGGGGCTCGGGGGCTCGGCTTGTGGGAAGGGTTGCGGGACGCAGGACACGTCTCGGCGCCAACATTCTTGGCCTTGATCCCCGGTGGCTGAGGCAGTCATTAACAAACGGTCATCCCGGCTGTCCCTGGCCGACCCGGCCGTGTTCGTTACCATCCCGCCAGATCCTCCTCCGTCAGGCGCATCTGAGGGTCTTGACCCTTTGCTCCAGCGACACCATGGCCGCTTCACCGATGGCGCAGCAGCTGCTGCAGCACCTGCATGCCCTGTCTGAGGTGAACGAAGCCCTGACCCTGCGCCTGCTCGACCTCGAGGAACGGCTCCGGGATCTCGAGCGCCGCCTTGAAGAATCGCAGCAGGACCTGGGCAGCGAGGCAGCCGGCCTGCTTGCGGAGGCTGATCAGCGGTTGCTGCGGCTGCAGGACCTGCTCACGGCTGCGCCGACCCAGAGGACGACGCGTACCCTGGCCCGGCCTTCCGCGCCCCTGGCCTCCCTGCGCCTCGGCCATGACGCGGCCCGTGCCGATGACGACGAGGAAGGGCTGGAGGACCAGCCCTTCATGGACGAGATGGAGGCCTGCCAGGACGTCGCCTGATCAGCGTCCGGTGCTGAATGCTGCTGAGACGGTCACGACAAGCACCCGCGCGACCTCGAGGCTGCCGACGACAATGAGAATCCCCCAGAGCCGGCGGACTCCTGCGGGGGGCAGACCCTGGGGCCAGTTGATCGCTGCCGGCCGGGGTCCCCAGGCGTTGGCTCCACCATTCCCGCTGGGGAACGATTCGATCACCCGGCGATGGTGATGCTCGTAACGGGGCAGGGTGATGTTGACGGGCCGATCCCCCTGGGCACGGCCCGGCAGCACCCGCCGGCGCTGGTGGGGAACGCGGTCATCGCCGAAGTTCTGGCGGTACTCATCGGAATCGAGGAGCTGATCGACCACGGCGGCCACCCCCTGCTCGGCGATCACGATCGACCAGGCGATGGCCTCGGCCTCGCCATGGATCTGACGGCCCAGCAGCCGTTCGATCAGATGGCGGGCCACCTGCTTGTTGCCGTTGCAGGCATAGACCCCGTTGAGGAAGCGGGGAGAGAGTGCCAGGCCGCGCAGGAACTGGCGCACGCTGATCTGCCCCAGCCGCAACTGCGACTCGAGCACCGGCTGCCGATCGACCTGCAGGGTGTGGAAGAACAGCTGCCGGTACGCCCCTTGGATCAGCGTGTCGGTGGCGTCGGCATCGAGAACCTTGCCCTTGTCAGGCAACCGCGAACTCTCGTCGCCGGCGGGCAACGGACCGCCCACACGGGCGTTCTGGCACAGCAAGGGATGGTCGTGGAGCGCAAGGGCCACGGGAGAGCAAAACAAGGCCGCCGAACCTTATGGGGGTTGTCCGAGGGGCTTACCGGTTCCTCACACTGCGTTACGCCCAGTGGTTGAGCCAGGAGGCTGGAATCTCGTCGGCATAGGACGCGAGCCGCCGGAATTCGAAGGGTCCCGCCAGGGATCCCCACACCAGCTCATGGTTCTCGGGATCGTGGCCCCTGTCCAGGGTCTCCATCCGGTCGCCGTCGATTTCGAAGTGGCTCACCAGATAGCTCTGGCGTCCCTTGCGTTCGACCCGACAACGACATCCCTGCTCAATGGTGCCGACGAAGCCGCTGCCCTTCGGGTTGACGTCGTAGGTGCAGCCCTCCAGGGACTGCAGGGCATCGGCCGTGAGCTTCGACATGCGTTCCAGGTCGGCACTCGCGCCGAACCAGCTTGACTCGTCATTGACGGCCTGATTGCGGATGCGCAACTGACCGTTCTCTTCGACGACCTGCAGGACCCGCAGCCGGTAGGGCTGATCCGGGGCGATGGTGTAGGCCTGCTCCAGCAGCAGCGAACCCGGCGCCAGGTGCACCAGGGGTCTCATGCGCACCTGGATGTGGGCGTAGAGCGGGGGATTGTCGAAGGCCTGCTGCTGATTGCAGAACAATCCGCAGAGCTGAAGGCAGAGATCAAGAGCGGGAGCCATGGGGCGTCTTGGCCAGGCGGACTCTACTGCTGCCGTGCGTTGCAGCTGTCGCGAGAACCCCCTGCAGGCTTGCTGGTGGGTGTTCTCACGAAAATTGGGGTAGGGAATGCCAGGACCCAGATTTGAACTGGGGACACGGCGATTTTCAGTCGCCTGCTCTACCAACTGAGCTATCCCGGCACGTTCCTTCGGGAACCTCCCGATCTTAGGTCATCGGGTCGGCACCCTCGTCCCGCCGCGGCGTCCGGGCCAGGCAGGCCAGGCCCAGCAGTCCATGGCCGCCCCCCTCCAGGCAGGCCATGGCCGCTGCTGCGGTGCTGCCGGTCGTGAGGATGTCGTCGACCAGCAGCAATGGCTGCAGCTGCCCCCCGGCCGGATGCAGACAGCGGAAGACCTGCTGCAGGTTCCCCTGCCGCTGGCGGCGGTTGAGGTGGTGCTGCCCCAGGCAGGCCCGTTGTCGATCCAGGGCAGCCAGCAACCGGTGGCCCCCCTGGCGGGCGAGCGCCCTGGCCAGGGCCTGGGGCAGATCGCATCGTCCCTTCCGACGGGGTGGAATCGCCACGACCAGCAGCGGCACCCCCAGGTCAGGCAGCAGTGTCAGCAGTTGCCGGGCCAGCCCCTCGACAAGCCGCTGCTCGGGTTGGTGCTTGAGCCGCAGCAGTTCCCGACGCCAGGCCCCCTGGTACGAGCCCAGGCTCCACCAGGGCAAGGGCAGTTGCCCCTGCAGGCCACCTGCATCCAGCAGGAGCTGGCGGCGGCAGGGCAGGCACAGGCTGCGGTGACCTGCGGGGCGGCGGCAACGGGGGCAGCAGGGCTGCAGCAGCAGCCCCTGCAGAATTCCGGAGACCGGCAATGGCGACTGTGGCTGGTGGGCCCCTTCAGGTTTCCCCGCTGCCGTCCGTCGAGGCCGGCAGTGTCCGCAGCATGGCCACCAGGGTCTGATGGGCGTCGTCGCTGTCGCTCAGCACATGGTCGAAGGCAATGCGGACGGTCGTGCCATCCACCTCCAGATCCATCCCCTCGGCCTCGAGCCGCAGCATGCGGGCGCTGATCGGTGACGACACTCCCCCGTAATGACGGGCGTAGCTCAGCAGGGCCTCGCCGTGGTCCTTGTTCATGTGGCGGCAGATGCGCTCGCCGACGGCGGTGGTGAGGGGGTCGGCAGCCATGCTTGGTGTCGGTGGTGCCAGCTGATTCTGATCCGCTCGGGCCGCCGGTGGCGGGCCGGGGGTCAGGCGGCCAGGAAGCGCTCCCAGAGCAGCAGACCGAGGCGGACGGCGCTCACCCCCACATAGCCGGCCAGCAGCACGAACAGGGCCATCGAGACGATGCTGCGCAGACGTTCGTTCATGGGGATGCATGGGTGACAGCCCAGTCTGGCGGCTGCCCCGCGAGGGCCTGCAGGGCCAGCCGACCCATGGCTGCCGCCGCGCAGGCTTCGGGGTGGTTGCGCACCGGGATCCCCAGGGCCTGCTCCCGCAGGCGTCGCCAGATGGGGTTTCGGGCACCGCCCCCGACGGTGAGGATGCGTCGGGGTGCGGCCAGGCCCAGGACCTGAAGCCGCTCCCAGCCCTGCCGTTCCACCTCTGTCAGCCCTTCCAGCAGGGCCTGCAGATAGAGGGCATCACTCACCGGACGGGGGCCTAGCACGGCTTCCAGGGTGGGGTCATCGATCGGAAAGCGTTCGCCACGGCCCGGCAGGGGGCGCAGGTGCAGACCGCTGGGGCGGCGCCAGTCGATCGACCGGCTGAGTTCATCCAGCTGGTCGCGGCTGAAGAACTGCAGCAGAACGCCGGCGCCGGCATTGGACGCCCCACCCACCAGCCAGCGATTCCCGACCCGGTGACTGCTGATGCCAGGCCCGCCGCAGGGGCCACCGGCCCACTGCTTGAGGACCGTGGTGGTGCCCAGGATGGTCACGCCGTCGGCGGGGCCCGGATCGGCGGCGAGGGCCGTGGCGGTGCCGTCAGTGGTGCCGCTCACGACCCTGATTCCGGTGGCGAGCCCCAGCGTGGCTGCCGGGACTGGTGCCATGGCCCCGAGCACGGTGCCGCTGGGCACGACCCGAGGCAAGGCATCGGCCCAGGCCTGGTCGGCGATGCCTCCGGCCCAGCGTCGTTGCAGGGAGTCCCAGCCGAGCCTCTGGTTGTTGCCTTCTTCGCCCCAGCGCCAGTCAGCAAGCAGCCAGCCCATGAGCCAGTCGGCCTGATGGCGCAGCAGCAGGGGGCCGCCGAGGGTCGCCAGTAGACGCAGGGCCCGGGCCAGGCTGCCGCCGGCGCTGGCGGCCGACCCACCCCCAGGCACCAGCGCCGCGGCAGCGCCGGCCTGCTCGGGACAGGCGATGGCGTAGCCCAGGGCCGGAGCCAGGGGCTGGCCATCCTGGCCACAGGCCACCAGGGTGCCCGAGGTTCCATCCAGGCTGATGGCGACGGCCTGGCGTCGCAGCTCGGATGGCAGGTCGGTGACCGCTGCACAGAGGGCTTGTTGCCAGACCTCAGGATCGTTGAAGTCCCCGGGGTAGGGGAGCCTGGACCGGGCAACCACGGTGCCATCTCCTGACACCAGGGCAGCCCGGACGCCGCTGCTCCCCAGGTCGACGCCCAGGCCCAGGGGTTGGTCGGGGTGGACCATCACCCCGTGTGTCACCCCTTCAGGCGCGCAACCGCGGCGTCGACGTTCTCCCAGGGAAGGTCGAGGTCGGCCCGGCCGAAGTGGCCGTAGGCCGCCACGTCCTGGTAGAAGCGGCCTCCGCGGGCCTGGGGCATCCCCCGCAGGTTGAAGGATTCGATGATGGCGCCAGGACGCAGATCGAAATGCCGCTGCACCAGGTCGGTGAGGGCGGCATTGTCAACGGTGCCTGTGCCGAAGGTCTCGACCAGGATGCTGACGGGTCTGGCGACGCCGATGGCATAGCTGAGCTGGACCTCGGCCTTGCGGGCCAGACCGGCGGCCACCAGGGCCTTGGCCACATGGCGGGCGGCGTAGGCCGCCGAACGATCCACCTTGGTGGGATCCTTGCCCGAGAAGGCGCCACCGCCATGGCGGGCATAACCGCCGTAGGTGTCGACAATGATCTTGCGGCCTGTCAGACCGGCGTCACCCTGGGGACCACCGACCACGAACTTGCCGGTGGGGTTCACCAGGAAGCGGGTCGTGTCGCGCTGGGGACGCAGGCTCAGATCGGATGTGGCGGGTTCGACCACGTGGGTCCACAGGTCCTGGGCAATGCGTTCCCGCAGGCCCTTGTCATCACTGATGCCGTCGATGACGGCCTCGTGCTGGGTCGAGATCAGGATGGTGTCGATGGCGACCGGCTGGTCGTTCTCGTAGACGACGCTCACCTGCGTCTTGCCGTCCGGCAGTAGGTACCCGAGGGTGCCGTCATGGCGCACCGCCGCCAGCCTGCGGGCCAGTCGGTGCGCCAGGCTGATGGGCAGCGGCATCAGTTCCGGGGTCTCGTCACAGGCGTAGCCGAACATGATCCCCTGATCGCCCGCACCCACCTTGTCGAGGGGGTCGCCGGCGTGGTCATCGGCCTCATCCACCCCCTGGGCGATGTCGGGGGACTGCTGGTCGAGGGCCACCAGCACGGCGCAGCTGTGGGCGTCGAAGCCACCGGCACGGGCACCGCTGTAACCGATGCTGTCGATGACCTGGCGCACCAGGGTGTTGAAGTCGACCCGTGCGGTGGTGGTCACCTCCCCGGTGATCAGGCAGAGGCCGGTGTTGACCACGGTCTCGCAAGCCACCCGGCTGGCGGGATCCTGGGCCA
>JBMOIF010000094.1:0-6024 GCA_049317465.1 Prochlorococcaceae cyanobacterium | reverse complement strand
GTCGCCGTGGAGACCGACGGCGCCCCAGAGCAGTCCTCCGTCGCGTCGTCGCCGCAGGGCCAGCACCAGGCCAAGCAGCACCAGTCCCGCCAGCAGCGGGCCACGGCCCCAGCCCTCCGCCGCCATCCAGGGGTGCACCAGGGCAAACACCACGGCCTGCAGGCCCTGGGCCCGGCGACGGTCGGTCAGCAGCGTCAGTTCTTCCAGCAGCCAGCCCCGGAAAATCAGTTCCTCGGCGAAGCCCACCCCCAGCAGCAGGGCCAGGGCGTTGGCGATCTGCCCGAGCGACGGCACCACTCCGGGGCGGGCCGAGCCGCTGAGCAGCAGCGCGGTTGTCACGAGCAGCAGCAGCAGCAGCGCCACCGCAACCCCCCGGCCGAAGCTCTGCAGCGCGGCCCTCCCGCCGCCGGCCACGCCAAGGGTCCTCCAGGGCTCCTGCAGGCCCAGCGATACGCGCAGTCGCTGCGGTAGCACCAGCAGCAGCAGCCCGAAGCTCACGAACGTCCCCAGCAGGTCGACCTGGTCAGGCCTGAGCTCGGGGAGCAGCGGAGCCAGGGGGCGCACCATCAGCCAGCCCACCGCCAGCAGGGTCGGCAACAGCAGCAGCGTCCCCCACCAGCGGGGGCCGGCGGCCCTCATGCGTCCGGCTCGATCGTGCTGGTGAGACCCTTCGACTTGAGGCTTTCGCTGTAGAACTCGGCAGGTTCTAGGTCGCAGACAATCACCAGGCCCACGCCGGTGTTGTGGGCTTCGAGCATCACGGCCACGGCGTCCTGCTCGCTGAGCTGAGGCACCACCTGACGCAGCGTGGCGATCACGTACTCCATCGTGTTCACCGGGTCGTTGTGCAGCAGCACCCGGTAGCGGGGGGAGGGTTTGCGAACCCTCTGAACCTCCCGATCGATGACCGTGGTCGTTTCCATGGGCGGCATGTTAGGCAGTCAGGCCGGGGCCAGGGCGCGCACGCGGGCCATCGCCTCCTCCACGTTGGCGCGGCTGTTGAAGGCCGAGAGACGCACGTAGCCCTCACCGGCGGCGCCGAAGCCGCTGCCGGGGGTGCAGACCACGTGGGCCTGCTGCAGGAGCCGATCGAAGAATCCCCATGAGTCGAGGTCATCGGGCGTCTTCACCCACACGTAGGGGGCGTGCTCGCCGCCGTGGACCTCCAGTCCGGCGCCGCTGAGTTCGCGGCGGATGATCGCCGCGTTCTCCATGTAATGGGCGACCAGCTGCCGCACCTGGCCCTGGCCCTCCTCGGAATAGACGGCTTCGGCGCCCCGCTGGACGATGTAGCTGACGCCGTTGAACTTGGTGCTCTGACGGCGGTTCCAGAGCCCCCAGAGCTCCACCTCCTCGCCGGCGGCATTGCGTCCGCAGAGACCGCGGGGCACCACGGTGAAGGCGCAGCGGGTGCCGGTGAAGCCGGCGGTCTTCGAGAACGAGCGGAACTCGATGGCGCAGGAGCGGGCCCCGTCGATCTCATAGATCGACCGTGGCAGGTCCGGGTCCTGGATGAAGGCCTCGTAGGCGGCATCGAACAGGATCAGGGACCCATGGGCCCGGGCGTGGTCGACCCACTGCTGCAGCTGCTGGCGGCTGGCCACCGCCCCGGTGGGGTTGTTGGGGAAGCAGAGGTAGATGAGGTCCACCGGGGATTCAGGCAGCGGCGCCTGGAAGCCATTGGCGGCCGTCAGGGGCAGGTAGGTGAGTCCGCCGTAGCGGCCGCCGTCATCGGCCTGCCCCGTGCGGCCGGCCATGACATTGCTGTCCACATAAACCGGATACACCGGATCGGTCACGGCGATGCGGTTGTCCGGCCCGAGGATGTCGAGGATGTTGCTGCTGTCGCATTTTGATCCGTCCGAGACAAAGATCTCGTCGGCGCTGATGTCGCAGCCGCGGGCCTGGAAGTCGTGCCGTGCGATGGCGTCCCGCAGCCAGGCGTAGCCCTGCTCGGGGCCGTAGCCGTGGAAGCCGTCGGGGCTGCCCATGGCGGCCACGGCGCGGGTCATGGCCGCGACGCATGCCGCGGGGAGGGGTTCGGTCACATCGCCGATGCCCAGGCGGATCAACGCCGCCGCGGGCTGGGCTTCGCTGAAGGCCTTCACCCGTCGGGCGATCTCGGGAAACAGATAGCCCGCCTTGAGCTTGAGGTAGTGGTCGTTGACCTGGACCATGGTGTCGCCGCTCGCCGTCGCGGCATTGTGGGTCATGGCCCCCCTGGGACGGTGCCCCCGCCGCCGCCGATCCCTAGATTGATCCCAGCAGGCCGCGACGACCGGCCATGGCCCCCGTCCCTCCAGAGCTCGCCCGTCGGGCCACCCCGCCCCTGCCCGTCGGCGACATCATCGACGCCGGACTGAGCCGCCCCGGACGCTATCTCGGCCTCGAACGGGGCGTCGAGCCGCGTGACTGGACCGGCGCCAGGGTGCGCTGGGTGCTGGCTTATCCCGAGCTGTACGAGATCGGCGCCAGCAACACCGGTCACATCATTCTTTATTCGATTCTCAACGCCCAGCCCCGCCAGCTCTGCGACAGGGCCTATCTGCCTGCCCCTGATCTGGCCGCACGTCTGCGCCAGCGCCGACTGCCCCTGTTCGCCGTTGAGAGCCAGCGCCCCCTGGCGGCCTTTGACCTGATCGGTTTCAGCCTCAGCTACGAACTCGGGGCCACCAACCTGCTCGAGATGCTTGACCTGGCGGGCCTGCCCCTGCGGGCGGCCGACCGGACCGATGGACCTCTGGTGTTCGCGGGGGGGCAGACCGCCACCAGCAACCCTGAGCCCTACGCCGATTTTCTCGATTTCGTCGCCCTTGGTGACGGTGAGGAGCTGTTGCCCGAGATCGGCCTGGTGGTCGAGGAGGGGCTGCAGGCCGGGCTCTCCCGGTCTGATCTGCTGCGCGACCTGGCCGAGGTCCCTGGGGTGTACGTGCCCTCCCTCGGCCGCCATCCGGTGCGTCGGCGCACGGCGGCACCGATTCCCTTCTATGCCATGGGCCTGGTGCCCAACGTCGAGACCGTCCATGACCGGCTCACGGTCGAGATCCGCCGTGGCTGCACCCGCGGCTGCCGCTTCTGTCAGCCCGGGATGCTCACCCGTCCTGCCCGCGACGTTGATCCCGGTGCGGTGGTGGAGGCCGTCGAGGAGGGCATGCACCGCACCGGCTACAGCGATTTCTCGCTGCTGTCCCTCAGCTGCAGCGATTACCTCGCCCTGCCGGCGGTGGGGATGGAGCTGCGCAACAGGCTCCAGGACCACAACGTCAGCCTCGCTCTGCCGAGTCAGCGCATCGACCGGTTCGACGCCACCATCGGGCACATCCTCGGCGGGGCGCGCCAAGGAAGCCTCACCTTCGCCCCCGAGGCCGGCAGCCAGCGCCTCCGCGACATCATCAACAAGGGGCTCAGCGATGCCGATCTCGACCGTGGCATCCGCAGCGCCATGGAGCAGGGCTGGCGCAAGGTCAAGCTCTATTTCATGATCGGCCTGCCGGGGGAGATCGATGCCGATGTCATCGGCATCGGCGACACGGTGGAGCGGCTGCAGCGGTCCATGGCCGATCTCGGGCGTCTGCAGCTCACCCTCACCATCAGCAACTTCACGCCCAAGCCCCACACCCCCTTTCAGTGGCACACCGTCTCGACGGCGGAGCTGCGGCGGCGCCAGCAGCTGCTGCGCCAACGCTGCAGTGGCCTGCGGGGGGTGAAGATGAACCTGACCGATGTGCGGCTGTCGGAGATCGAGAATGTGATCGGCCGTGGCGACCGTCGCCTTGCCGACGTGATCGAACACGCCTGGCGTGCCGGCGCCGGCATGGATGCCTGGTTTGACACCATCGACCGCACCCATGCCGCCTGGCGCCAGGCCCTCGACGCCGCCGGTCTGGGCCAGCAGATGCGGGAGCTCGAACTGGGGAACTGGGTCGATCTGCAGAGCCTGTCGGTGATGGAACGTCGCCGTCGCTGCGCAGCGCCCCTGCCCTGGGACCATGTCGACACCGGTGTGTCGAAGAGCTGGCTGGCGGAGGATCTCGAACGGGCTCTGGCGGCCATGGTGGTGCCCGACTGCTCGTTCGACGCCTGCAGCCAGTGCGGGGTGTGCGGCGAAGGACTGGGGCACAACGTTGTGGTGGCGCCGCCGCCGCCGCCGCCGCCGGCACCTCCCCGCCGTCCGCCGTCCGGTCAGGTGTGCCGCCTGCGTTTCCAGTTCGCCAAGACCGGGGCCATGGCTCTGTTCAGCCATCTCGATCTGGTGCGGCTGCTGGAGCGGGCCCTGCGTCGCTCGCGGCTCCCCTGCAGCTTCACGGGGGGGTTCCATCCGCTGCCCCGTCTTCAGATCGGCCTGGCCCTTCCCCTCGGGGTCGAAGGGGATGGCGAATGGCTTGACCTGATCTTCACGGAGGCTGTGGGGTCCGAGGAGGCCATGCAGCGGCTGGCAGAACAGCTTCCCGAGGGCCTCGACCTGCTTCAGGCCATCGAGGTGCCCCTGCGGGGGCCATCCCTGGCCCAGCAGATCCGTTCCGCCCACTGGAGCCTGCAGCTGGCGGCCGAGGCGGGTGACGACCCGGGGGAGAGGCTCTGGCAGGAGGCCTGCGGCGAGCTGCTCGGCCGCGACCGGTTGCCCTGGTCGGGTCAGGATGCCGCCGGTCGCCCGGTTCAGCTGGATCTGCGACCGTTGCTGCTCGACCTGCACTGGCTGGGGTGGCAGCCCGAGGGTGTCGGCCTTGGCCTCGAGAGCGTGGTCCAGGGCAATGGTCGCAGTCTCAAGCCAGGACAGCTTCGGGATCTTCTGGCTGGCCGCCTTCAGCGGCCCCTGGTGATGCGGCAGCAGCGTCGCAGGGCCTTGAAGCTTGCGTGCTAACGTTCAGAAGTGACGGAAGATCCGTCGGGCTGCGGCAGTTCCAACGACTTGCCGAAGGATCACGCCGAGCGCCCCGCTGTCCCTCCGTCACCGGATCCAACGTTTTCACGGATCCTGACTGTCTCTGGGAGCAGCTGGTCTTCTGGAGCTCAAGACGTTCAGCTTGCGGATCCTCGCGGTCTTGGCGGCAGCGTCTGGCCTGATTGAGCAGTTTTTGTGCCTCGTGGCACTTCAGTTTTCTGACGCCTGCCCCCTCCGGGATCCGGCGTCCCAACCTTCACTCCACTTCCGGTGACCCCGTGAGGGGTTGCCTCAGCCCATGCCACAGCAGATTGTGATCGCTGAGCAACTGCGCATTGCCGCAGTGCTCAACGACGAACGGGTGGACGAGCTCATCGTTGCCCAGGGGCGCCATCAGATCGGTGATGTCTATCTCGGTACCGTTGAAAACGTCCTGCCCGGAATTGACGCCGCCTTTGTCAATATTGGCGAAAGTGAAAAAAATGGTTTCATCCACATCACCGACCTGGGCCCCCTGAGGCTGCGCAAGGGGGGCGCCGGCATCACCGAGCTGCTGGAACCCCGCCAGAAGGTGCTGGTTCAGGTGATGAAGGAGCCGACAGGCACCAAGGGTCCCCGTCTCACCGGCAACCTCTCCCTGCCCGGTCGCTATCTGATCCTTCAGCCCCATGGCCAGGGGGTCAACATCTCGCGCCGTATCGGCGGCGAGGCCGAACGCAACCGCCTGCGGGCCCTGGCCGTTCTGATCAAGCCGCCGGGCACGGCCCTGCTGGTGCGCACCGAAGCCGAGGGTGTGCCCGAAGAACAGATCATCGACGACCTCGAGGGCCTGTTGCGCCAGTGGGAAGCGATCCAGCAGGCTGCCGAGACCGCCCAGCCGCCGGTGCTGTTGAACCGCGACGAGGACTTCGTGCACCGGGTCCTGCGGGATCTCTACAACCCTGAGGTCATCAGGGTCGTGGTCGACTCCCAGGAGGCCCGGGCCCGGGTGCTGGCTTTCCTGGGACCTGATCAGGGCAACCTGATCGTCGAGCACCACGACGAGTCCACCGACCTGCTCGAGCACTACAAGGTCCACGCGGCGATCCGCGATGCGCTCAAGCCGCGGGTGGATCTGCCTTCGGGCGGCTACGTGATCATCG
>JBMOIF010000093.1:0-6098 GCA_049317465.1 Prochlorococcaceae cyanobacterium | reverse complement strand
CGTGGATGGGGCTGAATACCAGTTCGATCGACCACTTGGTGGCGATCCCCTCGGCTTCGAGGGGATTGGCCAGCCCCATGCCGCACACCACCAGATCGGGACGGGCCGCCCGCACCCGCTCGAGCTGCCGTTCCAGGTGCTGCCCCTCACTGAGGGCCGTCCCCGGGGGCAGCAGGTCCAGTTCCGGCTGCTGCAGGGTCCGGTCGAGGTAAGGCGTGCCCACCTCGACCAGCTCCATGCCGCATTCGCGGTGCAGGAACCGCGCCAGGGCCGGCTCCATCTGCGAATCGGGAAGCAGGAACAGCCGCTTGCCCTCCAGCTGCCGCCGGTGGGGTGCCACGGCCGCCTGGCCCCGGGCCACGAGGGGATCGAGCACGGCGGCGGTGTGGGCCGGATCAACGCCGAAGGCGGCGGCGGCGGCCTCGAACCAGCGGCGGCTGCCCTCCACCCCCAGCGGGTAGGGAGCGGGCAGGAGGGTCACACCGCGGGCCTGCAGGGCGCGGGCGGTGCTGCCGAGGAACGGCTGGCAGAGCAGCGCCAGGGTGCCGGGGCCCACGGGGGGCAGCTCCGTGGACCGCCGGGGGGGCAGCGACAGCACCGGCCCCACCCCCAGACGCTCGAACAGGGTCAGGAAGCGGTCCTCGACGGCATCGGCCAGGGTGCCCACCAGCAGCAGCTGGCGGCGATCGCCGGCGGGCAGCAGCGGCACCAGGGCGGTGAGGGCCTGGTCCTCCCCCTGGGTGAAGGTGGTCTCGATGCCACTGCCGCTGTAGTTCACCACCCGCACACGACCGACCAGACGCTCATTGAGGCGTTCGGCGGCCTTGGCCAGGTCGAGCTTGATCACCTCACTGGGGCACGACCCCACCAGAAAGAGGGTGCGGATCTCGGGGCGACGGGCCAGCAGGTCGGTCACAACCCGGTCCAGCTCGGCATTGGCATCGGCAAGGCCGGCCAGGTCGCGTTCACCGAGGATCGCCGTGCCGAAGCGCGGTTCGGCGAAGATCATCACGCCGGCGGCGCTCTGGATCAGGTGGGCACAGGTGCGTGACCCCACCACGAGAAAAAAGGCATCGGGCATGCGCCGA
Organism: Prochlorococcaceae cyanobacterium; assembly: GCA_049317465.1. Taxonomy (GTDB): domain Bacteria; phylum Cyanobacteriota; class Cyanobacteriia; order PCC-6307; family Cyanobiaceae; genus CAIQIA01. Next base: position 5,010 of record JBMOIF010000093.1, on the reverse strand, counting down.
TGCAGCCAGACGATGGAGGTGAGCCCGCAGAACACCTCCCGCTGGCCGCTCTCCTTGAGAACCTCCACCCCTGGCCCCGCTGCTCCTGCCCTTCTCTAGGTCTTGTGGCGGCAGCGGCGAAGGGCCGCGGGCTTGTCTTCCGTTTCAGAAACGGCGACGGAAAGCATCGTCGCTCTGGGGCCGGTCGGCCTGGCGGCTCAGTTTCCACACATTGCGGCTCACACGACGGGCCACCAGCCCGCCCCGCTCGACCTCGGCGGCACCCGGCCGGGCCCCCAGCAGCACCGACACCTCGGCCGTGCTGAGCGGGGCACCGGTGCGGATCGCCAGGTCGATGAGCTCCAGGCGCTGGCGCAGGGCCCCCAGGTCGGCCACCTCCCCGGGCTCGCCGCCCAGCGGCGCGAAGGAGGCCTCGGCATTGCCGAGGCGATGCATCAGGCCCAGCCCGATGAAGGCCAGGGCCTGCTCGGGCTTGACGCCTTCGTCGATGGCCCGGTTGATCCACTCCGCCGTGGTGGCGGTGTCAGAGCTGGCGACGGGAGCGCTGTCCATGGCGGCCTGAGACGGGCGGGATGGCCGGAGGGTACCGGCTGCGGCCGCTCTGGCAAGGTCGTCAGCTGCGGCGCAGCCACCCTGGAGCTCCGGTGAACCAGTCGCCGATGTCGTCGTTGGGATGGCGACGGCCGCCGTCGGGGTCCGCCTCGCCCAGGTCGAGCTGATGCAGCAACTGATCCACCCCGGTCACCGGCGGTGGCTGCTGCTGGCGGCGGGCCCGCCGCAGCCAGCTGGCCACGGTGGCATCGCGGTCCGCGAACTTCTGCACGAAGATCCGCTCCTGCAGGGTCACCGTCTGATCTGCGGCGATGCGTCCGATGATGTCCTGCAGCTTGAGCCGGGTGCTGGGCGTGAGCATGGACTGGGTGCTCAGGTGATCAGCCCTTGTGATAGGGGCGATCAGAAGGGCTGTCGTATCCAGTCGAACGAAATAAAAGTGAGGCTCAGGCCGGTAGAGTCGCGCGAACGCTGAGAGCCCGGCCCCTGAACCCCCGTGCCGACAACCTGATCAGCCGGCGCGGAAATCTGAGGGTGGCCGGTGGCCCGGTGGTGGTGACCGGCACCCAGGTGGGCATCGACGCCGACGGCCCCAGTTGCGTCACGGTCACCACCGACAGCGAAGGCCACCGCCTCAGGCGCAGTGGCAGCGACATCGGTGCCATCGAGCTGCGCACCCACGTCTTCCTGGATTCCCTGCAGCCCCAGCTGGCCGCCTACATGGGCACGGTCTCCCAGGGCTTCCTGCCGATCCCGGGCGATGCCTGCCTCTGGCTGGAGGTGTCCCCCGGCATGGCCGTGCACCGCGTCACCGACATCGCCCTGAAGGCCAGCAGCGTGCGCCTCGGCCAGATGGTGGTCGAACGGGCCTTCGGGTCCCTGGCCCTCTACCACCGCGACCAGAGCACGGTGCTGCACTCGGGCCAGGTGGTGCTCGAGGCCATCGGCAGCAGCATCGACCGGCGCAGCCCCTGCAACGTCAGCTGGACCGAGATCATCCGCGCCATCACCCCCGACCACGCGGTGCTGATCAACCGTCAGAACCGTCGCGGCTCGATGATCCAGGCGGGCATGAGCATGTTCATCCTCGAGACCGAACCCGCCGGCTATGTGCTGATCGCCGCCAACGAAGCCGAGAAGGCGTCCAACATCACCGTTGTCGACGTCAAGGCCGTCGGTGCCTTCGGGCGCCTGACCCTCGCCGGCCGCGAAGGGGATGTGGAGGAGGCAGCGGCGGCGGCCATGCGCGCCGTGGCCTCGGTCAACACGGCGGCCTGAGGCCCAGCTCGCTCCGCAGGGCGTCGGCGATCCGGCGCAGGGCCTTGCCACGGCTGCCCAGGCGGCTGCGCTGTTCGTCGGTCATGGCCGCATGGGTGCAGCCGGCCTCCCTCACCCAGAAGAGGCTGTCGTAACCACGGCCCTGGCCCCGCGGGGCCCGGAGAATCTCGCCGCGGCATTCGCCATCGCTCTCAAGGCGGATGCTGCCGTCAGGGGCCGCCAGGGCGACGGCGCTGCGGAAGCGGGCACTGCGATAGGGATGGTCGGCCAGGGCCTCCAGCAGGCGGCTGCAGCGGGCCGCGTCATCGGCGGCCCAGCGGGCCGAGACGAGCCCCGGGGCGCCGTCGAGGGCGTCCACCTCGAGGCCCGAGTCATCCCCCAGGGACCAGCAGCCACACAGACGGGCGACGGTGGAGGCCTTGAGGCGGGCGTTGGCGGCGTAGGAGTCGCCCGTCTCCTCGATCACCAGATCCGCCGGCATGGGCCGCAATTCAAGGTCAAGGGGGTCGAAAAGATGTTCGAGCTCGCGCAGCTTGGCGGGGTTGGTGCTGGCGATCACCAGAACGGGCACAGGGTGGGGCAGAACCGACGCTGCGGCATTCTGCCCAACGATGCGGTGCCGCCTGGCGCACCGATGACGAGGAGCCCATGCAGCCCAGCCTTGTCCTGCAGAACCTGCTGTCGCCGGCGATTCTGTTCTTCTTCCTCGGGGTGCTGGCGGTCGTCGTCGGCTCTGACCTCGAGATCCCGGCACCATTGCCGAAACTGTTCTCCCTCTACCTGCTGCTGTCGATCGGCTTTCGGGGCGGGGTGGAACTGGCCCACAGCGGCCTCAATCCAACGGTGCTGATCACCATCGGGGCGGCCATCACGATGGCGATTCTGGTGCCGTTGATCTGCTTCTGGGTGCTGCGCTGGCGCTTCAATGTGTTCGACAGTGCGGCCATCGCCGCCGCCTACGGATCAATCAGTGCCGTGACATTCATCACGGCAGAGAGTTTTCTGAAAGTGCTCAAGATCCGCTCGGACGGTTTCATGGTGGCTGCCCTGGCACTGATGGAATCACCCGCCATCATCGTCGGCCTGCTGCTGGTGCGGCTGATGGCGTCGTCAAAGTCGGCAAACCAGCAGCAGGCGGGCTGGGGAGCGGTGCTGCATGAGGCCTTTCTGAACAGTTCGGTGTTCCTGTTGGTGGGCAGCCTGCTGATCGGAATCCTGGTGGCCGACTTCAGCCCCGTCGGTGTCGAGAAGATGGAGCCCTTCACCGGCAAGCTCTTCTACGGCGCCCTCTGCTTCTTCCTGCTCGACATGGGCATCGTCGCCGCCCAGCGCCTGGGGGACCTGCGCAAGGCGGGCATGTTCCTGATCATCTTTGCGGTGCTGATGCCCCTGTTCAACGCCAGTCTCGGCCTGGCGGCCGCTCAGCTGCTGCACCTGAGCCAGGGCAATGCACTGCTGTTCATGGTGCTGTGCGCCAGCGCCTCCTACATCGCCGTGCCGGCGGCGATGCGAATGACCGTGCCCGAAGCCAATCCAAGTCTCTACATCTCCAGCTCCCTGGGCATCACCTTCCCGTTCAACATCCTGTTCGGGATCCCTCTGTACATGGCCCTGGTGCAACGCTTCATCCCGGTGCACTCCGTTCTCTGACGGTCCTGACCGCTTCCAATCGGACGGTGAGCCATCGCCATCCATCGCCATCCCACAGCCCCCCGCCCTGCGCCCCATGAAACGCCTGGATCTGATCGTCAGCGAACGGGAGCTGGACAAGCTTCTCGAGGCCCTCGACGCCGCCGGGGCCCCCGGATATTCGGTGGTGCGCCACGTGACCGGCCGGGGCCGCAGCGGCGCGAGGGTCTCGGAGGGGATGGAATTCAGCGGCCTGGGCGCCAACGCCCACGTGATCGTCTTCTGTGAGGACGCCCTGCTGCCGAACCTGCGCACCGCCGTGCAACCCCTGCTGGAGTACTTCGGTGGCGTCGCCTACACCGCCGAGGCCGCACCACTTCTGTGAAGAATTGCCAAGGCCTGATGAGCTGTGCTTATGAATGGCCGCCTGGACGCTGATTGGTCAAGGTTCTCAGACGTCTTGACGGATGCGCCGGCAAAGGAGCAGTGTTAGCCGCGAACTTCGCCCCCCAACGAGGAACGGCAATGGCAAGCGAAACCATGGGCATTGCCCTCGGCATGATCGAGACCCGCGGTCTGGTCCCCGCGATCGAAGCGGCTGACGCCATGACCAAGGCCGCCGAGGTCCGTCTGATCGGCCGAGAGTTCGTGGGCGGCGGCTACGTCACCGTCCTCGTCCGTGGCGAAACCGGTGCCGTCAACGCTGCGGTCCGTGCCGGCGCCGATGCCTGCGAGCGCGTGGGTGACGGTCTGGTGGCCGCCCACATCATCGCCCGCCCCCACCGTGAGGTCGAGCCCGCCCTCAACGGCAGCAGCAGCTTCGTCGGGTCCAAGGACTGAGCCGTCGGCGCCTCCCGTGAAGGGACGCTGAACGACACGCCTCACCCGCATCCACCGCAGATTTCCCCATGAGCAAGAAGTACGACGCCGGGGTCAAGGAGTACAGGGACACCTACTGGACTCCTGATTACGTCCCCCTCGACACCGACCTGCTGGCCTGCTTCAAGTGCACCGGCCAGGAAGGCGTTCCCCGTGAGGAAGTGGCCGCCGCCGTGGCCGCCGAATCCTCCACCGGCACCTGGTCCACCGTGTGGTCCGAGCTCCTCACCGACCTCGACTTCTACAAAGGCCGCGCCTACCGCATCGAAGAGGTGCCCGGCGACAAGGAGTCGTTCTACGCCTTCATCGCCTACCCCCTCGACCTGTTCGAAGAAGGGTCGATCACCAACGTGCTGACCTCCCTGGTCGGCAACGTCTTCGGCTTCAAGGCCCTGCGCCACCTGCGCCTGGAGGACATCCGCTTCCCCCTGGCCTTCATCAAGACCTGCATGGGTCCGCCGAACGGCATCCAGGTCGAGCGCGACCGGATGAACAAGTACGGCCGTCCCCTGCTGGGTTGCACCATCAAGCCGAAGCTCGGCCTGAGCGGCAAGAACTACGGCCGTGTGGTGTACGAGTGCCTCCGCGGCGGTCTCGACTTCACCAAGGACGACGAAAACATCAACTCCCAGCCCTTCCAGCGCTGGCAGAACCGTTTCGAGTTCGTGGCCG
>JBMOIF010000092.1:0-6264 GCA_049317465.1 Prochlorococcaceae cyanobacterium | reverse complement strand
TGGTGGTGGCCGCCACTGACGGTCCCATGGCCCAGACGAAGGAGCACATCCTGCTGGCCAAACAGGTCGGCGTTCCGGCCCTGGTGGTGTTCCTCAACAAGAAAGACATGGTGGATGACGAGGAGCTTCTGGAGCTCGTCGAGTTGGAAATGCGCGAACTGCTCAGCAAGTACGACTTCCCCGGCGATGACATCCCGGTGGTGGCCGGTTCTGCCCTGAAGGCCCTCGAATTCATTCAGGGTGGTGGCAAAGCCGAGCGTGGCGCCGATGAGTGGGTCGACAAGATCCTCGATCTGATGGATGCCGTCGACACCGCGATCCCTGAGCCAGAGCGTGAGATCGACAAGCCCTTCCTGATGGCTGTGGAAGATGTCTTCTCGATCACCGGTCGTGGCACCGTGGCCACCGGACGCATCGAGCGCGGAAAGGTCAAGGTTGGTGAAACCGTTCAGATCGTGGGTATCCGGGACACCCGCGAGACCACGGTGACCGGCGTGGAGATGTTCCGCAAGCTTCTCGACGAAGGGATGGCAGGAGACAACGTCGGTCTGCTCCTCCGCGGTGTTCAGAAGGAAGACATCGAGCGTGGCATGGTGCTCGTGAAGCCCAAGTCGATCACGCCTCACACGAAGTTTGAGGGTGAGGTGTATGTGCTCAGCAAGGATGAAGGTGGTCGCCACACCCCGTTCTTCAAGGGCTACCGGCCGCAGTTCTACATCCGGACCACGGATGTGACCGGCCAGATCACCCTCTTCACCGCTGATGACGGCTCTGAGCCCGAAATGGTTCTGCCCGGAGATCGAATCAAGATGACGGCTGAACTGATCTGTCCGGTTGCCATTGAGCAGGGCATGCGCTTCGCCATTCGCGAAGGTGGCCGCACCATCGGTGCCGGCGTGGTCTCCAAGATCATCGAGTGACACTTGGCAGTAGCCGTCGGGGCTACTGCTTTCTTCTTCCGGTGGCCCCCAGTGGGGCCACCGGCTTGACCCGAACCTCGACAACCCAACGTTGACGCTCCGCCGTCCAACGCTCTTTTCTTTCTCTGACGTTCATGGCTGCCACCATCCCCCAGCAGAAGATCCGCATCCGCCTCAAGGCGTTCGATCGCCGCATGCTGGATCTGTCCTGCGACAAAATCATTGACACCGCCGACCACACTGCCGCCACGGCGATTGGCCCCATCCCCTTGCCGACAAAGCGCAAGATCTACTGCGTCCTGCGTTCCCCGCACGTGGACAAGGATTCCCGGGAACACTTTGAGACACGCACCCACCGTCGCATCATCGACATCTACAATCCTTCGTCAAAGACGATTGATGCTCTGATGAAACTGGATCTTCCCAGTGGCGTTGACATCGAAGTCAAGCTCTGATCACGTCCGCACATGATGACGCGGCCCCTGTGGTGCGGCGAACGGGAGCCACGCTCATGGAGCCTCGCTTCTAGGATGTCAGCCGAGCGTTTCTCCCCATGACAGACTTGGCCATGCGGGAGTTGCCCCTCTTCCCACTGCCGGATGTGGTGCTTTTCCCTCAGGAAGTGTTGCCACTGCACATCTTTGAGCACCGTTACCGCATCATGCTGCGCACGGTTCTTGAGGGAGATCGACGCTTCGGCGTCGTGCGCTGGGATCCCGAGACCAAAAACATGGCCACGATTGGCTGCTGCGCCGAAATCCTCCAGCACCAGACCCAGGAGGATGATCGCAGCAACATCGTGACCCTTGGGCAGCAGAGATTCAGAGTCCTCAACATCATCAGACACACACCTTTTATGGTCGGCCTGGTGAGCTGGGTTGAAGACGAACCTGTCGTTGATGACCTCGAAGATCTGGCGAGTCAGGTGCGCAAGGCTCTTCAGGACGTTGTGGATCTGTCGGGCAAGCTGCTGGGGAATCCTTCAACCCTGCCAGACGACCTGCCAGATCTTCCCAGGGAACTGTCGTTTTGGATTGGTGGGCATCTGGGTGGCCCCGTTGCCGATCAGCAGCAGCTGCTGCTGGAGATGACCTCGACCGCCGACCGCCTGCAGCGGGAATTCGAACTGTTGGATCACACCCGTCGCCAGCTGGCAGCCCGTACGGTCCTGCAGGACACCCTGCGCGATCTGGACGACGCCTGATGGGCCTCCACTCACTGCTCGGCACCCTCGGGACCTGCGCCCTTCTCGGTCTTGGACTTCTCTTGCTGGGACTGTGGCTCTGGTACCGAGCCCCGCGGCGTTACCGGAGCGGCCGGAGCGTGGCCACCGCCTATGACGACTGGACCCGAGACGGCCTCCTTGAGGACCTGTGGGGAGAGCACATTCATCTCGGCCATTACGGTCGCCCGCCAGGCCGCAGAGATTTCCGAGAGGCGAAGGCTGATCTGGTGAGGATTCTGGCCCGATGGGGAGGCCTCGATCAACTTCCCCGGGGCTCGACCGTCCTCGACGTGGGCTGCGGCATCGGGGGCAGCAGCCGCCTGCTGGCACGGGAATTCGGACTCAGGGTGATCGGCATCAGCATCAGCCCCGGTCAGATCGAGCGTGCCCGCTCTCTGACCCCGGCAGATCTGGATTGCCACTTCAAGGTCATGGATGCCCTCGATCTGGATCTGGCCGACGCCAGTGTTGATGCCGTCTGGACCGTTGAAGCTGCACCCCACATCGCCGACAAACAGCGCTTTGCGTCTGAGCTGTCGCGGGTGCTGCGTCCCGGAGGCCTGTTGGCGGCTGCCGACTGGAACCGTCGCGACGATCACGGGCGTCCCTTCTCACCCCTCGAGTCATGGGTGCTGGAGCAGCTGCAGGTGCAATGGGCACACCCTCCCTTCGCCAGCATCCGTGATGTGTGCCGCGACCTCGGCCGCACAGGCTTGGGGCCTGAATCAGCTGACTGGAGCCGTGAAACGCTCCCGTCATGGCCTGACTCGATTCTGGAGGGTGTGCGCAGGCCCATCGCCGTGCTGCGCCATGGGCCCGGCGGCCTGATCAAGGCCCTGCGGGAGGTGCCGACCATCCTGCTGATGTGGTGGGCCTTCGGCACCGGCCTGATGCAGTTCGGGGTCTTCCGGCTGCAGGTTGCCGACGCAGATCGGGGCCTGGACAGCACTCAGGCTGGATCTTCCTCCACGCCCCCCCCCGAGGTGCCGTCCTCAATCGGATAACTGCCGAAGCAGACCAGCCGTTCGCAGAGAGGGGCCAGGTTCTCCATGGCCTCTTTGAGCGCATCCTGCTGGCCCTCGGTTTCAAGATCGACGAAGAAGACGTACTCACCCAACTCACGCTTTGAGGGGCGGGATTCGATCCGGCTCATGTTCAGGTGTCGAGCGGCGAAGCACTGCAGAGCCCCAACAAGACCGCCCGGTGCGTTGCTGTGCAGGGAGAACGCCAGGCTGGTGGCCTGAGCAGCGCCGTCACCAGCCTCCACGACCCCCCTGGGCAGACGACGCAGCAGGAGAAAGCGGGTGCAATTGCCGGGCTGATCATTGATGGGGTATGCACGCTCGGGCAGACCATGATCGAAGCCCGCCTGGCGGGACGCGATCGCCGCACGGAAACGGGATCCACGCACCATGCGGGCGGCTTCAGCGGTGGAACTGGTGCTGAGCTGCAAGGCCGACGGCAGGTGCTTCTGCAACCAGAGGCTGCACTGCCCCAGGGCCTGGGGATGGGACAGGACCTCGCTGATCTGATCCAGATCTCCCTCCGAGAGCAGGGCGTGGCGGATCGGCAGGATCAGGGCCCGCTCGATGCCCAGGGGCTGGGCACCGGAGAGGCCCGATTCCCAGAGGACGTCGAGGCAGGTGGTGACACCACCCTCGACGGAATTCTCGACGGGCACCACCGCAGCGTCGCAACGGCCCTCCTGCAAAGCCTGAATCACGTTGCGGATGCCGACCTGGGGCTGGAGGTTCACCTGCGGGACGCCGAGAAGGTCGGCCAGGCGGCGGCTGGCCTGCTCGCCATAGGTGCCGGCGGGGCCGAGGAAGGCGATGGTCTGGGGAAGTGGAAGTGTCATACGGACTAGGATCGTTCAAAAGAGCTGCATCGGCCAATGCCCCTGGCCTTCAGTGCCGTGCAGAACCTCGATCTGCCCGTGCAGCGGTCATCGGAACGCCTGGCGGACTACCTGACGGACGAGCGTCGGGTCGTTGGATCGCTTCTCAGTCCAGAGCAGCTCACTGAACTGGGTCCCGGACGCTACCGCTATGCCGTGACGCCGCTGCAGCTGTTCCAGCTCCGGATCGTACCGCTGGTCGAGCTGAAGGTGGACCGGGAGCCAGGGCGGCTGGAGCTGCGTTCCACGGCCTGTGAACTGCAGGGTGTCCCGGGGATCGAGGATGACTTTGACCTGCGTCTGGGCTCCTGGCTGGAGGTGGCCGGGGAGGGGCTGCGGGGCAGCGCAGAGCTGCGGGTGAGTGTCAGCCAGCCCGCAGTGCTGAGGTTGATCCCCTCGCGGGTGCTCGAGGCGACGGGTGAATCGCTGCTGAACGGCATCCTGCTGTCCATCAAGGGCCGGGTGGGCCAGCAGCTGGTGCGCGACTTTCAACAGTGGTGCGAAGCCCCGCACTGTGATCTGCCGCCGGCAACAACGACCTGAGAAAGCAGCGGCGGTGGAGAGGGCATGGCCCATGGTCAGCCAGGGCCTGGCGGTGGCGTTCCGTGCCGTAGCCCTTATGGGCTGCCAGCCCGTAGGTCGGCCAGCGCCGGTCAAGCCGTTCCATCAGGCCGTCCCTGGCCTGCTTGGCCACGATGCTTGCCGCAGCGATGGCCACATCCAGCTGATCACCCCGCACAAGACAGGTCTGGGGCCCCGACCAGAGCCTGAGGGGCAGCACGCCGTCGACCCGCACGAGCGGTGGGGGCTGCGGCAGCCGCTGCAGCGCTCGCAGCATGGCCAGCTCGGTGGCCGCGCGAATTCCGTGGGCATCGATCTCACGGGCCGAGGCCTGCCCCAGGCCCCACCCCTGGACACCGGTCACGATGAAGGGCAGCAGATGCTGGCGACGGCGGCCCGTGAGCTGCTTGCTGTCGGTGACTCCAAGGGCAGCCAGACGGGTCGCGGCAGCGCCGTCGAGAAGAACGGCAGCCGCGAAGACAGGACCGAACAGACAGCCCCGACCCACCTCATCAACCCCGGCCCAGACAGCCTCAGGGCTCACGACCTCAGCTGGCCGATGAGCGGCGACGGCGGCGGCGGCCGGGACCGGTGTCCTCAAGTTCCGGTTCCGGCTCGGGTTCCTGGCTCACAGCGGCAGCCACTGCAACGGTCTCGACCACCACGTTGGGCTCGGGTTCGTCCGGGAGATCAAAGATCTCAAGGGGTGTGATCGCAACCATCGGCAGGGGCTCGGGCTCGGGGGCACCCTCGTCGCTGCGGCTGGAGCCGTTCTGGCGGCCGTCGCCACCCCCCCGTCCCCGACGCCGGCGGCGTCCGCCGGAGGAGGAGAGCTCCTGACGGGCTTCCTGCAGCAGCTCCGCCGATTCCATTCCTGGGCGGACGACACGAACAATGACGTTGTTGCGGTCCGCCGGCGGAGGATCCGCCAGCAAGGCCGGACTGAGCCCCATCCAGCCGTAGACCAGCTCCTGGGTGTCATCCATGGGTACCGCCAGAAGTTCGGGCTCCACCCGGCGCGGTTCCACCGCCGCCACGGAACCGACCGCGGTGGCGGGCTGATCCTGGTCGTCGAGGGGCAGTTCGGCAACAGCTTCGCTGCTGCCGCCACGGCCACCGCGACGACGGCGACGGCCACCGCCCTCGGCGGTCGGGCTGGCGACCTCTGCCCTGGCGGAGGCCACCGACCGGACAAGTCCGGGAAGACTGGCCAGAGGCAGAAGCGTGTCCCGTCCGGGCAGGGTGACAACGTGGCCCAGGCCGCCACAGCTGGGGCAGGCCCGCCCGAACAGTTCGTAGATGTTCTGCCCCTGACGTTTGCGTGTCAGCTCGACAAGGCCCAGCTCGGTGATCTGCGCGATCTGCGGTCGCGACTTGTCGTCCCGCATGGACTGCACGAAGTGCTCCAGCAACAGGAACTGATCCCGGCGCGACTCCATGTCGATGAAGTCGACGATGACCACACCACCGATGTTGCGGAGCTTGAGCTGACGGGCGATCTCGGTCGCTGCTTCACAGTTGGTCCAGAGCACCGTCTCGCGGGCGTTGGCCGAACGGGTGAAGGAACCGGAGTTGACATCGACCACCGTCAGAGCCTCGGTGGGTTCGATGATCACGTAGCCGCCCGAAGGCAGATCCACCCGCGGCTTGAGCGCATCGCG
>JBMOIF010000091.1:0-6299 GCA_049317465.1 Prochlorococcaceae cyanobacterium | reverse complement strand
GGTCGGCCAGCAGCAGCCGCAGGCCCGGCCGGTCGGGCTCCCGGTCGGTCAGGGTCTCGAGCAGGTCGGTGGCGCCATCCCGGTCGCCGAGGGCGAGCCGCAGCCGCAGCAGTTGCTGCTGCTCCATCGGTGTGGCCCGGCCGCTGCGTTGCCGACCCTCCAGCCCGTCGCGGCGGCTGCGCAGCTGCTCGATGGCTGTCGTGGGACCGTCCACGGGAAGGCTGCTGCGCCCGGCCCACCAGCCGAGGCCGCCACTCACCAGCAGCGCTCCGCCGCCCAGCAGCGCCCAGACCCCCGGGCCAAAACCATCGCCGCGCAGGGACGGCAGGGCGAAGGGACCGAGTTGCACGCCGCGGCAGCATTCACTGGCCACCAGTTAACCCCCTCCGGGGACGCCTGTCAGGGACGGCTAGATTCACCCTTGATCTCCCGGCCCGATGCGCCCCCACCCCATCCCACCGGTGACCGAGCCCCTGCAGTACCGGGCCATCGGTCTTGTGGAGGGCACCTACACCCCTGTGGATCCCGACAACCTGGCCCGGGGGGTGCTCACCACCACCGATGGTGAAGCCGTGGATGCCGTGGTGCTGGGCCGGGTGCTGAGCCTGCTCAGGCGTCACCTCGACCTGGCCCTGCCCCATCTCTGGGTGGTCTATCCCCGCAGCCGTGAGGCCGGTCGGCTGCAGCTGCAGCTGATGGGTGTGTGGGAGCCCAGCACCCTCGCCCGCGGGGAAGGGGATGGGCCGAGCGACGCCCCCGACCAGCTGCCCGAAGGCGATGGCTACTTCTCCGTTCGTGGCGAGCTGGTCTTCACCCGGCCCGAGACTGGCGAGATCGTGATCAAGGTGCGCCAGAAGCCCCGTGCCGACGGCAGCCGCCCGCAACCGTTCAAGATCCCCCTGCGGGGCCAGGTGCCCCTTGAGCACCTGCGCCATTTCGTCTCCCTCGGGGCCCGGCGCCAGGGTCAGCAGCTCGAACTCGAGAGCCTGGAGGTGGTGGGACCTCTGCCCCGCAGCGGTGACCGCCGCGGTGGCCGTCGCCAGGTCCGTCGCACCCCCGGGCCGGGCTGAGGGTGGAGAGCTCCCGGGCCGCATGGGCGGTGGGCCTGATCAGTATCACCGCCGTCGCCGGCCCGCCCCTGGGGCTGTCGCCGGCCTGGCTGGTGCTCACCACCGTGCTTGCCCTGGCTGCCTTCAGTGTCGATGCCGCCCTCTGGAACGGTCGCGGCGGCCACCTGCTTGCCGAACGGTTGCCTGGCGGCCAGGCCCGTCTGCGGCGCATCGCCCTGCATGAGGCCGGCCACCGGCTCGTGGCCAGCCATGAAGGCCTTCAGCCCGGTCCGACCCTGGTGGGCACCCTGGCCTGCCTGCGGGCCGGCCGCGACGGTTGTGGCAGCACCGAGCTGCCCCTGCCCCCCACGGCACGGTTGCCGCTGGAGGATCTGCGGCGCTGGACCCGGGTGCTGCTGGCCGGAGGGGCCGCCGAACAGCTGGTCTACGGCAGCTGCCGCGGCGATGACGACGATCGCCGCCGGCTGGGGCGCCTGTGGGGACTGTCGGGTCAGCCCCTGGCCAGCGCCCGTCTGGAACAGCGGCGGGCCCGGCGGGAGGTGGAGGGCTGGCTGGCGGCCCGTCGTCCGGATCTGGAGGCCGAAGCCGAGCGCCTCCTGGCGGGGGAGGGAGATGGCTGCTGACTGGGCCTACCTCGATCTGCCCACCGGTGTGGCCGGCGACATGCTGCTGGCGGCCCTCATCGACCTGGGCGTCCCGGAGGACGTGGTGCTCGACCCCCTGCGGGCCCTGGGCCTGTCCGGGGCGTTCAGCCTCTCGGTGGCCGCCGGCCAGTCCCGCGGGCTGCGGGGGCTGCGGGCGCATGTGCAGCCGCTCGAGACCGTGCCGCCGCAGCGCCACTGGCGGCAGCTGCAGCCCCTGCTGCAGGCCGCCCCCTGGCCGGACCCCCTGCGGCAGCGGGTGCTGGCCACCTTCACTGCCCTGGCGGAGGCCGAAGCCGCCGTGCATGGCTGTGCTCCCGAAGCCGTGCATTTTCATGAGCTGGGCGCCGTGGATGCCCTCGTCGACGTGGTGGGCGTCTGCGCCTGCCTGCTCCACCTGGGGATCGACCGCTTGCTGGCCTCGCCGCCCCCCGCCGGTCACGGCATGGTCGACACCGCCCATGGCCGGCTGCCGTTGCCGGCGCCGGCGGTGCTCGAATTGGCCCTGCGCCATGGCATTCCCTTCGCCGACAGCGGCGGCTTCCCCGCCGGCGAGCTCTGCACCCCCACCGGCCTGGCGCTGCTGAGTGTCTGGGTCGATGCCTACCGGCCTGCGCCGGCCCTCGCCCCCCGGGCCGTGGGCATCGGCCTCGGGCATCGCGACCTCGACCGCCCCAACCTGCTGCGGCTGTGGCTGCCCGGGGTTGATGGGGCCGCTGACCCCGGCTGGCCGGCCCGCCCCGAACCCGTGCTGCTGCAGCAGTGCCAGATTGACGACATGGACGGCGAGGCCCTGGCCTTTCTGCAGGAGGAGCTCCGCCGCGTCGGCGCCCTCGACGTGTTCCTGCAGCCTCTGCAGATGAAGAAGGGCCGCCCCGGGGTGCTGCTGTCGTGCCTGGCCCGGCCCTCGGAGGCACCGCAGCTGCGCCAGGTGTGGTGGCGTCATTCGACCACCCTGGGCCTGCGTGAGCAGATCCAGGATCGCTGGGAGCTGCCGCGGCAGCCGCTGGAGCTGTCCAGCCCGTGGGGGCCGCTGCAGGCCAAGCGCCACCCCGGCCCGGATGGGCCCCGGGTCAAGGTCGAGGCCGACGAGCTCGCCCGGCTCGCCCGGGAGCAGGGACTGGGCCTGAGGGAGCTGCGCGACCGACTGGTGCTGTCGCCGGAGGAGGACGATGCTTCGCTGGCTTAAGGGGAGGTCGCTGCGGTTGCCGGGGGGGTTGGGGCCCTGGGTGGGCGGCGCCTGTGTCCTGCTGCTGGGCCTGGCCCTGGTGACCCATGGCCGCGAGGTGCTGGCCCTGGCGCCCGACCGGCGCGGCTGGGGGCTGCTGCTGCTGGGACTGGGCTTCACCACCGTGGCCCAGTGGAGCAACGCCCTGGCCTGGTGGGGTGTGCTGGGCTGGCTGGGCTGCCCGGAGCCCGTGGCCGAGGTGCTGCCGCTCTACGTGCGCACGACGCCCCTCAAGTACCTGCCGGGTGGGGTCTGGCATCTGCTCGGACGGCTGCGCTGGCTGCAGACCAGGGGGCGGCCCGGGCGCCAGGCCCTGGCGGCGGTGGTGCTCGATCCGCTGCTGATGGCTGTGGCGGCCCTCACCCTGGTGCCCTTCGGCGGGCTGCAGGGGGGCCTGGGCCTGGCGAGCCCCCTGGCCCTGCTGCTGCTGCAGCCCCGCTGGCTGCAGCCCCTGCTGCAGCGGCTGATCGCGGGCAAGCGCCGGTTGCTGGCAGAGCCGGATGCGGAGGGGGCGCTGCAGGCCCCCTCCGACTGGCCCTGGAAACCGCTGCTGCTCGAGCTCCCCTTCCTGGGGTTCCGCTTCGGTGGTTTCGCCTGCTGCCTGCTCTGCTTCAGTGCTGCGGTGCCACCGGGCTGGGGGCCCTGGCTGGGGGCCTTTGCCATGGCCTGGACGGCCGGGCTGGTGGTGCCGGGGGCTCCGGGGGGGCTGGGGGTGTTCGAACTGGTGCTGCTGGCCCGCTTGCGGGGGACGGTGCCCACGGCCGAACTGCTGGCGGTGCTGGTGGGTTATCGCCTGGTCAGCGTCATGGCCGAAGGGCTGGCGGCCGCGGCCGTGCTGCTGGATGATCGCCTGGCGGCGACTCGCAATAACGGGTAGTGTTGAGAACAGCGAGGTCGGATCCTTGGCTGTTTCCGGCAATCTGCGCCACGACCTGAACCATCGTGGCCAGCGGCTCACCCCCCAGCGCCAGCGGATCCTCGAGCTTTTTGAACGGGTGGGGGCCGGCCACCACCTGAGCGCCGAGGACGTGCACCAGCAGTTGCTGCGGGCGGACTCGCGGGTGTCGCTGGCCACGGTGTATCGCACCCTGAGGCTGCTCTCCAGCCTCGACCTGCTGCGGGAACTGGAGTTGCCGGAAGGCAGCCGGCGATTCGAGCTGGCCACCGCCGACGACGATGACCATCACCACCTGCTCTGCGCGGCCTGCGGTCGCACCGAGGAATTCGAGAGCCCCGAAGTGCTCGAAGCCGGCAGCCGGGCGGCCCAGCACCATGGATTCCGCTTGCTCAGCTCGCGGCTCACGGTGCGGGGGCTCTGCCCGACCTGCGCAGGGCTCACCGGCGACGGGTCAGCGGCATCCTGAGGGAGCGCCTCAGCGCTGGCGCCGCACCCGCACCGGAACCAGGGCCGGCTGCAGCAGACCACCGCTGGAGTCGTCGTCGTCGGAATCGGTGTTCCAGTTGAGGGCGAGGGCGATGCAGGCCACAAGCAGCAGCCCCATCAACGAAAGCTCCAGCATCACCGCTCCATGGTTGGTCGCATGCTAGCCATCCTGAACCGGCTGAGGTCAGCCGTCAGTTCAGGGCGAGCCCTGTGAGCACCAGCCCCACCGCGGCCAGGCCAAGGGCCAGCCGGGTCTGCCAGTGCCGTGCCAGCAGCGGGAAGGCGACGCGACCGGTGGCCACGAGCGCCACCGACCCCAGCAGCAGACCCAGCCACCAGCCGGCCCCGCCGCTGCCCTCGGCGCCGTGCAGCAGGCCATGGGCGGCGCAGCAGCCTGCCACGAGGGTCCCGAGGGGAAGGGTGGCCTGGGTCGAGCCACGGCTGATCAGAAGCAGCAGCAGGGCCATCACCGTCACCGCCAGGCCCGCCAGGGGCTCGGCCAGGGGCAGGGTCACGCCCAGCGTTCCCAGCACCACCCCCAGGGCACCGCCAGCGGCGCCCAAGAGCAGCCAGCGGTGGCCCGCCACCGATCCCACGGCCCCCAGACCGAGCCAGAGCAGCAGATGGTCAAGGCCGAGCAGGGGGTGAGCCAGGCCGGCCGCCACGTCGGCACCGGCGGTGCCGTGGGCCTGGGCGGGGATGGCCGAGAGGGCGGCGCAGCCGAGGCCGGCGAATGCCGGCAGCAGCAGCTCACGGCGGGACAGCGGGGCGATCGGGAGGGTCATCGTGACGGCCGGTCCGCGCCGGCAGGAAAGGGATGGAAGGGACCGCGAGTGTTCTGACTGCACCCCATCGGGGTGTTCACAGTTGCGGGACAGCGCCGGAGTCGCACCGGACTTTCCTCATGGCCTGGCTCCAGTATCGCCACCGACCGCCCGGCGGTCCGTTCAGCCGAAGCCCTTGCCCGCATCCGGCGCCAGGCAGGCGCTGATCTCCCGCCGCAGCCGGCCGTGGTCCAGGTCGCGGCCGATCAGGACCAGCTGGTTGCTGCGGGGACCTTCCCAGTCGCTGTCGTCGATCGAGAAGCGCTTGCCGGCCAGATGAAAGACATGCCTGCGTTCGCTTTCGTTGAACCAGAGGATGCCCTTGGCGCGGAAGACGGCCGCAGGCATCTGGTGGTCCAGGAAGGACTGGAACTTGCGCAGGGAGAAGGGCTTGTCACTGCGGAAGGACAGCGAGGTGAAGCCTTCGATGGCTCCTTCGGCGTGGTCATGGTGATCGTGCTGCCCATGCCCATGCCCATGGTCGTGGTCGTGGTCGTGGGTGCAGTGCCCATGCTCGTGGTCGCAGGCGCTGTGGTCTTCCGGGGCGGAGGGGGCGGCGGCGACGCGGTCGGATTCGAACAGTCCGACGCTGAGCAGCAGCGGCAGCGGCACCTGCCCCTTCACCGACCGCAGGATCCGCGGCGACGTTTTGATGGTGGCCAGCTGCCGCTCGACGTCCTGCAGCGCCTCCTCGCTCACCAGATCGCTCTTGTTGAGCAGCAGGATGTCGCCGTAGAGCACCTGGGCCCGGCCGACTTCGGTGCCCAGGGCTGCGGCATCGAAGTTTTCGGCATCGATCAGCGTGATGATCGAGTCGAGCCGGGTGAGATCACGCAGGTCGCTGCCCAGGAAGGTCATGGCCACCGGCAGCGGATCCGCCAGGCCGGTGGTCTCCACCACCAGGTAATCCACCGGGTCGGGCCGCTCCAGCACCCGATGGACGGCCTGCAGCAGCTCATCGTTGATGGTGCAGCAGATGCAGCCGTTGCTCAGTTCGACGGTGTCGTCGGAGCTGGTGATGATCAGGTCGTTGTCGATGCCGATCTCGCCGAACTCGTTGACGAGCACGGCGGTGCGCACCCCCTCCTGGTTGGAGAGGATGTGGTTGAGCAGGGTGGTCTTGCCCGCCCCGAGGAACCCCGTGAGGATCGT
>JBMOIF010000090.1:0-6792 GCA_049317465.1 Prochlorococcaceae cyanobacterium | reverse complement strand
GAAGGACATGCTCAAGGCCCGGGCCCAGGCGGCCCAGGCCCAGGAGCAGCTCCAGGGCGCCGTGGGTGGCCTCAACACCGATTCCTCGATGGCGGCCTTCGAGCGCATGGAGGAGAAGGTGCAGGCCATGGAGGCCCGTGGTCAGGCGGCCGCCGAGCTGGCAGGCGCCGACCTCGAGAGCCGCTTCCAGAGCCTGGAGGCCGGTGGCGATGTGGATGCCGAGCTGGCTGCCCTCAAGGCCAGTCTCAATCCCACCCCGGTGGCGTTGCCCGACGAAAGCCGCAAGCCGCAGCTGCAGCCTGCCCAGGCGGCCGAGGTCGACCAGGAGCTGGAGCAGTTGAAGCGGTCGATCGACAGCCTCTGACCCCCGACGGTGCCCCATAGGATCAGTGCAGTGTTCTGCCCTGCTGTGGCTGTTCTGACCCTCACCGATGCCAACTTCCAGGAGCAGGTGCTGCAGGCCGGCGGCCCGGTGCTTGTCGATTTCTGGGCCCCCTGGTGTGGCCCGTGCCGGCTGGTGGCACCCCTGATGGACTGGGCCAGCGAGACCTACGCCGGCCGTCTCACCGTCGGCAAGCTTGAGGTCGACGGCAACCCGCAGCAACGGGATGCGTTCAAGGTCCAGGGCATCCCCAGTCTGCTGATCTTCCGTGACGGCCTTGAGGTGGTCCGCCACGAGGGCGCCATCACCCGACCCCAGCTGCAGGCGCTGCTGGATGCGCACCTCTGAGCGCCTGGAGGCCCTGGGGGCGGGGGTCTTCGCCCGCATGGACCGGCGCAAGCAGGCCTACGCCGCTTCCACTGCCTCCGTCGGGCAACCACTGATTGATCTCTCCCTCGGGTCCACCGACCTGCAGCCACCCAAGGCTGTGCTCGATGTGTTCGCCGGGGCCCTGGCTGACCCCGCCAGCGCCGCCTACTGCCTGCAGGCCGGAACCCTGCCGTTCCGTGAGGCTGTCGCCGCCTGGGTGCAGCGCCGGTTCGGTGTCAGCGTTGATCCCCGCAGCGAGGTGCTGCTGCTGGTGGGATCCCAGGAGGGCACGGCCCATCTGCCCCTGGCCCTGCTCAACGCTGGCGAAGGTGCCCTGGTGCTTGACCCCTGCTATCCCAGCCATGCGGGCGGCGTGCTGCTGGCGGGGGGGCGCCTGCGGCGCCTGCGGCTCCGGGCCGACCAGGGCTGGCAGCCCCACTGGGACCAGCTCAGCGACGGCGACTGGGAGCAGCTGCGGCTGCTGGTCTTTGGCTTCCCCCACAACCCCACGGCCACGGTGGGAGGCCAGGAGTGGCTCGAGGAGGCCCTGGCCCGCACCCGTCGCCATGGCCTGGTGCTCGCCCACGACAACCCTTATGTCGACCTCGCCCTTGATGGGGAGGCGCCGGCGCTGCTGCGGTGCCCCCAGTGGCGGGAGGGTGGCATCGAATTCTTTTCCCTCTCGAAGGCCTGGTGTCTCGGTGGCTTCAGGCTGGCGTTCGCCGTTGGAGCCGCGCCGCTGATCGAAGCCCTGGCCCGGGTGAAGGCCGTGATCGACTTCAACCAGTCACTGGCCCTGCAGGCCGGCGCTGCGGCAGCCCTGAGGGACTGGCCCGACTGGTCCCAGCGGCTGCTGCCGGTCTATCGCGCCCGGCGAGAGGCCATGGGCAACGTTCTCGGACGGGCGGGCTGGAACGTGCCGCCCCCCGGGATGGCCCTCTACCACTGGCTGCCGCTGCCGCCAGCGCTGCAGGGGCTGGGCAGTGAGGAGGCCTGCAGCCAGCTGCTGCAACGCAGCGGTGTTGCCCTCACCCCCGGGGTGGGGTTCGGCCCGGGGGGAGAGGGCTGGCTGCGGCTGGCGCTGGTGCGAGAGGAGCCCGTGCTTCTGGAGGCGGCCCGGCGCCTGGCTGACGCGGTAACGGGATGCTGAAAACAACCTTGTGAGCGCAAAATCAAAGGCGTCCAGGCGTCAGTCTTGGCTGAGACGCACGGGATGTCCGTGCACCGCGCTCGCCGCCGATGAACCTCTGGAGCCCCTGGCTTGACCCCGTCCGCTCCCTGCGGGGTGTAGATCCCGAGCGCTATGTGCTCACCCTGGGGGAGACCCATGCTTACCTCAGCCTCGGAGCTGAGCAGGCGATCGTGACCGTGGCCCAGCCCGACGAGGCTTACCAGTTCCACACCCACGAGCGGGCTGTGGCTACTGCCCGGCGCCTGCAGGCGGTGCTGGCCCGACCGGTGGATGTGGTCAAACTGCGTTGAAGGCCGGAGGCCGCCTGCGGGCCCGCTGGTCCCGTCGCCGCCAGGCACTGCTGCTGCCCTGGCGTCTGCGCCAGCTGCCCGTCTGCGCCAGCACCGAGGAGGAGCTCAGCCGCTGGCTGGCCGCCGGCGCCCAGGCTCCCCTGGCGGTGATCGCCCTGCGACAGCGCTTCGGGCGCGGTCAGCACGGTCGCCGCTGGCAGTCCCCGGCAGGGGGGCTCTGGATCAGTGCTGCCCTGCCCTGGACCGCGCCGATGCCGCCGCCCTCCGGGCTGCCGCTGCTGATGGCCGAGGCCCTGGCGGCGGAGCTGGCGCCCCTGGGGCTTCCCCTGGTCATCAAGCCCCCCAACGATCTGATGCTGGACGGACGCAAGCTCGCCGGCATTCTCTCGGGGGTCGTCTGGCGGGGGAGCGTGGCGCGGCAGCTGCGCTTCGGTATCGGTCTCAATGGACGCCATCCGATGCCTGCCCCGGCGGTGAGTCTCCAGGACCACCTGGGCAGCCGTTGTCCGCCCTGGGCTGATCTGGTGCTGCTCACGCTGCGCGCCCTGGAGCGTTGTGGCCGCATGGCGGCCGGATCCTGAGGGGCATCCGTCAGACTGGGGCCATGATGGCCCCACGTTTTCTTCTGTTGCTGCCGCTGCTCGCCCAGATCGAGCCAGCGCCGCTTGACCCCCCTGTGGCGACCCCGCCACCGGCGCCGGTGGCGACTGATCCGGCACCGTCACCGGCTCCGGCGGCACCGGCACCGGCGGCACCACCCGCCCGGTTCGATCGTTCGCTCGACGACCTGGAACGTCAGGGGGTGATCACCAATCGCGAACGGACCCGTCTCGAAGCGGGTCCGTCGTCTGGCGTCGCCGGCAGCCTGGCCTCGCCTGCCCGGGTGCAGCTCTGTGCCAGTGGTGCCCTCTCCCGCCGGGAATGCCAGCAGGGCATCGGCGGCACAGACCCCAGTGGTGATCCGGCCCCTGGTGAGGGTCACGATACCGAGGGCCGACCCTTTCGCCTGAGCGCCGAAGGTCTGCCCCTGCCACCGATCACCGTTCCGGTGAGTGCCCTGCTCGTGGGCGGTGGGGGCAGTTTTTCCCTGTCCAATGTGCTCCGTGTCACCCCTCGGCCCGCACCGTTGCTGGGCAACGGCAACCGCCGGTTGCTCTTCCCCTTGATCGGCAGTGCCGTCACCACCAGCCCCTTCGGCTGGCGGCTGCATCCGGTGCTCGGCAGTCTTCTGCTCCACAGCGGCCGCGACCTGGCGGCGCCGGAGGGCACCCCTGTGGTGGCCACCCTCGATGGCACCGTGGTGAGCGCCGGTCTGGCCGGTGGCTACGGCCTCGCCGTCGAGCTCGAACACGACCGTCCCACCCGTCGCACCCTCTACGGCCACCTGTCGGAACTCTTCGTGCAGCCCGGCGAACGGGTTCGCCAGGGTGAAGTCATCGGTCGGGTGGGCAGCACCGGCCTCAGCACCGGACCCCACCTTCACTTCGAGGTGCGGGAGTCCACCGCTGAGGGCTGGGTGGCGGTGGATCCCGGTGACCTGGCTCCGAGCATTGCTGACGCTGCCCCGCGCGGCCAGTTGGTGGCCGAACTGATGGATCAGCTGCTGCGGGGTCTGGAGCGGCGTCCTCCCGCGGGTTAGTCAGGCGGCGATCCGCCCGTCGCGAAAGCGCAGGATCCGTTCGGCCCGCTCGGCCACATCGGCTTCATGGGTCACCAGCATCACGGTGATGCCGTCGCCATGGAGCTCATCAAAGATGCCGAGCACCTCCTCGGTCGTTTCCGAATCGAGGGCTCCGGTCGGTTCATCCGCCAGCAGCATGGCAGGACGGTTGATGATGGCCCTGGCGATGGCCACCCGCTGCTGCTGCCCCCCGCTGAGCTGGTTCGGGCGGTTGTTCATCCGCTGGCCCAATCCCACCCGCTCCAGGGCTTCGCAGGCCCTCTGCCGCCGCTCCCCCGCCGGAACGGCGGCGTAGACCATCGGCAATTCGACGTTCTGCAGGGCCGTCAGGTGCGGCAGCAGATGGAACTGCTGGAACACGAAGCCCAGGCAGGTGTTGCGCAGGCCGGCCAGGGCGTTGTCGTCGAGATCGTTGACCCGTCGGCCCTGGAGGATGTATTCACCATCGGTCGGGCGATCGAGACAGCCCAGGATGTTCATGGCCGTGCTCTTTCCGGAGCCTGAAGCTCCCATCACGGCCAGATATTCACCCGGTTGAACGGTGAGGTTGAGATCGTTGACCGCCCGCACCTCGGTGTCGCCGCTGCCGTAGATCTTGTAGACGTGCCGCAGTTCGGCCACCGGCTCCATGGTGTCAGGCCGGCGGAATGCTGGGGGTCTGGCTGATCAGGTTCTGCAGCAGTGGGGTGCCCTCCACGGCCTGGTTGGACCAGGTGAACAGCGGGTTGGAAAGCACACCGCCAACGGCGGTGACCGCCAGGCAGACGAGCAGGGCTGCCCGCAGGGGCTGCAGACCAGGCTGAACCCAGGAGATCGCGGGGTAGCTCTTGACAACGTCAGAAGCTTCCTGGGGCTCCTTGACCACCATCATCTTGATGACCGAGATGTAGTAGTAGATCGAGATCACCGATGTGAGCAGGCCGACCACGACCAGCAGGTACTGGCCATCGGCCCAGCCCGCGAAGAAGAGGTAGATCTTGCCGAAGAAGCCCAGCATCGGCGGGATGCCGCCAAGGGACAGCAGGCACAGGCTCAGGGCCAGGGTGATCAGGGGATCCTTCTGGTAGAGACCGGCGTAATCCGAGATCCGGTCGCTGCCGGTGCGCAGGGAGAAGAGGGTGATGCAGGCAAAGGCGCCCAGATTCATGAACAGGTAGGCAGCCATGTAGAGGACCATGGCCGAGAAGCCCTCCTGGGTGCCGCAGACCAGGCCGATCATCACGAAACCCGCCTGGCCGATGGAGCTGTAGGCGAGCATGCGCTTCATGCTCGTCTGAGCCAGGGCGACCACATTGCCGAGGGTCATGCTCAGCACCGCCAGCACGGTGAAAAGCAACTGCCACTGGGCCTCGAAGGCGGTGAAGCAACCCACCAGCAGCCGCAGGGCCAGGGCGAAGCCGGCAGCCTTGGAACCCACCGAGAGGAATGCCACCACCGGAGTGGGAGAACCCTCGTACACATCGGGGGTCCACTGGTGAAAGGGCACCGCCGAGATCTTGAAGGCCACCGTGGCCAGGACGAAGACAAGGGCAAGGGCGCTGAGGGGGGACACCCCGGTGGCGGTGAGGGCCACGGTGATGGAGGAGAGATCGGTGCTCCCACCGCTGACCCCGTAGAGCAGGGAGGTTCCATAGAGGAAGACCGCCGCCGCTGCCGAGCCCACCAGCAGATATTTCAGTGCGGCCTCCGATGAGCGGGCGTCCCGCTTCATGTAGCCCGACAGCAGATAGCTCGAGACCGAGAGGGTTTCGAGGGCCACGAAGATGCTGACCAGGTCGGTGGCACCGCAGAGCAGCATGGCGCCGATGGTGGCGGCCAGAAGAATCGAGGCGTACTCACCGACGGGGGTTCCGGCCCGCTCGATGTAGCGCCAGCTGATCAGCAGCGACAGCAGGGTGGAGGTGGCGACCACAGCCCGGAAGGCCACGGCAAGGTTGTCGGCCAGGAAGGAGCCGAAGAAGGAGGGCGTAGCGGGTTGGTTCCACTGCAGAGCCAGGAGCACGAGGCCGACGCCGAGACCCAGATAGGTGAAGGGGGGCACGAGCCTGGCGGCGGTGCGCTCGCCGGCCAGATCGGCCAGGAGGCAGGCGATCAACGCGACGAGGATCGCCGCCTCCGGAGCGATGGCGCCCGCGTTGAGGGACTGGGCGAGGGTGTCCATGGCGGCGGTGTCGGACGGGTGCGGCGCTCGGCCGTACAGGGGCGTGCCGGGATCGTAGCGGTGTCCACCCGTCGGTTCGGGGCCTACCCTTCGGGATCGAGGTTCCTCCCTGAGCCAGCGGCCTGTGCCCCACACCCTCGTCATCGTCGAGAGTCCAACCAAGGCCCGGACGATCCGCGGTTTCCTGCCGCGCACCTTCCGCGTCGAGGCGTCGATGGGGCATGTGCGCGATCTGCCCAACAGCGCCAGCGAGATCCCAGCCAGCCACAAGGGCGAGAAGTGGGCCAACCTCGGCGTGAACACCGTCGCCGACTTCGAGCCGCTCTACGTGGTGCCGAAGGACAAGAAAAAGGTGGTCAAGGAACTCAAGGACGCTCTGAAGGGTGCCGACCGCCTGCTGCTGGCGACGGACGAGGACCGGGAGGGTGAGTCGATCAGCTGGCACCTGCTGCAGCTGCTGCAGCCCAAGGTGCCCGTGCAGCGCATGGTCTTCCACGAGATCACCGAGGAGGCGATCCAGCGGGCGCTCGAGCAGACCCGCGAGCTCAACATGGAGCTCGTGCACGCCCAGGAAACGCGTCGGATCCTCGACCGTCTGGTGGGTTACACCCTCTCGCCCCTGCTCTGGAAGAAGGTGGCCTGGGGGCTCTCCGCCGGGCGGGTCCAGTCGGTGGCCGTGCGACTGCTGGTGCAGCGGGAACGTGCCCGCCGCGCCTT
>JBMOIF010000089.1:0-6838 GCA_049317465.1 Prochlorococcaceae cyanobacterium | reverse complement strand
CTCACCTCGAGCGCCCGGGCGAAGCCCTCGGGGCTGATGGCGCTGTAGTCGCCGATCAGTTCGTCCTTGCCGGCGAAGGCCAGGCAGTGCACGAGCACGTCGAGGCTGCCCCACTGCTCGGCGACGCGGGCGAAGACGGCCTCGATCTGGGCCGGATCCTGCACGTTCAGGGGCTCGAACAGGCTGGGGGCCAGCGGTGCCGTGAGCTCGCGCACCTTGCCCTCGAAGCGGCCCTTGTCGTCGGGCAGATACGTGACCCCCAGCTCGCAGCCGGCGGCGTGCAGCTGCTGGGCGATGCCCCAGGCGATCGACTTGTTGTTGGCGATGCCGGTGACGAGGGCCTTCTTGCCGCGCAGGTCGAGGAGCATGGGAAGTGCGCCGTCGGCGGCGCAAAGGGCGATCAGGGGATTCTCCCCCAACGGGTGGTCGCAGCTGATCGGCAGTCTTCAGCCCAGGTGGGCCGCCATCAGCCAGTCGAGTTTGCCGAGCTCCACCTGAAGATCCAGATCCAGATCGGAATGGCGGCGCAAGCCCTGGGGCGTGGCGGCCGAGCCGAACAGCCATACCTCCTCCAGCTGGGGCCACTGCCGTCGCAGGACCGCGTGATGGGGATCGAGACTGGGCATGGGCTCAGGCTAGGTGGGGTGTTTCCAGCAAGGTCGATGGATGCGCCGATGGATGACGGGCCTGTGCTGCGTCCCCGCCCCTGGCGCCTGCCGGAGCAGCCACCCCTGAGCGTCCTGTCGCCGGCGGCTCCCCTGCTGCTGCTGATCGAGCGCCGCGAGCCCCTGGATCTGCCCCTGGCCGCCGCCCTGCGGGCCAGCCTGGCGCCGGCGGAGAGGCAACGGCTGGCTGCCCTGCGACGGCCCGAGGATCAGGACTGTTTTCTGCGGGCCCGCGGTGCCCTGCGTCGCCTGCTGGCGGCGGAGCTGGGCTGCCCCGCGGCCGCCGTGCCGATCGCGGTCGGTGCCCATGGCAAGCCCCACTGCCCCGGTGGTCCTGCCTTCAATCTCAGCCATTCGGGAGGGCTGATCCTGATCGCTCTGCATCGCCACTGCCCTGTGGGGGTGGATGTGGAGCGGCTGCGGCCGGGGCTCGACTGGCAGCCGATCGCCCGGCGGGTGCTGCCCGAGAGCCAGCAGCTGGCCCTTGCTGCGCTCCCCGAGGTGGAGCGACCGGCGGCGTTCCTGCAGCTGTGGTGCCGGCTGGAGGCCGGGCTCAAGGCCGCCGGCACGGGGCTGGCCGCGGGCCTGGCGGGGGGGCTCGAGGCGCCGGTCTGCCACTGGCGCCTTGCGCTGCCGGCGGGCTACCTGGGGGCCGTTGCCCTCATCAACGCTCCCGGGGCACCCCCAGCAGCCGCTTCTCCTCCTCCTTGAGCTTGCTGGGGTCGGGCAGCAGGTCCTTCTCCTTCAGCGGTGGCAGCGGTTCGAGCACCACCTCGGTCTCGTTGCGGGGCGGTGCCACCCACACGAACCGTGCCGACGGCGCCCGCAGGCGGCAGAGGGCCTCGCTTTC
This sequence comes from Prochlorococcaceae cyanobacterium, assembly GCA_049317465.1. Classification (GTDB taxonomy): domain Bacteria; phylum Cyanobacteriota; class Cyanobacteriia; order PCC-6307; family Cyanobiaceae; genus CAIQIA01. The sequence continues at coordinate 5,323 of JBMOIF010000089.1, read as the reverse complement.
GTGCCGCAGCTGCCGGCCCACATCCCAGCGGCCCACCGCCTGGAAGAACTCGTTGCGGCCGGCCAGTCCTGAACTGAACGGTGCGCTGCCATTGCCGTTGAACAGGCGGGCGGCGTCAGGGGTCCAGCGCGGGCGGCATTCGCCGGGGCGGCGGGTGTCGGTGTCGATCCAGATATGCAGTCCGTAGCCGTCGGGCTGGTTCACCACCGCCAGGCCGTCGTGGGGGCCGTTGCGGCTGAGGGGATAGATGCGCCAGGCCAGGGGCTGGTGGCCGGGGCCGCCGCAGCCGACCAGGGCTGCAGCCAGCAGCAGTCCCAGACCCTGCCCCCACCGTTGCCACCGCCCCGTCGCCATCGCTGGACCCTGGCCCCTGCCGTTGTGCTTGTCGGATTCTGCGCGGCCGGCCGGTGCCGCGACCGGCTGATTCTGCAGCTTCTGTTAAGACCCGGCTTAAGGTAGGTCCCATGGTGATCCCACCCTTTGATCTGAGCTCCCAGCTGGCTGCCCTGGGGGACGACCTTGACCAGGCCGTGCTCGACGTCCTGCGCAGCGGCCGCTACATCGGCGGCGACGTGGTGAGCGGCTTTGAGAAGGCCTTCGCCGCGTCCTGCGACGTGCCCACCGCCGTCGGCTGCAACAGCGGCACCGACGCCCTGGTGCTTGCCCTCAGAGCCCTCGGCATCGGCCCCGGTGACGAGGTCATCACCACATCGTTCAGCTTCTTCGCCACGGCCGAGGCCATCAGCCGGGTGGGTGCCCGGCCGGTGTTCGTCGATGTCGATCCCGTCACCTACCTGATCGATCTCGACCGGGTGGAGGCCGCCATCACCCCCGCCACGCGGGCGCTGCTGCCGGTGCACCTGTTCGGCCGACCGGTCGACATGGACCAGGTGCTGGCCATCGCCCGCCGCCATGGGCTGCGGGTGGTCGAAGACTGCGCCCAGGCCACCGGTGCCAGCTGGGCCGGTCGACCGGTGGGCAGCTGGGGTGATCTGGGCTGCTTCAGCTTCTTCCCCACCAAGAACCTCGGTGCGGCCGGAGACGGCGGTGCCGTCACCGGTTCCGATCCCGACCTGATGCAGCGGGTGCGTGAGCTGGCCGTGCACGGCATGCCCCGCCGGTATCTGCACACAGACCTCGGTTACAACAGCCGGCTCGATGCCCTGCAGGCGGCGGTGCTCACGGTCAAGCTGCCCCACCTCAACCGCTGGATCGCCGCCCGCCGCGCCATCGCCGATCGCTACCGGGCGGCCCTCGATGGCCACGCGACCCTGCAGCTGCCGGCCGCCGGCGACGCCGGCCACAGCTGGAACCAGTTCGTGGTGCGCGTGCCCGCCTGCGACAGCGGCCGCCCGGCCTGCGCCCAGGCCTGCGGCCCCTGCCCCACCAGCGCCGCCCACGGGCTGCCCGAAGGGCGTTGCCGCAACTGGTTCCAGCAGCATCTGCTCGACCAGGACGTGCAGACGATCATCTATTACCCGATTCCAATCCACCGCCAGCCGGCCTACGCCTTCCTGGGTCTGGAGCCCGGAAGCCTGCCGGTGACCGAAGCCCTGGCGGCCGAGGTGCTGAGTCTGCCGATCTTCCCCGAGCTCACCGAGCCCCAGCAGCGGCAGGTGCTGCGCAGCCTCGGGGTGTCGACCGGCGTGGTGCCTTTCGGCACCACGGGGGATCAGGCCGCCGCGGCCTGATCGTCGCCATCCAAGGGTTCGGCCAGCGACACGAGGGTGAAATCGTCGTCGTGAAGGCCGAAGAGTTCGGCGTAGGCCAGGCAGGCACTGCGATCGTCGCCGCAGAAGCGCAGCACCCCCTGGTTGTCATAGAGGCCTGTCATCGCCCCGGCTCTGCTCCGCTGTTTCAACCTTAAGACAATCTTTCGATTCCGGGGCCGAACAGCTCCTGCCGCTCCTCCTCGCTCCAGGCGGCCAGCGGCCGACCGGCGAGGGCGGCATTGCTCAGCTCGCCGCGGCCGGTGATCTCGCGGCCGCACCAGGGCGGCAGCTCCAGGGGGGCATCGGCCTGCGGCAGCTCGACTTCGGCCAGCACCAGCGGGGCGTTGGCCCCCGCGAACACATCCACCACCCAGTCGCCTCCGGCCAGCCGCAGGTGATGGCGCGTCTTGATCAGCGCCTGGGGGCTGAGGGCCAGCAGCGCTTCGGCCTCCGCCCTGGGCAGTGGCCATTCGAACTCATGACGCACCCGCGGATCCCCGGCCGGGGCCTTGAGGGTGAGCCAGGCCTCTGCGGGGGCCAGGCGCACCCGCACCGTCAGCGCCCCCGCCCCCCCCGGCACCAGGTAGCCCTGGTGCAGCAGCTCGTGGCGCTCGCTGAGCGGACGCCAGCCGTCGCCACACACCAGAAAACGCCGTTCGATCTCGAGGGCCACGTCAGTTGAGGGCGGGTTCGGCGTCGGTGAGGCTGCCGGCCCAGCGCAGTTTGCGGCTGAGGTTGCGGAAATAGGACGGCTGCTGCTCCAGCTCCACCAGCAACGCATGGTGTTCAGCCCGGTCCACCAGGCAGCGGTCGCCGGGATCGAGGGTGGTGGCCATGGCGCCGTCCTTCCAGAGCTTCACCCGGCGGGCGCTGTCGCCCAGGGGCCACACCGCCAGCTGCGATCGCGGTGGCACCACCACCGGGCGGCTCGAGAGGCTCATGGGGCAGATCGGATTGACCACGATGGCGTCGATGGATGGGTGCAGGATCGGACCGCCCGCGGCCATGGCGTAACTGGTGGAGCCGGTGGGTGTCGCCAGGATCAGCCCGTCGCCCTGGTAGTGGGCCACCACTTCGCCATCGATCGCCAGCTCCAGATGGCAGGTGGGGGAGGCTTCCTCCTGGGCAGGCCGCAGGTAGAAGTCGTTGAGGGCCACGTGGTACGGATGGCCTTGTTCATTGTGGCTGTCGCCGCTGTCGGGGATGCCATCGCCCCGGTCGATGCGGGCCTGCAGCATCATGCGCCGCTGCAGGGCGTAGTGGTGGTCCTCCAGGCGGCCCCAGAGGCCAGGGCCGTCAGCCTCCAGCAGCTGGTCGAGCAGCTTCGGGTCGTGGGTCAGAAAGCCCAGGTGGCCGCCCACGTTGAAGCTGAGGATCGGAATGTCGTGGGGCGCCATGTGGCGGGCGGCCGCCAGGGCCGTGCCGTCGCCCCCCAGCACCAGCATCAGGTCGGCCGGGGTGGCTTCGGCCAGCAGCGCTGGAAAGGGATTGTGCCGCAGGCCGCTCTCGACCACCGTCACGGTGGTGCCGCGGGCCTGCAGCTGTTCGCCGCATCGATGGGCCAGCCGCTGGGCCGTGGCACTGCCGCTTCGGTACGACACCCAGACGGTCCGCAGCTCCATGGGGGTTTACCAGCGGAGCAGGTTGAAGCGTTCCATGTCGACCGTTTCGCGGTTGCGGTAGAGCGAGAGCAGGATCGCCAGGCCGACGGCGGCCTCGGCAGCGGCGACCGTGATCACGAAGATGGCATACACCTGCCCCCGGATCTCCTGACCGTCGAGGTGGCTGGAGAAGGCCATCAGGTTGATGTTCACCGCGTTGAGCATCAGCTCGATGCTCATCAGCACCCGCACGGCGTTGCGACTGTTGATCAATCCCCAGACGCCGATGCAGAACAGCAGCGCCGCCACCGTCAGGAAGGCCTCCAGGGGCACCGGGGTCAGGTCGGAGAGGCTGGGGAGCGTCATGGGCGGGTCTTCTCGATCAGCAGGGGGGAGCGGGCCTTCTCGATCAGGCCCTGGTCGGCGGCCTCACCGGTGCCGATGTCGCTGGCGAACACATCGCGGCGGGCCAGCACGATGGCCCCGATCATCGCCATCAGCAGCAGCACCGAGGCCAGTTCGAAGGGCAGCAGGTAATCGGTGAAGAAGTGCTCACCGAGGCGGACCACGGCGTCCTCGCCGAGGGGGGTGGGGCCGGGGGTCGCCCAGGGGGTGGTGTAGGCCACCCGCAGCAGCAGCCACAGCAGTCCGGCGCAGACGCCACTCGACAGCAGCCGCCGCAGGCCCAGCCCCGGGGCATCGACCAGGGGTTCGCGCTTGTTGACGAGCATGATCGCGAACAGGATCAGCACATTCACAGCGCCCACATAGATCAGCACCTGGGCGGCGGCGATGAAGCTGGCGTTGAGCAGCAGGTAGAGCCCCGCCACCGACAGGAACACCCCCCCCAGCAGAAAGGCGGAGTAGACGATGTTGGGCAGCAGCACCACCCCCAGGGAGCCGACCACGACCCCGGCGGCCAGCAGCACGAAGACGATCAGCTCGGTCAGTTCGGCGAGGGGGGGCATCAGCGGTTCTCCGGAGAAGACGGGGCCGCCTCAGCGGCGACGATCTGGTCGGGGCGCTGGCCGGCCCGGGGCCGGTCGGCGGCGACGGTGTGGGGATCCATCTCCCCCTTGGGCAGGTAGGCCAGTTCCCGCAGGGCGATCACCGACGGGTCGGTGGTGACGCTGGTGGGCAGCCGGCCGAGGGCCACATTGTCGTAGTTGAGGCTGTGGCGGTCGAAGGCCGCCAGCTCGTATTCCTCGGTCATCGAGAGGCAGTTGGTGGGGCAATACTCCACGCAGTTGCCGCAGAAGATGCACACCCCGAAGTCGATCGAGTAGTTGCGGAGCTCCTTCTTCTTGGTGGCCTTGTTCATCACCCAGTCGACCACCGGCAGGTTGATGGGGCACACCCGCACGCACACTTCGCAGGCGATGCACTTGTCGAATTCGTAGTGAATCCGTCCCCGGTACCGCTCGGAGGGGATGAGCTTCTCGTAGGGGTACTGAACGGTCACCGGCCGGCGGCGCAGGTGATCGAACGTGACCGACAGACCGGCGGCGATGTTGCGGCTGGCGCTGACCGCGTCGCGGGTGTAGTCACCGACCTGGCGGAGGAAGCCGAACATGGGGGCCTGGGGGTGAAGGAACGGGGTGGGCAGACTCGGGACCCATGATGGCCCCGCCGGCACTCAGCCGCCGAAGACGGCGGGGAAGGCCAGTTTGAGGGCGGCGGTGGCCAGCAGGTTGACGAGCGAGATAGGCAGCAGGAATTTCCAGCCGAAATCAAGCAACTGATCGATCCGCACCCTGGGCACGGTCCAGCGCAGCAGGATCGCCGTGAAGACCAGCAGGTAGGCCTTGAGCACCGTCATCACGATGCCCAGGGTGGCGCTGACCACCTGCACCAGGGGGGCGTCGATGTTCTGCCCCAGAAGGCTGGCCAGCCATTCGACCGGCAGCGGAAAGCCCCAGCCGCCCAGGTACAGCACGGTCACGAGCAGGGCCGACAGCACCAGGTTGATGTAGCTGCCCAGGTAGAAGAGGGCGAACTTCATGCCGGCGT
>JBMOIF010000088.1:0-6956 GCA_049317465.1 Prochlorococcaceae cyanobacterium | reverse complement strand
CCGGCGAAGCGGCCGGCGGCGGCGTTCATCGTGCCGTCCTTGGCCATCACCGTGATCTGGGGCAGGCCATGGCGCTGGCCGATGGCGAAGTCGTTGGGGTCGTGGGCGGGGGTGACCTTGACGCAACCGGTGCCGAAGGCGGGATCGACGTGGGCATCGGCCACGATCGGGATCTGACGGCCCGTGAGCGGCAGGGCGACCATCCGGCCCACCAGGGCCCCATAGCGGGGATCATCGGGATGGACCGCCACGCCGGTGTCCCCCAGCAGCGTCTCGGGTCGGGTGGTGGCCACCACCAGATGGTCGGTGCCATCGGCGGCGGGCCCATCGGCCAGCGGGTAGCGCAGATGCCAGAGGTGGCCATCCACCTCCTTCATCTCGACCTCGAGGTCGCTCACCGCCGATCCGGAGGCCGGGCACCAGTTGACCAGGTATTCACCGCGATAGATGAGGCCCTGCTCATGGAGCTGCACGAAGGCCTCGGCCACGGCGCGGCTGAGGCCAGGGTCAAGGGTGAAGCGTTCACGGCGCCAGTCGACCGAATAGCCGAGACGGCGCAGCTGGCCCACGATCGTGCCGCCGCTCTGGGCCTTCCAGGCCCAGGCCCGCTCAAGAAAGGCATCACGACCCAGGTCTTCGCGGCGGCCGCCTTCGGCCTTGATCTGCTTCTCGAGGATCGTCTGCACGGCGATCGAGGCGTGGTCGGTGCCGGGCAGGCAGAGCACGTTGCGGCCCTGCAGCCGCTGGAAGCGCACGATCGTGTCGATGAGGGCCGTGTTGAAGGCATGGCCCATGTGCAGGCTGCCGGTGACGTTGGGCGGCGGGATGACCACGGCGAAGGGCTCGCCGGGGGCCAACGGATCGGGGTGGAACGCTCCGGCCTCCTCCCAGGCCCGCTGCCAGCGCGCTTCGGTGCCGGCGGGGTCGTAGGTCTTGGGCAGGGCGTCCTCGGGCACGGCGGCAGGCTGGGGCTGGCGTGGGTCCATGGTCTCAAAGGGGGCCGCCGGTGCCCGCCACCGCCGATGCGCTAGGGATGAGCCATGACCGCCGCTGCTCCGCTCGATTTCCGGCCGCCGCGCCTGGACCGGCGCGTGCTGGCGGGCGCCCGCCTGGTGCTGCCCCTGTGGCTGCGCTGGTGCAGCGGCATCCGCGGCGTGCAGGTGGTGGACCGCCAGCGCCTGGACGACGCCATCGACGGCTTTCGCCGCGGCCAGTGGCGTCTGCTGCTGGCCTTTCGCCACCCCAGCCTCGACGATCCGGCGGTGCTGGCGCAGCTGCTGTGGCGCGAGCTGCCGCAGCCGGCCCATGCCCAGTTTCTCTACGACCGCGGCATTCCCCTCTGGGCCGGCGAAGGCATGGGCTGGTTGCTCAGCCATCTCGGCGGCAGCTCGATCCTGCGGGGCAAGCACGACGGTCCCGGCCTGCGCTCGGCACGGCAGCTGCTGCTCGATGGTCCCCACCCGTTCGCCGCAGCCCCCGAAGGTGCCACCAACGGCCTCAACGAAGCCCTCTCTCCGCTGGAACCAGGTGTGGCCCAGCTGGCCTTCTGGACCGCCGAATCCCTGCAGCGGGCCGACCGGCCGACAGCGGTGCGGATCCTGCCCATCGGGGTGCAGTACCGCTACACCCGCCCCGTCTGGCCGGCCCTGGAAGAGCTGCTGACGCAGCTGGAGCACGAGCTGGGCCTGGCGCCCCCCCACAGCCGCCGGGCCACCCCCGAAGCGCTTTACCCGCGGCTGCTGACCCTGGCCGAACGGCTGCTCGACCGCCTCGAGGTCTTCTACCGCAGCGGCTACGGCGCCGATCTGCCCGATCCGCCGCTGCTCGACGACCCCAACACCGCCCTGGACGAGCGGCTGCAGCGGCTGCTCGACACCGCCCTTGGCCTGCTGGAGCGGTCCTTCGGCCTGGCGCCCCGCGGCAGCCTCCAGGACCGCTGCCGCCGACTGGAGCAGGCCGGCTGGGACCGCCAGTACCCCGACCTGGGGAGCGTCTCGCCCCTCGAACGGGGACTGGCCGACCGGCTCGCCGAAGAGACCGAACGGCGGCTGTGGACGATGCGGCTGGCCGAAGGCTTCGTGGGCGTGAGTGGCCACTACGTGCGCGACCACCCCAGCCAGGAACGGTTCGCCGACACCCTGCTGCTGCTGTGGGACACCCGCTGCCGCATCCTCGGCAAGGCACCGGTGCGGCCGCGGCTGGGGCCCCGGCGGGTGCGCCTGACCATCGGCGAAGCCATCCCGCTGGACAATCGGATGGAGGCCTACCGGGCCGACCGGCGCGGGGCGGTGGCCAGCCTCACCGGCGAGCTGGAACGGCGCCTGCAGGGGCTCATCGTGCCGTCGCCCCTCTGATCCGCCCCTGCCAGTCGTCGCGGCTGCCGGCGTTGATCCAGCCGGTGGCGATGGTCTTGCTGTGGCTCGCACTCACCCGACCCCGGTGCACGTGCGACACCCCCGCAGGAAAGATCAGCAGCTTGCCCCGTTCGGCCTCTTCGTGGTGGTCCTGCCAGTGGAACTCGGTGCCGGCCTCGGGCACGGTGTCGCAATACAAAATCCAGGCCAGCACCCGCCGGATCGGTTCGGTGGCGTCGTCGTCGGTGGTCCAGTCGGCATGCCAGCGATGGAACCCCTCGCCGGGGGCGTAGCGCTGCAGGTTGAGCAGCGGCACCACGAACAGCTGCTGACCGGGGCACACCTCCTGCAGCAGGGGGCGTTCCCGCAGCACCTCGCGCAGGCCTGCCGTCACCCCCCGCAGCAGCGCCTCGGCCAGTCCCTCGGCCTCGGGATCGGCTGCATCGGGGGCCACCAGGGTGATGTCGGTCGACACCTTGGCCGGCCCGCGGGGGTCGCTGGGATCCCCACCGAAGGCCACGCCACGGCGGTGCAGGTCGGGGCGGCGGTCAAAGAAGCCCATCACGGCATCGGCCAGGGCCTCGTAGCCGGGATGGCGCAGGGGACAGATCAGCTGCATGGCGCCCAGGGCACGGCCAGCAGCCCCTGGCGCTCATGCCAGTGGGCCGGGTCGGGATCCAGGCGGTCGCTCAGCCCGTGGCGGCGGAAGCAGGCGGCCGCCCGTTCGTGATCGGGGGCCGTGTCGGCGGCATCGATGGCCAGCAGCAGCACCTCGGGCTGGGCGGGATCGGCCAGCAGCCGCAACCCCTGGTCGATCTCCTCGCGGCTGAAGAACTGCTGCCGCAGGCGGGCCGAGAGGGGCTCCCCCAGGGCCATGGCGAAGGCCTCCAGCGCTTCGCGGTCGGGCCCGCTGCCGCAGCGCAGGGCCATCCAGATCAGGAACTTGGCCCAGCTCTCGACGCTCCAGAGGGGGGCGAAGGCCGTGCGCCGCGCCCGCACGAGATCATCAAGGGCCAGATCCACCAGCCGGGCCCGCAGATCGTCGGCACCGAGGGTTCCCGCGACCATCCCTTAAACGATCGGCAATCCATTCCTCCTAGCAGCAGGGCAGGAAGACCACGGGCCATGGACGTCACCCAGCGTCTGCCCCAGCTGCGGGCACGCCATCGCCGGATCCGCCAGCTGTTGGAGGGCCGGCGGACCGTGCTCTGCCTGGGCCAGCTGGGCCTGCTGCTGCTGCATGCCTCCACCGAGGGGCCTGAACTGGTGGGGGCCTGCACCACCGAGACCGAAGCGATGGTGCATGTGGAACGGCAGCGGCCGCAGCTGCTGATCACCCACGACGTGCTGGAGGAAGGCGACGGGCTGAGCCTGACCCGGCGGGCCCGGGCCCTGCTGCCGGAGCTGCAGGTGCTGATGATCGTCTGCCGGCACGAGCAGTTCGATCGCGAGGCGGCCATGGCCGCGGGCTGCACGGCCCTCTGCGATGCCCGCCGGCTCGGGAACGACAACGTGGTGCTGGCGCTCGAGTGCCTGCTGCGGCAGCACCATTTCGTGGAGGAATCGCTGCACCGCCACGGCCCCCGGCCGCCTCGGCTGTCGCCCCGCGAGCACCAGGTGCTGCAGGGCCTGGACGATGGCCTGAGCAACGCGGAACTGGCCGGACATCTGGGGCTGCGGCCCCACACGGTCAAGGGCTACGTGCGCCAGCTGCTGACCAAGCTGGGGGCACGCAACCGAACCGAAGCGGTTGCCGTGGCCTTCCAGACGGGACTTCTGCAGGCAGACTGAGGGGGTTGCCTGACCAGCCGATGGCCCTGGACCTGAACGATCCCGATCTGGAACTGCAGGATCTGGTCTATGCGTACCAGACGTGGGTGCTGGCGGTGCTGAACGACGAGAAGCTCAACCCTGACGGCGAGAAGCTCTGCAGCGACGAGATCGCCGACGATGCCCTCAGCGCAGCCCGCTTCCTGCCCGGTGACGTGACCGCCACCGTCGAGAGCACCCTGGCCCGCGCCTACGACGTGGACCCCGAAGAACTGAGCGACCTGCTCTACCCGGAGGACGAGGACTGACGATGGCCCTGGCGGCCCTGCTGCTGGCGTCGGCCACCTGGCTGCAATGTCCGGGGCCGGCTGACGACCAGCTGCTGCGCCTGCGGCTCGACGGACGGCTGCAGAGGGCCGAGGTGGTGCAGATCACGCCTCTGGGGCGTCGGTCACGTCAGTCGCCGATCAAGGCACGCACCGCCACCCTCGAGGTCGCCGGCTTTGACGGGGAACGGCTGCGGCTCGACCGGGGCCAGTTGCTGCTCGCGGCGGGCAAACCCCTGTGGGGTCGCATCGCCTTCGTGCCCCGGGGCCGCTGTTCGATTGCCGGGGTCGAACCGACAGCACCACGGGCCCGTCCGGCCGTGCGGCCTTCAGGGGGTTAGGGCCTCAAGCGAGGGTGCTGAGAGCCACCAGCAGCAGCAGCAGCAGCAGCAGCACCGCGAGCATGGCGGGTCTTGATCGTTGTGCAGCGGCGCAACGGGCGGGAAGCTGGGGCCATGGCCAGCGGTGCCGCCCACGACCGGTTCACGCGGCTGCTGGCCCTGCCCTTCGGGCTGCTCTGCTGGCCGCTGCTGGGGAGTGCAGCCGCGGTGGGTGCCGGCCTGGCGTTTCTGATCGGCGGCCTCTGGCTGTCGCCTGATCTGGACACGCGCTCACGGCCGACCCGCCGCTGGGGACCGCTGGCGGTGCTGTGGCTGCCCTACCGGCGGCTGGTGCGACACCGGGGCTGGCTGTCGCATCTGCCGTTGCTGGGCAGCGGCTGCCGACTGGCCTACATGAGCCTGGGCCTGCTGCTGGTCTGCGCCCTGCTGCAGCCGCTGGGGCTGCCGGGCCCCCGGGCTGTGATCACCACCGCGGGGGCCCTGTGGCAGCAGCAACGGCCGCTGCTGCTGGCGATCCTGGCCGGGGTCGAAGCCAGTGCCTGGCTGCACCTGATCCAGGATGGCGATCCGCTGCCACTGCCCAGGCGGCGTCGCTGATCGGATGCCCGGTGCCGGTTTCGAACCAGCGACATCCTGCGTGTAAAGCAGGCGCTCTACCCCTGAGCTAACCGGGCGTGATTCCATTGTGCCGCTGCCCCACCCACCGGTGACCGACCTGCCCCCTGCCACCCGGGCCACCGCGGCCCTGGACGCCCTGGTCGCCGTGGTGGCCCGCCTGCGGGACCCCGAGCGCGGCTGCCCCTGGGACCTGGCCCAGACCCACACCAGCCTGATCCCGCATGTGCTGGAGGAAGCCCACGAGGTGGCCGATGCCATCCGCCACGGCGACGACCACCACCTCTGCGACGAGCTGGGTGATCTGCTGCTGCAGGTGGTGCTGCACGCCCAGCTGGCCAGCGACCGTGGCGCCTTCGACCTGGCGGCCGTCGCCGATGCCATCACCGCCAAGCTGGTGCGGCGCCATCCGCACGTGTTCGCCCCCCACAAACCGGCCCGCAGCTGGGACGAGATCAAGGCGGCCGAACGGGCGGCCCGGGGCGATGCGGCCCCCTCGACCAGTCCCCTGAGCGACCGGCTGGCGGCCGAGGTGCGCGGTCAGCCCGCCCTGGTGGGAGCGATGACCATCTCGCGCCGGGCCGCCGCGGCCGGCTTTGAATGGAACGACCTGGACGGCGTCTGGGCCAAGGTGCACGAAGAACTGGACGAGCTCAAGGAGGCGGTCGCCAGCGGTGACCGGGAGCACGCCGAGACCGAACTGGGGGATGTGCTGTTCACGCTGGTGAACGTGGCCCGCTGGTGTGAGCTCAGCCCCGAAGAAGGCCTGACCGGCACCAACCGCCGGTTCCTGCAGCGTTTCGCCCGGGTCGAGGCCGCCCTGGCCGGCGACCTGGGGGGCCGTTCGCTGGCCGAACTCGAAGGCCACTGGCAGGCGGCCAAGGCCGCCCTTAACGAGGCCGCCACCGGCAGCCTCCATGCTGACGAAAAGCCCCCCGAGGGGCCCGCGGAGCATCCGGGATGACGACCACCGACGGCTGGATCAACGAGGACCACGACGGCATGCGCTATGGCCTGGCCGGCCGGGTGCTGCTGGACGAGACGAGTCCGTTCCAGCGCATCACGATCATCGACAGCGACCGCTACGGCAAGGGGCTGCTGCTCGACGGCTGCTGGATGACCGCCGAGCGGCAGGAGCGGCAGTACCACGAATCGCTGGTGCATCCGGCCCTCTGCAGCGCCGAACGGCTCGAACGGGTGCTGGTGGTCGGCGGTGGCGACGGGGGCACGGCCCGCGAATGCCTGCGCCACGGCGAGGTGCAGCAGCTCGACATGGTCGAGATCGACGGGCGGGTGGTCGAGCTCTGCCGCGAGCACCTGCCCAGCATCGGCGGCACGGCCTGGAACGATCCGCGGCTGCAGCTCACGGTCGGTGACGGCATCGCCTGGGTCGCCGCAGCAGCCGATGCCAGCTACGACGTGGTGCTGGTCGATGGGTCCGACCCCGCAGGCCCGGCCGAAGGCCTGTTCAACCGCACCTTCTTCGAGCACTGCCGCCGCATCCTGCGGCCCGGTGGCGTCTTCGGCACCCAGAGCGAATCACCCGAGGC
>JBMOIF010000087.1:0-7624 GCA_049317465.1 Prochlorococcaceae cyanobacterium | reverse complement strand
AGTCAACATCACAACAGGGATTTTAGTCCAATTCTCTTCAGATCGAATTGTTTGCCAAACGGAGAGTCTCGGATGCCGAGGTGGCCTTCGTCAATCGCTAGGCTGGGGCAAGCGAGGCATGACCGTGGCCAAGGGAGACCAGCCGGCGGTGAAGATCACCTACAGCCATCTCCTCAGGGCTCTCAAGGACGGGCAGGTCCGGGAGATGACCCTCTACCCCCGTGAGGACCTTGTTCAGGCTCAGTTGAAGGACGGCCGCACCGCCCGGGTCGCCGTGTTCAGCAACGACCCGCAGATTCCGCGGGTGGCCGAGGCCGCAGGAGTTCCCTTCACCGTGCGCTACGACCCCGACGAGGGGGCCATGGCCGCCGTGCTGACCAACGCCCTGCTGGGGGTGCTGCTGATCGGCCTGCTGGTGCTGCTGCTGCGGCGCTCGGCCTCCGTTGCCCAGAAAGCCCTTGGCTTCGGTCGCAGCCAGGCCCGCCTGCAGCCCGAGGGAAGTCTCGCGGTGCGCTTCGACGACGTGGCCGGCATCGACGAAGCCAAGATCGAGCTGCAGGAGGTGGTGGCCTTCCTCAAGGAACCCGAGCGCTTCACCGCAATCGGAGCCCGCATCCCCCGCGGGGTGCTGCTGGTGGGACCACCGGGCACAGGCAAGACCCTGCTGGCCCGGGCCATCGCCGGCGAGGCCGGGGTGCCCTTCTTTTCGATCTCAGCCTCCGAATTCGTCGAGATGTTCGTCGGAGTCGGTGCCAGCCGCGTGCGGGATCTGTTCCGCCAGGCCAAGGCCAAGGCCCCCTGCATCGTGTTCATCGACGAGATCGATGCGGTGGGTCGCCAGCGGGGAGCCGGCATCGGCGGCGGCAACGACGAGCGGGAACAGACGCTCAACCAGCTGCTCACCGAGATGGACGGGTTCGAGGACAACTCGGGGGTGATCCTGCTGGCCGCCACGAACCGTGCCGACGTGCTCGACACCGCCCTGCTGCGGCCTGGCCGCTTCGACCGTCAGATCCAGGTGGAACTGCCTGACCGCCGCGGCCGCGAGGCGATCCTGGGGGTGCATGCCCGCACCCGCCCCCTCGGAGACGACGTCTCCCTGGCCCTGTGGGCCCGCCGCACCCCCGGTTTTTCGGGCGCTGATCTGGCCAACCTCGTGAACGAGGCAGCGATTCTCACCGCCCGGCGGCAACGCAGCGCCATCGACGAGCAGGCCATGAACGATGCCCTGGAGCGGGTGACGATGGGCCTGGCCGCCCGTCCCCTGCAGGACAGCGCCAAGAAACGGCTGATCGCTTATCACGAAGTGGGCCACGCCCTGCTCACGACGCTGCTGCCGGCTGCCGACGCCCTGGACAAGGTGACGCTGCTGCCCCGCGCCAACGGTGTCGGAGGCTTCGCCCGCACCACCCCCGACGAGGAGATCCTCGACAGCGGTCTGATCAGCCGCGCTTACCTCGACGCCCGTCTGGTGGTGGCCATGGGCGGCCGAGCCGCCGAGCTGGTGGTCTTCGGACCGGCGGAAGTGACCCAGGGAGCCAGCAGCGACCTGGAGATGGTGACCCGAACGGCCCGGGAGATGGTCACCCGCTACGGCTTCTCCGAGCTCGGCCCCGTGGCCCTGGAACGGGATGGTGGCGAGGTGTTCCTCGGCCGCGACTGGATGCGTCCGGAGCCCGACTATTCGGCCCGCACGGCCACGATCATCGACCGGGCCGTGCAACGCATGGCCCGCAGCGCCCTCGATCGGGCCCTGGCGATGCTCGAGCCGCGCCGGGGCCTGCTCGATCAGCTGGTCGAGCAGCTGATCGAGCAGGAAACCCTCAGCGGCGAGACATTCCGGGCCCTGGTGGAAGCCGATGAGCAACGGCGGGCCTTGGCGCCGGCCTGAACACGCCCTGACGTCTCAGCCGGAGAAGCGGATGTCTAGGCTGCGCAGATGACTGTGCAGGCCTGCATCCTGCACCGGCAGCAGGCGGGCTTCCTGGTCTGAGGGGTTGACGTGGCTGTGCCACCAGCCCGCCGGGGTGAGGAAGGCACCACCGCTTTCCCAGTCGATGCGCCGGGGATCGACGATCTGCCCCTCGGCATTGAGACGCTCGCCCACCAGCGTGTGGCAACCGGGGGGGGCACTGAGGATCAGATCAAGGGCCACCGACTGATGGCGGTGGGGGGCCTGCACCGATCCGGGGGGAACGATGCCGAGCATCGCCCACAGACTGGGGCTCACCGTGCGCGTGGTGGGCAGGTCGGGGTGACCGAGCAGGATGCTGACCCGGTTGGCACGGGCCGCCGCGGTTTCACCCGCCACCTGCCTCAGGTGCTGTTCCAGGTCGGCCGCGTCGAAGCGCACGGGGCGGAAGCGCGACCCCGGTGCAGGAGTGGCGCCGAGCCAGCGCAGCAGGGGACTGTCATCCACCGCGTAGAGCACCGACTCGGTCGCGGCGTGCAGGCTGAGGCCCGGTGAGGCGGGCAACACCAGGGCATCACCGCATCGCCAGGGGAGTGAGGGAGCCGGTGTGAGCTCCCCTTCGCCCTGCAGCACGTAAAGGAACAGGCTGGTCCAGCCCTCCGGCAGACGCAGGGACTCTCCCTCGCGCAGACGCAGAAAGGCCGCCGCCAGGGCCGGCGACGTGGCCTCAGGCTCCAGGCCCTGCTCCTCGGGCGGCAGCAGGGGCAGCCGGGCCGTGGGACCGGATGCATGCAGGGATGCGGGCCACGACCAGGGGCGGAGGGGTTCACACAGCCCCCGCCGGACAGGATTGGCGGCTTCGGCGTAGCTCCAGGTCTGACCCTTGGCCCCATCGGCTGTGGTCACCGCTCAGCCCCCGGCCACCGCAGGCACGATGCTCACCTCGTCGCCATCTGCGAGGGGGGTCGCTTCGTTGTCGAGGAAACGGATGTCCTCGCTGTTGACGTAGATGTTCAGAAACCGGCGCAGCTTGCCCGACTCGTCGCAGAGGCTCTTGCTGAACCCGGGGAAGCGACTCTCGAGGGCCCCCACCAGGGCCTGCACCGAGTCGGCCTCGAGGCTGACCGTGGCCTGGTTGTCGGTGAATTTCTGCAGGGGAGTGGGGATCAGAACCTGGACGGGCATGGGGCTGGGAACAAGGCGGATGAACGGAAGGTGGGGGGCCGGCGGGGCGTCCGTCAGACGTCGACGGTCTCCCAGGTGGCGCGCTGGAGGGACTGGGCCCGCTCCCAGGCACTCTCGAAACTGTCGAGCCTGGCGTCGATCAGGAACGGCTCGCCGATGCTGGTGGCCACGGCTTCGGTGGTCTTGAGGCCGTTGCCGGTGATGTAGGCCACGGTGGTTTCCTCGGGATTGATGCGGCCCTGTTCGACCAGCTTGCGCAGCACGGCGATGGTGGTGCCGCCGGCGGTCTCGGTGAACACCCCTTCGGTTTCGGCGAGAAGCTTGATGCCGTCGACGATCTCCTCATCGCTGACGGCGGCGATGGAGCCGCCGGTGCGACGGGCGATGTCGAGGGCATAGGGGCCATCGGCGGGGTTGCCGATGGCGATCGACTTGGCGATGGTGCTGGGCTTCACCGGCGTGATGAAGTCACGGCCTTCATCGAAGGCCTGGGCGATGGGGGAACAGCCGCTGGCCTGGGCACCGCTGAAACGCACGGGCTTCTCGTCGACCAGGCCCACCTTCACGAATTCGTCGAAGCCCTTGCGGATCTTGGTGAACAGGGAGCCCGAGGCCAGCGGGGCCACGATGTGGTCGGGCAGCTCCCAGCCCAGCTGTTCGATCACCTCGTAGCCCAGGGTCTTGGACCCCTCGGAGTAGTAAGGACGCAGGTTGATGTTGACGAAGCCCCAGCCGTGGGTGTTGGCCACCTCGGAGCAGAGGCGGTTGACCTGGTCGTAATTGCCACGCACGGCCATCAGCGTGGGGTTGTAGATCAGCGTGCCCAGCACCTTGCCGGCCTCGAGGTCGGCGGGGATGAACACACAGCAGTCCATGCCGGCGTGGGCGGCAATGGCGGCAGTGCTGTTGGCGAGGTTGCCGGTGCTGGCGCAGCTCACGGTGGAGAAGCCCAGCTCGCGGGCCCGGGTGAGGGCCACCGACACCACCCGGTCCTTGAAGGACAGGGTGGGCATGTTGACGCCGTCGTTCTTGATGTAGAGACGCCGCAGGCCCAGCCGGCGGGCCAGACGGTTGGCCTGCAGCAGCGGGGTGAAGCCGGTGCCGACATCGATGGGATCACCCTCGATGGGCAGAAAGTCGCGGTAGCGCCAGATCGAGGCAGGACCGGCCTCGATGGAGGCACGGCTGGTGCGGGCGCGGATGGCCTCGTAGTCGTAGACGACCTCAAGGGGGCCGAAACACACCTCGTCGCAGACGTGGCGCGCGGCGGCGGGGTAGGGATGGCCGCATTCCTTGCAGCGCAGACCCTGCAGGGGGCTGCGGGTGAGGGTGCTCGTCACGGCGCCGGGGCGGATCGGATCAACGCTAGCAGTGGCGACCGGCGCGGCGGGGAATATCCGACAGCCAAGGTCGGGATTAATGCAGCCCGGGTCGCGTTGTGGCCCTGCCTAGCCTCCAGAGCATCGCCCTGCCCCGACGGTTGCCGCCCCGATCCCTGCCCCGATCGCTGTCCCGACCTCTGCCGCTGGCGGTGGGGGGCCTGCTGCTGCTGCTGCTGACACTGCTCTTGCTGCTGCTGCTGCTGCCCAGGCTGTGGGTCGAGCTGGCGTGGTTCAGGCAGTTCGGCCTGGCCAGCGTGCTGATCCGTCGCTGGGGCTTCCAGCTGCTGGCCTTTCTGATGGTGCTGGGGCTCGGCATTCCTCTGCAGCTGCAACAGCTGCAGCGCTGCTGGGCCCTGCGCCGCACCGGGGGGGGACGGACGGAGCCGTCCCTGCTGCTGCCCCTGGGCGGCTGGCCCCTCGCCCTGGCCCTGATGCTGCTGCTCGGGCTGCTGGCCGGTGGCCTCACCTACCTGCTGGAGCAGGCCCGCGGGCTCATCAACGAACCGTTCAACGACAAGGTTCTCAGCGGTCTGCCGGTGCTGGCGGATCTGCCGCCCCCCCTGCTGATCGGCCTGGGACTGGGGCTGCTGCTGCCGCTGCTGCGCTGGCCCCTCACCACCCTGCGCATCACCCTGGCGGCGGCCCTGGTCACCTCGGCCACGGCCCTGGCCCGAGGCTGGAGCCTCTGGCTGCCGGCACTGCTGGCCGTGCCCTTCGGCGAACCCGACCCGGTCACGGGCCTCGACCTGCGCGTCACCGTGCTGCAGCTGCCGGCCCTGCGACTGCTGCTGAGTGTGCTGCTCGCCCAGGGTCTGGTGGGCCTGGCCGGCTGCCTCTGGCTCAGCATCAGCCAGGGGACGAGCCTGTCGGACTGGCGTTTCGCGGGCCTGGCCAAAGACCAGCAGCGGGTGCTGCAACCGCAGCTGGCGGTGCTGGCCCTGGTGGCCGCCCTGCTGGCGGGCCTGGCCCCCTTTGAGCTGATGGTGCAGGGCAGCGGGGTCGCCTCCGGCGCCGGCTTCGTCGATCTGCACGTGCGCCTGCCCCTGCGGCTGCTGCTGAGCGCACTGCTGCTGCTCACCGCCGGAGGGCTGCTGGTGCCCCTGCCCCGGGGCTGGCTGCGGCGGGGGCTGCTGCTGCCCCTCGCGGGCATCGCTCTGCTGGTGCCCCTGGCGGAATGGCTGATCGCACCGGTGGTGCAACGGCTGGTGGTGCAGCCCCAGGAGCTGAGGCTCGAACAGCGCTACCTGAGCCGCACCATCCGCGCCACCCGTCGGGCCTTCGGCCTTGACCGGGTGCGTCTCGAAACGCTCGAACCACGCCAGCAGCTCTCACCCGCCGACCTGCGGTCGGCACCGGGCACCCTCGAGAACCTTCGCCTGTGGGACACCCAGCCCTTGCTGGCCACCAACCGGCAGCTGCAGCAGCTGCGTCTGTACTACCGCTTCCCATCGGCGGCCGTGGACCGTTACAGCCTCAGCACCGACCCCCTGCGGGGAGCGCAGCAGGTGCTGATCGCGGCCCGGGAGCTGGATGTGACCGCCCTGCCGCAGGGCTCACGCACCTGGCTCAACCGGCATCTGGTCTTCACCCACGGTTACGGCTTCACCGTCTCGCCGGTCAATGCCTTCGGGGCCGATGGCCTGCCCCTCTTCTTCGTCAAGGATCTGGGCCGCGGCGGGCAGGTGCAGGGCCTGCCCTCGCTGGGGGTGAGCAACGCCGATGTGATCCGCCAGCTGCCGGTGGGACGGCCGCGGCTCTACTACGGCTCGGGTGCCGCCGACTATGTGCTGGCGCCGACCCGGGTCCGCGAGTTCGATTACCCCGCCGGCGAGCTCAACATCTACTCGCACTACACGGGGGCCCGCGGGGTTCCGGTGGGCCGGCCCTGGCAGCGGCTGCTGGCGGGAGCGTATCTGCGGGAGCCGCGACTGCCCTTCACCTCGGCCCTGCGTGAGGGCTCCCGGCTGCTGCTGCGCCGGCAGGTGCAGGCCCGACTGCGGGCCCTGGCCCCCTTCCTCACGTTCGAGAGCGAGCCCTACCTGGTGACGGTGCGCCTCAACAACGAACCAGGATTTGAGAACTCCCAGCATCAGTACTGGATGCTGGATGGCTTCACCACCAGCCGCAGCTATCCCTACTCCTCGGCCAATCCCGCGGGGTTGCGGTACTTCCGCAACCCCGTCAAGGCGGTCGTGGATGCCTACAACGGCCATGTCTGGCTGTATGTCAACGATCCTTCCGACCCGCTGCTGCGCACCTGGCAGCGGGCCTTTCCGGAACTGTTCCGCCCCCTGGCGGCGATGCCCGCGCCCCTGCGCAGCCACGTGCGCGTTCCCAGCCGTCAGTTCGCCATCCAGGCCGAACGGCTGCTGCGTTTCCACGTCACCGATGTGCGCACGTTTTACAGCGGCGACGACGTCTGGGACATCCCGCGGGAGATCTACGGCTCCCAGTCGGTGTCGGTGCGGCCGTACCACGTCACCCTGCAGCTGCCCGGGGAGCGGCGTCCGGAGTTCGTGCTGCTGCTGCCCTTCTCCCCCCTGCGGCGGCCCAACATGGTGGGGTGGCTCGCCGCCCGGAACGACGGGGCGGCCTACGGAGAGCTGCGGTTGGTGCGGTTCCCGCAGCAGCGGCTGCTGCTGGGACCGCAGCAGATCTCGGCTCTGATCGAGCAGGACCCGCTCATCAGCCGCCAGTTCGGTCTCTGGAACCGCGAGGGCTCCCGGGTGGTTCAGGGCAATCTGCTGGTGGTGCCCGTGGGCCGTGGACTGCTGTATGTGGAGCCCATCTACCTGCAGGCCCGCAACGGGGGGCTGCCGACCCTGGTGCGGGTGGTGGTCACCGACGGTCGTCGATTCGTGATGGAGCGCGACCTCAAGCTGGCCCTGCAACGCCTGACCCAGCCCTGAGCGGCCATGAAAAAAGGGGGGGCCGCCCCCCCCCCACGAATCCCATATGGCTGGGGGGAATCAGGCGGCGACGGCCACCTTGGCGTCCAGGGCACCCTTGGCGTAGAGACCGGCGAAGTAGTTGATGTCGCGCTGCTTGATCTTGCTGGCGTTGCCGGCGGCCCAGAACTGCTGGTAGCGATCGAGGCACACCTGCTTCATGTAGGCCCGGGCGGGCTTGTTGAAGTGGCGGGGGT
>JBMOIF010000086.1:0-7676 GCA_049317465.1 Prochlorococcaceae cyanobacterium | reverse complement strand
CCGCTGGGAATGCAGGTGGGATGGATCTGGGTGAAGCAGGGGTTGGCGAACAGGGCCCCCTGCCGGTGGGCCTGCCAGATGGCACTGGCGTTCGACCGCAGGGCATTGGTCGACAGAAAGTAGACGTTGCTATAGCCGCCTGTGGCCAGCAGCACCGCCTGGGCCAGGTGCACCTCGAGGGCACCGCTCAGCAGGTCGCGGCAGACGACACCGCGGGCAACGCCATCGACGGTGATCAGATCGAGCATGTCGCGCCTGCAGAGCAGGCGCACCCGGCCGGCCTCCACCTGGCGCATCAGCGCCTGGTAGGCGCCGTAGAGCAGTTGCTGACCGGTCTGGCCGCGGGCATAGAACGTGCGGCTCACCTGGGCACCGCCGAAGCTGCGGGTGGCCAGGGTGCCGCCGTACTCCCTGGCGAAGGGCACCCCCTGGGCGACGCACTGGTCGATGATCGCCGAACTGATTTCGGCAAGCCGGCGGCAGCCCGCCTCCCGGGCGCGGAAATCGCCCCCCCGGAGGGTGTCGGCGAAGAGACGGTTGACGCTGTCGCCATCCGGGGCGAGGGCACGGGCGGCGTTGATGCCCCCCTGGGCCGCCACCGAGTGGGCCCGGCGGGGGCTGTCGTGGAAGCTGAGCACCGTCACCGGGTAGCCCTGCTCAGCCAGGGTGGCGGCCGCCGAGGCCCCGGCCAGGCCCGTGCCCACCACCAGCAGCGGGAAGGCCCCCCGCCGGGCCGGTGCGATCAGCGGCAGTCCCTCACGGGTGCGGCGCCAGGCATCCGACAGGGGACCGACCGGCAGCTGGGGATCGGGGAGAACGGTCATGGCAGGACCCGGATCGGTGCCACCGCCAGCAGCAGGGTGACTGTGGCGAATCCCATGGCCAGCAGCAGGGCCAGGGACCGGCCGCCCCGCCGGATCGCCGCGGCATTGGTGGGATCGAGCAGACCCAGGCGGCGATGGGCGGCTTCACTGCCATGCAGCACATGCAGGCCGAGGGCCAGGGCCGCGACGAGATAGACCGGAGGCGCCCATGGGCCGGCCAGGGCCTCACGCAGGGCAGCGAGTTCGGCCCCATCGGCAGGGCGGACCCAGCGCAGCTGGGCCAGGTGCAACCCCAGAAACGCCAGGAGCACCAATCCGGCCCAGGGCTGGCTGCGGGCGGCGAAGGCGGCCAGCGGCTCCCCCCGCCGGCTGACGAGGGCGGCATGGTTGCCGGCCCGGCGGTTCTGGATCTGGACCACGAGGGTGAAGCCGGTATGGACGAGGGCCACCAGCAGCAGCAGCGCCTCTGCGAGCGGAAGCCATGGGCGGTGGTGCAGGGCCGTTGCATAGGCCTCGAACCGCTCCGGCGCCAGCGGAGCCAGCCCCACCCCCACCAGATGCAGCACCGCGAAGACGACCAGCAGCAGCCCCGAGACGGCGATGATCGGCCCGCGGCGTTGGGGATCGAGCCAGTCCATCGGCCCTGCGCAACGGTGCTGCGGATCCTAGGGATCACCCACGGTGGAGGGGGCCGGAAACTCCCTGGCCACCAGGTCCGCGAAACCGGGGCCATAGAAGGCCTCGTAACGGGCCCGCTGGGTGGGCGGCATGCGGTAACGCCCCCGGGCCAGTCGCAGCAGGAGATTTTCCAGTTTGGTGTGCCACCACCGTTGCCAGGCCCGGCGCCGGGGCACCAGAGCATTCCAGCGCCGCAGCAGCTCCAGCCCCCAGGGGGCCAGGGAGGGATTCACCCGTGGGGCCGCCGCCGCCAGAGCCGCTCCGGGCTGACAGCCCAGCACGGCCAGAAAGTCGCTCTCCACACGGCCACCCACGAGAGCCTGCGGATCAAACAGGCGGGCCTGCACGGCCCCGTCGCCGAAGACCCGACGCCAACGGGCCAGGGTGGCCGGATGGTCGCAGAGGTAACGGATGTTGCCGTCGGCCGGGTCGGTGGGCAGGCCGCGGTCGGTACGGCCGCTGCGGATCCAGGTGGAGTAGAGCGATTCGGCCAGGGCCACGGGCTCCCGCAGATAGACCACCACCTGCACAGACCCCGCCCCGGCCTCGGTCAACAGCCGCTGCAGACGCTGCACATCTTCGCTGTGACGCAGCCGGGCATGGAGATGTTCCGAGCTGAACACCAGCCGCCCGGTGGGCGGGATTGCGGCCAGTTCCTCCCGCAGGTCGGCCAGCAGGCGCCGCCGCAGGGCCGACCGGGCCGCAGAGCTTCCATCGGTCAGGGACAGCAGGTGCTCGTCCTCCCGGTCCGCCGCCGGCAGGCAGACGGTGGCCAGCAGGCGGCTGGTCTCGAGGCCGGCACAGCGGGCCGGCCAGAGGCCACAGCGCCGCAGAACCTCAGACCGCTGGCGCAGGAAGTGCTGCAGGCTGGTGCTGCCCGTCTTTTCGGTGCCGATGTGCAGGACCACACCCGGACGGGTTCGCTCCACGACCTCACCCTGATGGTCCGAGCCTAGGGATCCCTTGCCGCGGCCGATACGATCGGGGCCCAGTCATTCGGTCGTGGGCGCCCAACTCCAGCAGGATCCCCAGCTCCAGCGGCGACTGCAGCAGGACAGCATCGAGATCGCCGGCCGCACCGTCTATCTCAACCCCTTTCTGTACTGGCGTCGTTTCGATGCCAACACCGACCGCTGGCTGCGCGAGCCCGGCCAGCTCGATGAGGAGCAGATTCAGACCAACCGTCGCCGCTTCTATCCGGAGGTGGCCTTCGACGCCCTCAGTGATCAGGACCGCCAGATCAAGGACGGGGCGGTGGAGATGTTCCTCAAGAGCCTCGACCTGATCACGACCTTCAATCCCGATCTGACACCGGGCCAGCTGCTGGAGCTGGAACGCAAGATGGCCGTGACCAAGAAAAAGGCCTTCGAGCGCTGGGTGGCCCGGTCGCTGCACCGCCGTGAGCTGGCCCAGAAGGCCGAGAAGCGTCGCTTCAGCCGCGAGCGCTGGCGTCGTGAATGGCAGGAATGGCTGGCCGATCCGGTCACACGCAAGGCCCTGCTTCCCCTGAGCGCCTTCGTGGCTGTCGCGGCCCTGGGGGGCTGGGTGCTGGGCTCCCAGGAATTCTGCCGTCAGGTGATCCTGCCGCCGGGCAACCCGGCATCGCTCACGACGGGCCGCTGATCCCGGTCACCTGTGGCACGCTGGGTGTGCATTGGTTGTGGGATGGCCCAGTCTCCGCTTGAGATGCTGCTAAACCTGGCGCGTGGTGCCGCCGGGCGCCAGGACGATGCCACGGTCATCCCCGTGCAGGTGACCGTCGAAGATCCGGCAGCTGCCGCCGATCTCAGCGTGCTGCAGGACCGGCTGCGGGCCATCGCCGACCGTCTGCTCCAGCTGGAGCGACAACTGCTGCCATGACCATCGGCCTGGGCCGGCGCCAGCAGCGGCGCACGGGGATGCAGCAGCAGCCCGCCTGGCTGATCGCCCTGATGCTGGCCCTGCTGGCGGCGATGGGAGGCCGGCTGGCCTGGCTGCAGCTGGCCCAGGGGGAACAGAACCGGCTGCTGGCCGACGAGAACCGGGTGCGGCTGGTGCCCCGCACGCCCATGCGCGGCCGGCTCCTCGACCGCCGCGGCCGGGTGCTGGCCGGCAACACCCTCACCTACAACCTCTATCTGCTGCCCCGGCAGGTCAACGACCGCGCCTGGACGACGCTGCGACCACGCATCAGCCGGCTGCTGGGCCTGCCCGAAGCCAGCCTCGACGAACGACGTCGCCACGGCGACAACCCCGAGGGCTACCGCATCGAGCTGGTGGGCGACCTCTCGCCTCCCCAGGTGCTGCGACTCAAGGAACAGCTGCCGACCCTCAGCGGACTGGAGGTGGATCAGGACTACCGGCGCTCCTACCCGAACGGTGCAGTGGGGTCCCACGTGCTCGGCTACACCAGCCCGATCACCGATGAGGAATACCGCCGACTGCACGCCAAGGGCTATCGGATCCAGGACCGCATCGGCCGCATCGGCATCGAGGCCGTCTACGAGCCCCTGCTGAGGGGCGAATGGGGTGGCCAGCAGCTGGAGGTGAACGCCGCCGGACAGGTGCAGCGGGTGCTGGGCGAGAAGCCGTCCCGGGCCGGCAAGGATCTGACCCTGACCCTCGATCTGGATCTTCAGAAGGCTGCCGACGAGGCGCTGCAGTCAGTAGCGAAGGGGGCCATCGTGGCCCTCGATCCACGCACCGGCGCGGTGCTGGCCATGGCCAGCCGTCCGGCCTTCGATCCAAACATCTTCTCGCGGGGCATCACCACCGCCCAGTGGAACAGCCTCAACAGCCCGGAGGCGCCGCTGCTCAACCGGGTGCTGCAGGGCTTTCCGCCGGCGAGCACGTTCAAGATCGTGACCACCGCCGCCGGCATCGAGTCGGGCAAGATGACGGCGGCGTCAACCATGCCGACCGTCGGCTCGTTCTGCTACGCCGGCATGTGCTATGGCGACCATGGCAGCTACGGCACCATCGGCTTCCCGATGGCCCTTGCCGTCAGCAGCAACAGTTTCTATTACCAGGTGGGGCTGCTGGTGGGGGAACCTGAGTTGTTCCGCGCCGCCCGCCGCTTCGGCTACGGCTCCCACACCGGCATTGAACTCAAGGACGAGGAAAGCGAAGGGCTGCTCGGCGATGAGGCCTGGAAGAAGGCCGTGCTCAAGGAACCCTGGACGGCCGTCGACACCATCACCTCCTCCATCGGCCAGGGGGCCGTGCTGGTGACCCCACTGCAGATGGCGCGTCTCTACGCCGCGGTGGCGAACGGTGGCAGGCTCGTCACCCCCCACCTGGTGGAGGGGCCCCATGTGCCACCACCGAAACCCATGGGGCTCAAGGCCGGCACCCTGGAGGCCCTGCATCAGGGCCTGCGCCAGGCTGTCACCAGCGGCACAGCCAAGGTGCTCAACGATCCGACCCTGCCCCCGGTGGCGGGCAAGACCGGCACGGGCGAGGATCCACCACGGCCGGACCACGCCTGGTTCGGCGGCTATGCCCCGGCGGACCGGCCCCAGGTGGTGATCGTGGCCTTCGGCGAGAACAGTGGCGGCTACGGGGGCACGGTGTCGGCTCCGATGGTCAAACGGTTGATGGAGACCTTCTTCCATCGCCGCCAGGGTGACACCACCACGACCGCCGCAGGAAAAACCGGCGGGCCCCGGTGAAATCAATTCGTTTGCCAGAACGATTACCAGGCTGAAGGACGATCCCCTCGGCTCCGTCCTGCTTGGTTCTGCCCTTTGCCCCCAGTCGCGACTGGCACCTGAAGCCGCCGCGCCACCGACCCGCCGACCGGCTCTGGCTGGTGGTGCTGCTGACCCTTGGGGCGCTGGGCCTGCGGCTGGGCTGGTTGCAGGTGCTGCAGGGACAGCAGCACCGTCAGCTGGCCGATGAGAACAGGCTCCGCACCCTGGCCAGCCCCCCCCGGCGGGGCCGACTCCTTGATCGCCATGGGGAACTGCTGGCCGGTGATGTGGTCAGCTTCCGACTGGTGCTCAACACCCAGGAGGTGCGGGAGCAGCGTTGGCCCAGCCTGCGGCATCGCCTCAGCCGGGTGCTGCGCCGGCCCGCCGATGACCTGGAGCAGCGCCGCAGGGCCGGCAATCCCCAGGACAGTTACCGCACCACCCTGGTGGAGGGGCTGACGGCGGCTGACATCACGCGGCTGCAGGAGAAATCCGTGGAACTGCCTGGGGTGTCGGTGGAACCGAGCTTCCGGCGCCACTACCCTCATGGTCCGCTGGCCGCCCATGTGCTGGGCTACACGAGTCCGATCAGTGCCGAGGAGCACAGCGACCTCGAGCCCCATGGCTATCGGCTCCAGGACCGCATCGGCCGGAGCGGCCTGGAAGCCGCCTTCGAGCGACGGCTGCGGGGCCGCTGGGGGGGGCAGGTCGTGGAGGTGGATGCCGCCGGCACCGTGCAGCGACACCTGGCCGAACGCTCCGGCGGCAGCGGACAGGATCTGCAGCTGACCCTCGACCGACCCCTGCAGGAGCAGGCGGAGGCGGCCCTGGCGGGCGTCGGCCGGGGGGCCGTGGTGCTGATGGATGCCCGCGACGGCGCCATCCTGGCCATCGCCAGCCGCCCGGGCTTTGATCCGAACCTGTTCAGCGACCACCTCGACCCCCAGGTCTGGGCACGGCTCAACAGCAGCGCCGCACCGCTGCAGAACCGGGCCCTGCAACCGTTCCCCCCGGCCAGCACCTTCAAGGTCATCACCGCCATGGCTGCGCTCGAATCGGGCCGCCTGGGCAGCGACGGCAGGCTGGAGACCACCGATCGTCTGTGCCATGGAGGACGCTGCTTCCACGACCACGGGCGCTTCGGCCGCATCGGCTTCGGCCGGGCCATGGCGGTGAGCAGCAACAGCTTCTTCTACCGGCTGGGCCTGCGCACCGGGCCGGAACGGATCGCCAGCGCGGCCCAGCGCCTGGGGCTGGGGAGCCAGACCGGCATCGAACTGAGCCTGGAGGAGGAGCGGGGTGTGGTGCCCGAACCCGACTGGAAGAAACGGCTGCTGGGGCAGGACTGGTACGAGGGCGACACGATCAACACCGCCGTCGGCCAGGGATCACTGCTGGTGACGCCGCTGCAGCTGGCGCGGCTGTACGCCGCCGTGGGCAACGGCGGGCGGCTGGTGACGCCCCACTTGCTGAGGGATTCGACGGCGCGGGATCTGCAACGGCCCCTGCGGCTGCAGCCCCGCACCCTCGAGACCCTGCGCAGGAGCCTGCGGGAGGTGGTCACCAGCGGCACCGGCACGGCCCTGGCCTCGGGGCTGCCACCGGTGGCCGGCAAGACGGGCACCGCCGAGGATCCGCCGCGGCCTGACCACACCTGGTTCGTGGGTTTCGCACCCCTCGAGGATCCAGAGGTGGTGGTGGTCAGCTTCGCGCAGAACAGTGGCGGCTTCGGCGGCACTGTGGCGGCACCGATCGCCCGTCAGGTGCTGAGCGCCTACTTCAGTGCCAGATCGCGGGAACGCACACCGGCCAGCACATCGCCGTAGTAGCCCCTGAGCTGCTGGGTGGCCGAAGCCCAGCCCCAGCGCTCGGCTTCGGCGCGGGCATGGCGACGCAACTGGTCGCGGCCATCGCGGTCAGCCAGAAGTCGACGGCTGGCCTCCAGCAGACCGTTGGGGTCGGCGGGATCGAACAGGCAGCCATTGACCCCATCGGTGACGATGTCGGGGATGCCGCCGCTTCGGGCAGCCACCACCGGGCAACCGGCCGCCATGGCCTCCAGCAGCACAAGACCAAGGGTTTCGGTGCTGGAGGGGAACAGGAAGGCGTCGGCGCTGGCGTAGGCACCGGCCAGATCGGCACCGCCGAGGTAGCCGACGAAGGTCGTGGGGGTGCCGGCGAACGCCCGCTCAAGCTGCTGCCGGTGGGGCCCATCCCCCACGAGGGCCAGCCGAGCCCCGGGCAGGTGGTCGAACAACGGACGGAGGCGCTCGATCTGCTTCTCGGCAGAGAGGCGACCCACGTACAGCAGCAGGCTGTCGCTGTCGGCATGATCACCCAGAAGGCGCCGCCGCAACTCGGGTCGGGCCTGGCCGGGATGGAACAGATCGGTGTCCACGCCCCGCTGCCAGAGGGCCGTGTGCTGGATACCGCGCTCGCTCAATTCCTCGACCATGGCGGTGGAGGTGCAGAGATTGAGCTGGGCCTGGTTGTGGGCGGCCTT
>JBMOIF010000085.1:0-7742 GCA_049317465.1 Prochlorococcaceae cyanobacterium | reverse complement strand
CTGCCGGAGCTGATCCGCACCGCCGCCACCACCCATGCCCTGGGCCAGTTCTGGCGGGTGATGAGCGATCTGTTCCGTGACCTGGCGGTGGCGGAACAGGACGGTCGGGTGCAATCGATCGCGGCGGTGGTCGCGTTTCTGCGCGATGGACTGGTGGCGGCGGCGGCACAGCCGATCACCTACGCGGTGGAGGTGGCCGGCGAACGGTTGTGGGTGCTGCCCCCCGAGGCGGGCCTCACCTTTCTGGTGGATGTGGCCGTTCCCTACGTCGAAGCCGTCTTCCTGCGCGGCACCCCTTTCCTGGGCACCGTGTCGTTCAATGCCCAGGCGGGGCAGATCCCGGTGGACCAGGCCCGCTTCGCCTACGGCGCCCTCTATGCCGATCCACTGCCCACCATGGGCGCCGGCATCCCGCCGAGTCTGCTGATGCAGGACATGTACCGCCATCTGCCGGAACGGCTGCACAGCTGGTACCGCCGGCGCGGCCGCGGCGAGGGGGACGTGCGGGTGAAGATCTGCATGAGCTTTCAGAAGGCGATGTTCTGCGTCACCAATGCCGCCATCGCCGGAACGATGCCGGCGTCGCCGGAGGCCAGCAGCGCCTATGCCGGCGCCTGGGCCGAACGGCTGGCGATCGCCCGCACCGACTGCCTGGCAACCGAACGGGACCGGCCCCGACCCCCCGTGGGGTAGGGTCCACCCATGGACCCGTCCTGGACCCACCGCCAGCGTCCCGAACGCCTCGAGCGGCGCATCACCTTCGACGACTACGAACCCACCCGTCGTTTCCTCGAACGGCTGGAACAGCTGTCGGCGGCCGAAACCCGCTACCCCGACATCAGCTTCGGGCGCACCTACGTGAACCTCACGGTGCGGCCGCTGCTCGATGACGGACCGGTGCAGCACGATGACCAGGCCTTTGCGGCCCGCATTGATGCACTGATCAACGACCCGGCGGACGACGACCCGGCGGACGACGGATCAGCGCCGACGGCGTGAATCGATCTGCAGCAGGTCGCGCACCTGCTGCACCTGGCTGGCCAGGGCAGGGTCGCTGGCCAGGCGCCGCTCAACCTGCTGCACCGCGTACATCACGGTGGTGTGATCCTTGCCGCCGAAGTGGTCGCCGATCTTGGGCAGGCTCAGGTCGGTGCACTGCCGCATCAGATGCATGCCCACCTGGCGGGCCTGGCTCACGGCCCGTTTGCGGCTGCTGCTGCGCATGTCATCGGCGCTGACACCGAACACCTCGGCCACCTTGTCGAGCACCAGGGACGGATCAACGTCGGTGTCGGGCATGCCGGTGCCCAGCAGTGGTGCCACGGCCTCGACGGTCATCGGCAGACCCGTGATCGAGGCGAAGGCGACGGCCCGGGTGAGGGCCCCCTCGAGTTCGCGGATGTTGGAGGTGAAGCGACCGGCGATGTACTGGATCAGATCGCGGGGCAGCCGCATCTGCTCCACTTCGGCCTTCTTGTGCAGGATCGCCATGCGGGTTTCGAGGTCGGGCGCCTGGATGTCGGCGATCAGCCCCATCGAGAAGCGTGAGATCAACCGTTCCTGCAGCCGCTGGATCTGGCTGGGGGGCCGGTCACTGGCGATGACGATCTGGCGACCAGCCTCGTGCAGGGCATTGAAGGTGTGGAAGAACTCCTCCTGGGTGTATTCCTTGCCCTCCAGGAACTGAATGTCGTCGACCAGGATGAC
This sequence comes from Prochlorococcaceae cyanobacterium, assembly GCA_049317465.1. Lineage (GTDB taxonomy): Bacteria > Cyanobacteriota > Cyanobacteriia > PCC-6307 > Cyanobiaceae > CAIQIA01. The sequence continues at coordinate 6,035 of JBMOIF010000085.1, read as the reverse complement.
GTCGCAGGCTCGGTAGCGATCACGGAAGGCCTGCATGCCGTCCTTGCGGATGGCCTGGATCAGGTCGTTGGTGAACTGCTCGGTCGAGACATAGAACACCCGTGCCGCCGGGTCGATCTCGAGCCGGTAATGGCCGATGGCCTGCATCAGGTGGGTCTTGCCCAGGCCGACGCCGCCGCAGAGAAAGAGGGGATTGAACTCGCAGCCGGGGGATTCGGCCACCGCCAGGGCGGCGGCATGGGCCATGCGGCTGTTGGGCCCCACCACGAACCGCTGGAAGACGTAGCGGGGATTGAGGTTGGTGCGCAGCCGCGGCGGCGCCGATGCCGCCGCCGGCGCCGGGGCTGGCGTGGTGGACGGCGGCGGCACGGCCACGGGGGCCGGTTCCCCCTCACCGCCGGCGTGGCTGATGCGCACCTCGACCGGCCCGGCGGCGAGGGCACTGGCCAGATCGCTGATCAGCCCCTGGTAGTTGCGCCGCAGCCAACCGGCGGCGAAGGGGTTGGGGGCTTCGAGGTGGAGCTGGCCGCGGCCGCTCGAGAGGCAGCGGGCCGGGCGGATCCAGGTTTCGAAGGTGGGTTTGCTGAGGCTCGACTGCAGCTCAGCCCGCACCCGGGCCCAGAGGTCGCCATCACCGCCGTGGTCAGGTTCCTGGACGGGGACGGCGGACACGGCGACGGGGAAAAACCGGGGCGAGGCTGGGGGGAATCCGAATATAGGGGGAGTGCCCCGGCCGGACCGTCGTGGCAAGACTGCTGTTCCGCCTCATTCGCGAGCCTTGACCGTGCCCCCGCTTCTGCGCCAGTCCATGCCGCTGGCGGCCCTGCTGCTGCTGGCCGGATGCCAGTGGCCCCTGCGCCAGCCGCAGGCACGGCAGGCCCTGTCGGTGAGCAGTGCCCCGTCGCCGGCACCGGCGCGGGTCGACAACAACTTCGTCGCCGATGCCGTCGCCCGGGTCGGTCCGGCGGTGGTGCGCATCGACACCCGCAAGGAGGTGGTCAACCCGATGGGCGGCATCTTCGGTGGCGGTCCGCCGGTGCAGCAACAGGAGGGCCTCGGGTCGGGCTTCATCACCAACGCCGACGGGGTGCTGCTCACCAATGCCCACGTGGTCGACGGGGCCGACACGGTGTCGGTGACCCTGCCCGACGGTCGCAGCTTCCCCGGCCGGGTGGTGGGGGCCGATCCGCTCACCGACGTGGCCGTGGTCAAGGTGGCGGCCCAGGGGCTGCCGGTGGCGCCCCTGGGCGATTCGGGCAAGGTGCGACCGGGGGAGTGGGCGATCGCCATCGGCAACCCCCTCGGCCTCGACAACACCGTGACGCTGGGGATCGTGAGCGCCACGGCCCGCACCGATGCCCTCGGCAGCGGCCAGCGGGTCGCTTACATCCAGACCGATGCCGCCGTGAATCCGGGCAACAGCGGCGGACCACTGATCAATGCCGCCGGCCAGGTGATCGGCATCAACACCGCCATCCGCCAGGCGCCGGGGGCGGGCCTCAGCTTCGCGATTCCGATCAACAAGGCCCAGGCGGTGGCCGAACAGATCCTGCAGCGGGGCCGGGCGAGCCATCCGTATCTGGGCGTACGGCTGCAGGCCCTCACCCCCCAGCTGGCGCGGGAGGTGAATGCCACCGGCAACCGCTGCCGCCTGCCCGAACGCAACGGCGTGGTGGTGGTCGATGTGGCCCAGGGCAGCCCGGCCGACCGTGGGGGCCTGCGGGCCTGCGACCTGATCGTGAAGGTGGATGGCCAGGAGGTGAAGAGCCCGTCGGATGTGCAGGTGGCCGTCGACCGCGGCCGGGTGGGTGTCGTGCTGCCGGTGGAGGTGGAACGGCAGGGGCGGAACGAAAGCCTGCAGCTGAAGCCCGGCGAGCTGCCGCGCTGATGCCGCAGCTGGTGGTGCTGGCCCGTCGGCCCGCCCCGGGACGGGGAAAGACCCGCCTGCGGGGTCGGCTGGCCGCCGAGGCCTGCGCCCGGCTGCAGGCCCGGCTGCTCGAGCACACGCTGGCGGTGGCCGGCGCCTGGGCCGCCGAAACCGGCGGCACGGTGCGGCTGCAACTGGCGGCGGCAGGGCCCCGCAGCTGCGGCCGGCCCCCCTGGCGCCCCTGGCGGACGCGCCCGCAGGGGCGCGGCGGGCTGGGGTTGCGGCTGCAGCGTGCCCTGGTGACGGCCCGACGCCACGGGGATCGGGCGGTGCTGCTGATCGGCGCCGACCTGCCCGACCTGGCCGTGCAGGACCTGCTCTTGGCCGGCGAGCTGCTGCAGCAGCGGCCGCTGGTGCTGGGGCCGGCGGCGGATGGGGGCTACTGGCTGCTGGGGGTGGCGGGCTCGGTGCCGACGGCCATGGCCGGTGGCCGACTGTTCAGCGGGATGCCCTGGGGTGGAGACCAGGTGCTGGCCACCACCCGGGCCCGGGCCGAGGCCCTGGGCCTGGCGGTGGGGCTGCTGCGCTGGGCCCGCGATCTTGATCGTCCCGCTGATCTGATGCCATGGCTGGCATGACCACGGCTGCCGACTGGAGCGTGGTTGTGCCGGTGCTCAACGAGGCCGGGGAGCTGGGTGGACTGCTGGCCGGATTGGCCGACGCCGGCGAGGTGTGGGTGGTGGATGGCGGCAGCGACGACGGCAGCCGCACCATTGCCCGCCTGATGGGCGCCCACGTGGTCACCGGCGTCAGGGGCCGCGGCATCCAGCTGCAGCGGGGGGCCGCTGAGGCGAGCCGGCCGTTTCTGCTGCTGCTGCATGGGGATGTGCGCCTGCCGGAGGACTGGGCGGCGCAGCTGGCGGCAGCCCTGGAGCAGCCGGGGGTGGTGGCGGCGGCGTTCCGGTTGCGGGTGCGGGGACCTGGCTGGCGGCTCCGGCTGCTGGAGCGGCTGGTGGATCTGCGCAGCGGCTGGGGCCAACGCCCCTACGGCGACCAGGGGCTGGCCCTGCGGCGCAGCACCTACCTGGCGGTGGGCGGCGTGCGGCCATTGCCGCTGATGGAAGACCTGGAGCTGGTGGAACGGCTGGCCCGCCACGGACGGCTGGCGCTGGTGCCGGCGGCGGTGCAGGTATCGGACCGGCGCTGGCGGGCCCTGGGGGTGTGGCGCACCGCCTGGCGGAACGCCAGGCTGCGGCGGGCCTGGCGCCGAGGGGAGGATCCGCAGCGGCTGGCCGAGCTGTATGCGTTGCAGGCCCTCAACGCCGACGACTGAACCTCAGCGGCTGTACCAGAAGGCGCAGCGGACGCCGTCGGGTTCGAGGGTCCAGCCCTGGCGGCGGTAGAAGTCGACGACGTCGGGGTCGGCGAAGAGCGTCGCCCGCTCGACCCCCATGGCCTGCAGGCGCTCAACGATGGCCTGCATCATCCCGCGGCCGAGGCCCGATCGCTGGTAGAGCGGATGGATCGCCAGGTCCCAGATCGTGGCGTCGAGCACCCCGTCGCCGGTGCAGCGGGCAAAACCCACCAGCCGCGGCACCCGTGGATCGTGGCGCCAGAGGCCGACCACCAGCAGGCTGTTGTCGAGGGCCCGGCGCACCCGCCGCAGGGGCCGCCGGCTCCAGCCCACGGCATCGCACAGCTGTTCGAGTTCCACCAGGTCGATCGGCCGCTCGAAGCTGGCCACCAGCCGCAGGCGATCGCTGGCGGTGGGCAGCTCACGGCAGGTGCTGCCGTAGAGATCGTTCAGCAGCGGATCGTCCGGGGCGCTGGTGGGGCCGACGGCCGGGGACGAGACCATGGTGGAGGGTGGAACGCCGGCGACGGCAAAGACGTGTTGGATCGACTGTAATCAGACAGGTGCCGCTCAGAGGCTGGCCAGACCCCGCTCCTGGAGGGAGGCCAGCTGGGCATACAGGCCGCCCTGGTGCCGCAGCTCGTCGTGGCGGCCCTGTTCGACCACCGCCCCCCCCCGCAGCACCACGATCCGGTCGGCCGCCTCGACGGTGGCCAGGCGGTGGGCGATGACGATGGCGGTGCGACCGCTGAGCATCCGTTCCAGATCGCGCTGCAGGGTGGCTTCGGTGGAGGGATCGAGGAACGCCGTGGCCTCGTCCATCACCAGCACGGCCGGATCCCGCAGGGCGACACGGGCGACGGCCAGCAGCTGCCGTTCGCCCGAACTGAGGTTGCCGCCCCGTTCGCGCAGGGGCGTCTCGAGGCCGCGGGGCAGGTGCTGCAGCAGGCCGTCGAGGCCCAGGTCATGGCAGAGGCGCTGGAGGCTGGCGTCGCTGAGGTCATCACCGTGGCGCAGGTTGTCGGCGACGGTGCCGCTGAACAGGAACGTGTCCTGCAGCACCACCCCCAGCCGCCGGCGCAGATCGGCCAGGGGCAGTTCACGGATGTCGACGCCATCAAGCAGGATGCGGCCGCTCTGGGGTTCGTAGAGGCGGCAGAGCAGCCGGATGATGGTGCTCTTGCCTGATCCCGTGGGGCCCACCAGGGCCACGTGCTCTCCCGGGGCGATCTCCAGCTGCAGATGGCGCAGGATCGGCTCGTCGGGCCGGTAGCCGAAGCAGACGTCGTCGAACACCACGGCACCGCTGCGGCCATCACGGGCCGGCGGCAGGGGCCGGCCGGCGGCCTCGTCGGGCTCGGTCTCGAGTTCCCGCAGTTCGCCGATGCGTTCGATGGCGGTGAGCCCCCCCTGCAGCTGGGTGAAGCGTTCGGCCATCTGCCGCAGCGGGTCGAACATGCGCTGGGAATAGAGGATGAAGGTGGTGAGGGTGCCGAGGCCGATCACTTCGGCGGTGACCAGGCTGCCCCCCAGCACCAGCACCAGGGCGATGGCCATCAGCGCCACCCACTCGAGCAGGGCCGAAATGACGCTGTCGTAGAAGACCGTGCCGTCGATGGCCCGGCGGTAGCGGTCGCTGGTGCGGGCGAAGGCGGCGCTGTTGTAGGCCTCGCGGCCGAACATCTGCACCACCTCCAGACCCTGGAGGTTCTCCTGCAGGTCGGCGTTGAGCTGCGACAGCTCTTCGCGCACGCGGTAATTGGCGCGGCGGTAGCGCTGCTGCAGGCGGATCACCAGCCAGCCCATCGGCAGCTGCAGCGCCAGCAGCATCAGCCCCAGCCGCGGTTCGGTCGACAGCATCAGGGTCGCGATCACCACCAGGGTGACCACATCGGCCAGCACGCCGATGGCACCGGTGCCCACCAGTTCAGTGAGAGCCTCGACATCGCTGGTGAGGCGGGTGAGCAGCTTGCCCACCGGCGTGCGGTCGTGCACCGCCAGCGGCAGGGCCAGGGCATGGCCGAAGAGGTCGATGCGCAGGCGGTGGGTGAGGCGCTGGCCGATGGTCTGCACCATCAGGCTCTGGCTGCCCTGCAGCAGCAGCCGCAACACCACCGCCACCAGCAGCAGGGCCACCAGCTGCCCCACCGCCTGGCCCAGGGGCAGCCCCTGCAGCCACGACCAGCTGGGCTCACGGCGCAGCACGGCGATGGTCTGCCCCACCAGCAGCGGCTGGATGGCACTGGAGGCCGCCACCGGCACCAGCAGCAGCAGCGCCAGGGCGACGCGGCGGCGGTCAGGACGCAGATAGGGCAGCAGGCTTCGCAGCCGGCGCAGGTCCTGGGAGGCGGCCATCAGGCGTTCACCCCGGCCATGGCCTGCACCAGTTGCTGCAGACGGCCGTCGTCGAGACGCAGGGCGAGGGGATGGCCGATGAGGCGGGCGGTGCTGTGGAACAGATCTTCGATGGCGATGAGACCGTTGTCGCGCAGGGTGCGGCCCGTGGCCACCAGGTCGACGATCGCCTCGGAGACGCCGGTGAGCGGCCCCAGTTCCACCGAGCCGGTGAGGTGGATGAGATCGACGGGCAGGTCGAGGGCCTCAAAGTAGGCGGCGGCGCAGCGGGTGAACTTGCTGGCGACCCGGCAATGGGGCGGCAGATCGGCGGCGCGGCGGTAGGGGCTCGATTCGCGCACCGCCACCGCCATGCGGCAGCCGCCGAAACCGAGGTCGAGCAGCTGGGCCACCGGCCGCTGCTGCTCCCGCAGCACGTCGTAACCCACCACCCCCAGCTGGGCCTGGCCATAGGCCACA
>JBMOIF010000084.1:0-7853 GCA_049317465.1 Prochlorococcaceae cyanobacterium | reverse complement strand
TCAACCAAGGGGCATGATTTTTCGAATTGACTACTCGGGCATCTTCGCCGAAGGGCAAAGTGAAACCCTCAGATATCGTCCTGATGCAAAAATCTATTCGATAACCATTCAAGGTTGATTTTCAATCGCCATACCTCCTGGTGCGTCGTTTAAAAATCCTGAGTAGTCCTTGTGGCTACTTCCCTCCTGCTTTAGGTGCCATTAAGCATCGCATTCAACTGCCCTGAAGCAATAGCAGGGTTTGGAAAACAAAGTTATGCAGCGCACGTTGTGAAAGACCTGAACCCAGATAAGCTTTAAGGGCATCTTACCTGGCAAGAATGAACAAACCAAGATCGTTCTTTTGTTTGTTCTGCTGTTTTGCTATGTTCCCCTGGGGTCGATCAATCGCACAAGACATCAACATTCAACCATGCAGTTTTAATGGGGGTGAATGGATTCAAGCCAGATATGTACCAGAACGCAGAGGGTTCAGGCTCGATTGGTCGGACGGCCCCAAAATCACCTATGCATTGGCCTCGGGGGACAACGCAGTCATCCACTATATGGATTCACTTGGAGGCCGATGGCGCTACAGTGCTTCAATAGCGAATATGGGCTTTACGCTATACAATCCAAAAAACGGCAACAAGATTGTATGCCATCAAGCCGTGACAAACAATGCATTTGATGCGGGCAAAACAACCCAGTGCTTTTCAGTTCAAAAGAAAGTCTTCACTGGTGATGGTACATCTCTTGGCTACTATCGAGCCCACGCAAGCCTTATGGAAAGCGCTGGGTCAGCTCTCGTTTCGTTTTCTGTTTCGATGCCCGACACTCCTCAGGTTCTAAACGGTGATAAAATCAAAGCCACCCGCATTTCGCCAACGACGTACAAGTTTCGATTTGTCGATGGCTGGGGAAATTCCAGCAAGGGTCTATTGGCAATTTCAGGTAAGCATGCCAAGTTAACCCTTGTAGTCGAAAAATATGGTTCCCCTTCCAATGTTTCTCGCAACTATGGGGAAACTAATCTGAATAGCAGTTTTTGCAAATAAGGAAAAATGAGCCGATCAATTTTTGTTATCTCATGAGGTTTCACTCCATGTTGTCCAGATCTGCCATTGTGGTTGCCGCCCTTGTCATGGCGCCCGGACATGCTGAAGCGGCAGACCCCTCCTTTCAGGACTCTCTCTCTGGCGCAGTCCTGTGCAAGCGCGATCCCTTGGCCACCGTGCGCGCCATAGCTAGATCTAAATCCAGTACGTTTGAACGAGGGATAGCCACATCGACGTTTGGTGAAGCCATGATGGAGAAGAATATTCTCATCTTGCGTAAACCTATTGTGATTGCTGGGGCACGCACTTCATCGATCATTCTTTCCCTCGACAGCAGTTCCTACTTCAACTTCTCTGGATTTGTGTACGGGATTTTCGAAGGTGATTTCAAAAGCGTTGTCAAGGAATTAGGTCTACGCGCCGTTCCTGCTACGTCGGAAGCAAGGGTCGGAAAGTATGACAGACCTCTTGTAGAGAAATATACGTCATGTCCTAAGACCATCGGTCTCACTCCTCTTGCTGAGAAAGGTAAATTTCTACTTGGCTGTGGCTGGTGCAATGGTCGGTAATCTGAGACCTAATCAGTCTCACCACCTCACGCTAAATCGCAGTACGTTTGGTCGACTTCCTTTGGTTTCCAGGCGCCCCCTCTGCCAGGACAGATGACGCCTCTCCATCCCGACCACTGCCCACGATTCGCGAAACCAACCGCCTGCGGCTTGCAGGAGCGAAACGAGGAGGACGCCTGGCAGCTCTCCGCGGCACGCGCCAGCGGGCCTGGATCACGACGGCGGAGGTCTGCGACTGGCTGGGAATCAGCCGTGAGACCCTCCGCCACCGGGGCTGCACCCAAGGGAATGGTTCCTTGCAGTGGCATCTCGAGCACGTGGAGGCCACGATCACGGGCTTGAGCAGGCGCAACCTTCGGCAGTAGGGCATTGCTCTGCTCACCTGAAGTGAGCAAAGACGCCTTTGTGGTTCGGTTCAGCACTCTGGCCTGCGTGATCTGGCATAGGAAGGAGATTGCTGATCCAAGTTGATTGCAATCCCCCTGGGCCGGCCTAGCGGCAGATGCACCGGCCAGGGGAAGTCGCCAATCATTAGGTCGGCTGCTGCCATGCCCAGCGGTTCAGGTTCTGAGTGCTGGACTGGCAGCTTGGCCAATCGCTCACAGCCAGGGGTACTGCCGAGCCCCCTCTCAATCAGAACAGGGAGAGGCCTGCTCCGTCCCGAGGCTGCGTATGGGCGACTCCTCAGGGGCCGGGAGGAGGGTGAGCAAACCGGCGGTTTGCCCACCTTTTTGCGCACATGCCCCTAGGCCGATCCCTCAAAAGTCAGTCGGGGCGACAGGATTCGAACCTGCGACCTGATGCTCCCAAAGCACCCGCGCTACCAAACTGCGCTACGCCCCGTCGTGCCCAGACTAATGGTCGGCCTGGAAGGGGCAAGCCGGAGGCATTGGCGCCCCCCATCGGCGGCACGGTCGGGCGCCAGGTCGTGGGTGGTCCCAGCCTGCGCCCAGCGTTTCCCCAGACCATGCGCATCCGCTCAACCCTGGCCCTGGTGCTGCTCACCGGCCTGCAGCCCGCCGCCGTTGTCGCCGGCGGCCTCGAAGCCGGCAGCCGCAACCGCAGCAGCGACACCAGCCGCCTCGAAACCGTCCACGACGGCTTCCGTGATGTGCTGTCGCTGACCCAGTCGGTGCAGGCCTGGCAGGGCTCGAGCCGCAGCGGCGAGGCCACCTCCGAGCTGCTGCTCGACTTTGCCGCCGACCCCGGGGCCAGCAGCGGCATCGCAGCCTTGAAGGGTCGGGTGCAGCTCGGTGAGACCTTCACCGCCACCAGCTTTGATGCCAACGGCAGCGATCGGGCCGACACGATGCTGCGTCTGGTCGAGCGCTACACGAGCCACGAGCTGCAGCGGGAACAGGGTCGCGAGATCACCTCCTTTGGCCGTGTCTTCTGAGGCCCGGGGCCTGAAGCTGCTGGCCCTTGCCCTGGTGCTCTGGGCCTTCGCCACCCCCGGCCGGGCCCAGACCAGCGGCAGCAACGCCGCCGCCGACAGCCAGGCCTTCGGGGCCGCCAGCAACAGCCAGACCAACCAGTCGGCCAGCCAGTCGTACGGCGGCAGCGTCAACAACTATCAGTACAACACCGAATTCGGCCGTGCCTCCGAGTACGGCTTCAGCACCCGCCAGCTGCGTTGTGAGGGCCCACGGGCCTTCCTCGGCGCCTGGGCCGACCCCCAGGCCGACCAGTGGGTGGGGGGGCAGTGGGTGGGGCAGAACAGCTGGGAGCTGCGGGCCGGTGGCGGGCTCACCGTTCCCTTCGGCAGCAGCACCGCCACCTGTGTGGCCATGAGCCGCCTGCTGGAGCGGCAACTGGGGTTCGACACGGCCGTGGGCATGGTGCGGGCCTGTGCCGAACTGCTGCGCAGTGGTGTCAGCCTCGACGACACCCTGCTGGAGGCCTACCCGAGCCTCCAGGCCTGCCGTGCGGTCAGCGTGGGCCGCCGGCCCTGACGGCGGCCGGATCGCGGCGCACGTCGCCATGGAAGAGGCTGTCGAGGTAGAGGCGGCTCACGGCCCGGTCGTGGCAACCCTGCTGGAACAGAAAGCCCGCCACCGCCGCCTGCATCAGCCGGTATTGGTCCCATTGCGGATGGTCGGCGATGAACAGACGCATTGCGTCGAACAGATCCTTGGGGAACTGGTTCTCGACGCTGACCATGGCCGGGGGGCTGGGGACCATCAGGGGGGCTCGGGGTGGATCTCCCATCTGGCCATGGATGGGGCGGTTCCGTCAAAGGGCCAGCTGTGGCTCCGGCCCTGGGGGCTTCGTTGGCGTCAGCCCCGGCTGCAGCTGGTTTTTGGGCCCTGGGGATGCCCCGGGGGGCCGCCGGTCGGCGCTCCCGTGGCCAGCCGTCAAGGGGAGGGGCGGATCCCACAGCGATGGCCGTCCAGGCCGCCGTGGCGGCCCTGCGGCGGTGGAAAACCGGCCGGCAGCGGTGGAAAACCACCCCTGGGCTGTGGAGAGGCCGATGCGATCAGCAGTCCTGATCAGCCGCCATCGCCACGGCCCGGGCCCGCCGCCGCGAAGGCAGGGCGTACATCGCCACACCGCTGAACACCAGCACGAGGGTGCACACCGCCAGCAGCACCGAGTACCAGGGCTTGAGGTTGAGGGCACCGAAACGGCCGATGTGCAGCCGCATCACCCAGAACGGCGGTTGGATGTCCATCGCCCGCAGCACGCTGTAGAGGGCGCCGGTGAAGGCCGTCAGCAGCAGCGGCACAGAGGCGATCGGCACTAGGGCCCGATGCAGCACCCGGACGTTGATGGCCATGGAGGCAGCAGAAATGACGCACTTCTGATACTAATGCGTTTCATTCTCAATAGGGGGGCGTCAGGGGCGGCGTGAGAGGCTCACAGCAGTGCCGTCGGCAGCGTGATCCGTCTCGAGGGCGTCGGCAAGGACGTGGGGGTCAAGACCCTGCTGCAGGCCGCCGACCTCGATCTGGGGCCGCGGGAACGGCTCGGCCTGATCGGCGCCAACGGCTGCGGCAAGTCGACCCTGCTGCGGATGATGGCCGGCCTCGAGCCCCCCAGCCGCGGGCGGGTGCAGCGGCCGCCGCGGCTGCGGGTGGTGCTGGTGGATCAGAACCCCGCCTTCGATCCCGACCGCACCGTGGTCGAGCAGGTGTTCGCCGACAGCGGCGAGAAACTTCAGCTTGTGCGTGCCTACGAAGCCGTGGGGCGCCGCCTCGAGCAGCACCCTGCCGATCCCGCCCTGCTCGGCGAACTGGGGGCGCTCACGGCCCGCATGGACGAACGCAACGCCTGGTCCCTCGAGCAGCAGTGCCGCGAGGTGCTGCAGCGGCTGGGCATCGTCGACCACGACCGGCGGGTGGGCGATCTGTCGGGCGGTTACCGCCGCCGGCTGGCCCTGGCGGCGGCCCTGGTGGCCGAGCCCGATGTGCTGCTGCTCGATGAGCCCACCAACCACCTCGATGCCGAGGCCAGCGAATGGCTGCAGGGCTTTCTCGGCCGCTTCGCCGGTGCCCTGGTGCTCATCACCCACGACCGCTACGTGCTCGATCGGGTCGTCGAATCGATCGTCGCCCTCGAGGACGGTCAGCTGCGGCGCTACCCCGGCAGCTACGCCGCATACCTCGACCTGCGCAGTGCCGAACTGGCGGCCGAGGCGCAGCGCGAACGGGCCCACCGGGGCCTGATGCGCCGGGAACTCGAATGGCTGCGCCGCGGCCCCAAGGCCCGCAGCACCAAACAGAAGGCGCGCATCCAGCGCATCGCCGAGCTCCAGCAGCAGAGCTTCCGCCACGAGGGCGCCCGGGCCAGCCTGGCCGGCGGTGGCCGTCGCCTGGGCCGCACCGTGATCGAGGCCGAGGCCATCGCCGTCGACCGCGGCGGCCGCCGGCTGCTGCACGACTTCACCTACAGCTTCAGCCGTGAGGATCGGGTCGGCATCATCGGCCCCAACGGCATGGGCAAATCAACCCTGCTCGACGTGCTGGCCGGTCGCCTCGCCCCCGGCAGCGGTCAGCTGCAGATCGGCGACACCGTGGTCATCGGTCGTTTCGATCAGCACTCCGAAGATCTGCACGACGACCGCCGCGTCATCGATGTGATCCGCGAGGTCGCCGAACGCATCACCCTGGCGCCAGGCCAGACCGTCAGCGCCTCACAGCTGCTCGAGCGGTTCCTGTTCCCGCCGGCCCAGCAGCACAGTCCCGTCGGTCGCCTGTCGGGTGGGGAACGGCGGCGGCTGCACCTCTGTCGGTTGCTGATGGCCGACCCCAACGTGCTGCTGCTCGACGAACCCACCAACGACCTCGACATCCCCACCCTCACGGTGCTGGAGGAATTCATCGAAGACTTCCGCGGCTGTGTCGTCGTCGTCTCCCACGACCGCTGGTTCCTCGACCGCACCGTCGATCGCCTTTTCTGCTTCAGGCCCGGTGGCCGGATGGAGCGGTTCGAGGGCAACTACAGCGAATGGCTCGACCATCGCCGCGCCAGCGACGCCCAGGCTGCGGCGACGGTCGAACGTCCATCGGCCGCCCCGGCCGCCCGGCGCGCGTCCCCCCCGGCCCGCAAGGGGCTGTCGAGCCACGAGCAAAAGGAACTGGCCAGCCTCGAACAGCAACTGCCGGCCTGGGAGGAGGAGCGGGCCCAGCTGCAGGCCGACCTGGCGGGGGCCGACTTCCGCCGTCTCGACGAGCTGACCCAGGCCCTGGCCGATCTCTGCAGCCGCATCGACACCGCCGAGGGCCGCTGGCTCGAGCTCAGCGAACGGGCCACACCGCCCCTGCCTTAGGCCAGCAGCGCCACGCAGTCGATCTCGACCCGCGCTCCCTTGGGCAGGGCCGCCACCTGCACACAGGCACGGGCCGGCGCCACCGGTCCGTCGAACACCTGGGCGTAGAGGGCGTTCACCCGCCCGAAATCCGCCAGGTCGGTGAGAAACACGGTCGTGCGCACCACCCGTTGTGCACTGCTGCCGGCGGCGCCGAGCACGGCCACCAGGTTGCTCAGCACCTGGCGGGTCTCGGCCTCCACATCACCGTCGCCCACCAGCACGCCGCTGGTGGGGTCCAGGGCGATCTGGCCCGAGCAGAACAGCATCCCGCCGGCTTTCACGGCCTGGTTGTAGGGCCCCACCGGGGCCGGTGCCCCATCGGTCACCACCGCTTCCATCACGTGCCGACTGTCGCTGTCGCCATCATCCCCGACCGTCAGAACACGTCCTTGCGGCGCCGCAGTTCGGCCAGCACCGCCACCGGATCGTGCTCGCCCGTGGCCTGCTGCAGCGCCGCCGTGCGGCAGCGCAGGAAGGGATTGGTGGCCCGTTCGAGGTCAATGCGCGAGGGCACCGTCGCGGTGCCGGCGGCCCGCAGGCCCGCCACCGCCGTGATCCGCTGCTGCAGGGCCCCGTTGGCGGGGTCGACGCTGGCGGCGAAGCGCAGGTTGCCTTCGGTGTACTCATGGGCGCACCACACCCGCGTGTCGGGGGGCAGGGCCGCCAGCCGTTCGAGGGACGAGAGCAGCTGGGCCGGGGTGCCCTCGAACAGGCGACCGCAGCCGCCGGCAAAAAGGGTGTCGCCGCAGAACAGCTCCGGCCCGTCGTCCCCATGGGCCGGCAGCACGAAGGCCAGGTGGGCGCGGGTGTGGCCGGGCACCGCCAGCACCTCCACGGGCCGCCCCAGCAGTTCCAGCCGATCACCGTCCGCCAGACTGCGGGTCTGGAACGGGATGCGGTCCTGGTCGGCCGCCGCCGCCCACACCTCCGCCCCGGGCCAGCGCCGCAGCAGTTCGGGTGTGCCGCCGATGTGATCGCTGTGGTGGTGGGTCTGCAGCACCACCGTCAGCGAACAGCCCGCCGCCTCCAGCCACTCGATCACAGGTGCCGCCACCGCCGGATCGACCACCGCCGCCCGTTGGCCGGCACGGTCGACCAGCACGAACACATAGTTGTCGCGCAGCACCGGCAGGCGCACGATCTCGAGGACCATCGGCGGCGGCCGCTGCGGGATGACCCCTGCAGTCTGGCGCGGCGGCCGGGCTCCCGCTCGTTAGAGTCCGACGCCGGGGGGACCGGCCATGATCACCGTCGCGCTGCCCAAGGGGGCCCTGCTCAAGGATGCGGTGCGGCGTTTCGCTGCCGCCGGTCTCGATTTCAGCGCCATCACCGATCCCGATAACCGCCTGCTGATGGTGCCCAGCGCCTGTGGCAGCGCCCGCGCCCTGCTGGTGCGCAACGGGGATGTGCCGGTTTATGTGGCCTATGGCCAGGCCC
>JBMOIF010000083.1:0-8458 GCA_049317465.1 Prochlorococcaceae cyanobacterium | reverse complement strand
CAGCCAGTCATCGAGGACGTCGAACCATCCCCGGCCTGCCGGCGCCCGCCCTACTGCAATCGTCATCGTGAAGATGCGCGGGGAAGTCCCGCTGAGAGGTCGGATACCGGGCGATGGTAACAACGTTTCCGGGGTTGCCGCGGCCGGTGGCAACGGGCTGAAACCGAGTCAGAGCCAGGCAGCGTAAGCATTTCTTCACGGTCCCGGCCGCGGAGCCAGGGTCCGTCGGGCAGGATGCCTGCTTCCATCACCCCTCTGCAAGTCCGATGAGCGAGTGCATCGACCAGCCCGTGGTCGGCTCCCGCCGCCTGTCGAACATCGTGGTGGCCGCCGCCGTCACCGTCGGTGGCCTGGGGTTCCTGCTCACCAGTGCCTCGAGCCGACTGGGCCGTGACCTGCTGCCGGTGGGACACCCGGCCGAGCTTCTCTGGGTTCCCCAGGGACTGGTCATGGGCCTGTACGGCGTGGCTGCCCTGCTCCTGGCCACCTACCTGTGGGCGGTCATCGGCCTTGATGTGGGCGCGGGCAGCAACCGCTTCGACCGCGAGGCCGATGCCATCACCATCGAACGCCGGGGCTTCCGACGCCTGATCCAGTTCAGCCTGCCCTGCTCCGACGTGCAGGCGGTGAAGGTGGAGGTGCGCGACGGACTCAACCCCCGGCGCCGGCTGGCCCTGAAACTGCGGGGTCGGCGCGATCTGCCCCTGACCCGGGTGGGCGAACCCATGGCCCTGGCTGACCTGGAACGGTCAGGGGCCGAGCTCGCCCGCTATCTGGGCGTGCCGCTGGAGGGCGTATGAGAAGGAGGGCTCTGGCTGCGGCAGCCACGGGCCTGCTGGCCCTGCTGCTCACGGCATGCGCACCACCGGCGGCCCAGGGGGACCTGGGCTGCGGTCGCAGTTCCGTTCCCTGCCTGCAGGGCAAGGTGCGGGTGGCCCTCACCACCAGCAGGGGCCGGGTGCTCATCGACCTTGATGGGTCCAGGGCTCCCCTCACCGCCGGCAATTTCCTCGACCTCGTGCGCCGTGGTGCCTACAACGGCACCGTCTTTCACCGGGTGGTGCGCGAACCGCAGCCCTTTGTGGTCCAGGGGGGTGATCCCCTCAGCGCCAACCCCTCGGTGCCTGCCACCAGCTGGGGGCAGGGCAGCTGGATCGACCCCGCCACCAATGCCCCCCGGTTCATCCCCCTGGAACTGAAGCGCGAACGCGACCGGCTGCCCCAGTACGGGACCGTGCTCGAAGGCCCCCGCATCAGCGCTGACCTGGCCCTGCCCCACCATCGCGGGGCCGTGGCGATGGCCCGCTCCCAGGATCCCAATTCAGCCAGTGCCCAGTTCTATGTGGCACTGGCCGACCTGCCGGAGCTGGATGGGCGCTATGCGGTCTTCGGCAGCGTCGCCGAGGGCATGCCGGTGATCGACGCGATCCGCCAGGGGGACCGGCTGATCAGGGCCGAGGTGGTGGGCCCGGTGCGCTGAGACGCCCAGGCCTCAGGCCGGCACCATCGTTTCGGAGAGCTGCTGCTTGAGCGACTCGGAATTGACTCCCGAGGCCCGCTGCAGGGCCACCTTGCCCGTGCGGGCGATCTCGAGGATGCCGAACGGCCGCAACAGCTGCTCGAGGGCGACGAGCTTGCCCGGATCGCCGACCACCTCAAGGGTGAGGGCCGTGTCGGCCACATCGACCACCTTGGCGCGAAACACCTGAACCAGGTCGAACACGGCGCCACGGGTGGCGGCATCGGCCTGAACCTTGACCAGCATCAGCTCCCGCTCGACCGCGGGGATCACCGTGAGGTCGATGACCTCGAGCACGTTGACCAGCTTCAGCAGCTGGCGCGTCATCTGCTCGAGGATCCGGTCATCGCCGGCCACGACCATCGTCAGCCGCGAAATGCCGGCCTGTTCGGTGGGTCCCACGGCCAGACTCTCGATGTTGTAGCCCCGACGGGCGAACAACCCCGAAATGCGGCTGAGTGCGCCGGATTGATCCTCCACCAGCACCGACAGGGTGTGCTTCATCACCGGGTCCACCATTCCCCCGAGGGGCCTTGGCTCAACCTAGACGTCAGGGGGTGGACGGCCGCAACCAGGCAATCAGGGCGTCGTTGAAGGCCGCGGGGTCCTCATCGTGGGGGCAGTGGCCCACCGCGTCGAGCCATTGCAGACGACACAGATGCCGGGGCGCCCGCTGCAGCACCCGCCGGGCCACCGCCGGCGGCACCAGCCGGTCGCGGGCGCCCCAGAGCAGCAGCAGCGGTCGCTCCAGGCGGCTCAGCAGCGCCGGGGCGGTGGCGGCCCGGGGCCGGAGGCCCATGCCACGCACCATTCCCGACAGGGAGCGGGCGGCGGTGGGGCGGGCCGCCGGACGGGCCACCAACCGCAGCAGATCGCGGTCGATGCGTTCCTGCCGGTGGTAGGCCGATGCCAGCCCCAGCCGCAGCAGCAGCGGCTGGCGCAGGAGCCAGATCAGGGCCGGCAGGGGCAGCCGCAGCAGGGCCTGGCCGGCCAGCACAAGCCGTCGGTGCCAGCGCCGTTTCCAGGGAGCACGGCGGCGGGGCAGGGGGGCCAGCAGGGCGGGATCGGGCAGGGGGGCAGCCACCACCGCCCGCACCAGCTCAGGACGGAACACCGCCGTGGTGAGGGCCACCAGACCGCCGATCGAGTTGCCCACCAGCACGGCGGGCGCCTGGACGACCTCCTGGAGGAAGTGCTGCAGCTGCCGACTCCAGAGGCGGTTGTCGAGGGCGATCCCTGGTTGATCGGAACGGCCGAACCCGAGCAGATCAAGGGCAAAAACCTGGAATCCGGCCGCCGCCAGGCCGGCGACATTGGCGCGCCAGTGGCCGCTGCAGGCGCCGAAGCCGTGAAGCAGCACCAGGGGTTCGCCGTCGCGGGGTCCGTAGCGGCGCCAGTGGCAGTCCCAGCCCGCAAACTGGTGGACGCCGTGTTCACCCCAGTCGCTGCCGGAGCCGGCGACGGGGGGATCCCAGGTGCCCGGGGGAGAGTCGATCGTGTCCACGCCTGAGGCCCACCCATCCCACTACTCCGAGGGTGCCGCATCCCTGGATCCGGGGGAGGGCTTCTTCCGGCCGGATTCCCGGCCCAGCCGCGATCTGGGGGTGGCCCTGCTGCACGTGCTGGCGACCATGCGACCCGAGGGATCGGCCCTGACGGTGCTCGATGGCCTGGCGGGTTGTGGCATCCGCAGCCTGCGCTACGGACTCGAAGCGGGGGCCACGGCCGTGCTGAGCAACGATGCCGACCCCCAACGGCGGCCCCTGCTGGAACGCAACCTGGCACCACTGGCGGCCCGGGGGGTGACGGTCGAGGTCCAGACCACCACGATTCAGAAGCTGCTCGCCCGTTGTCTGCTGGAGGAGCGGCGGTTCGACTGGGTCGATCTCGATGCCTTCGGTGGCAGCACCGAGCTGCTGCCACTGGCCATCGAAGCCGTGCGCTTCGATGGGGTCCTGTACCTGGCCAGCACCGACGGCCGTTCGTTCACGGGCCACGACCGCCGGGCGGCCGTACGGCGCCTGGGGGCGGCGGTGCGGGCCCAACCCTGCAGCTGGGAACTGGCCCTGCGCCTTCAGCTCGGTGCCGTGGCGCGGGTGGCCTGGAGCCAGGGTCGGGGCATCCGACCGCTGCTGAGCCTCAGTGACGGCCGCACCTTCCGCACGGCGGTGGCCATCCGCCGCCATCCGGCCGCCGGCGAGGAGAGCCAGCTGGGACTGACCGGCTATTGCCACGGCTGCGGCGATCACCGGGGGGCATCGCTGCTGCAACTGCGCCCCGGCTCCCTCGGGCGGTGCGCCTGCGGCGGCGAGCCGGTGCTGAGTGGCCCCCTCTGGCGGGGGCCGCTGCAGGATTGCTCGTGGTTGCGCGCCGCGGACCGGCAGGCTCCCCCCGGCACCCTGTCATCCGCCAGTCGGCGCCGCCTGGAGCAGCTGGCCGACGATGCCGGGCTGCCACCGGAGGCCTGGTCCCAGGGCGACCTGGCCCGCCGCCTGGGGCTCGGCCCGCCCCCCCTGGCGGTTCTGCTCGAGCGGCTGAGGGAGGCCGGCTGGCAGGCCGGGGCCAGCGGGGTGGCGGCCGGGCAGTTCCGCACCGATGCCCCCTGGAGCGCCGTGCTGGAAGCCGGAGGGCAGCGCCACAGCCGATAAGCTGCTGCCGATTCACAGACCACGCCATGGCATCGGAAATCTTCGGCACGGCCGCCCTCTTCTGGGTGCTGATCCCCCTGGGCCTTCTGGGTGGTGCGCTGCTGCTGAAGCTTCAGGGCAACAGCTGACCCGCAGCAGATCCGGCCGGTCCTTAGGCTCGCTGCGATCTGGGAAAGGCCATGAAGGTGCTGGTGTTCGGCGGGACCGGAACCCTCGGTCGACAGATCGCCCGTCGTGCCCTCGATGCCGGCCACACGGTGCGCTGCATGGTGCGGTCTCCACGCAAGGCTTCCTTTCTGCAGGAATGGGGCTGCGAGCTGACCCGGGGCAACCTTCTCGACGGCGAATCCCTCGCCTATGCCCTGGAGGGCCAGGAGGCGGTGATCGACGCGGCCACCACCCGCGCCACAGACAGCGAGAGCGTCTACCGAATCGACTGGGAGGGCAAGCTCAACCTGCTCCGCCACTGCCGCAGCTCCGGCGTCGACCGCTTGGTGTTCCTGTCGCTGCTGCACGCCGAGGCCTATCCCTCGGTGCCGCTGATGGACATCAAGGCCGCCACGGAGGAGTACCTGCAGGAGTCGGGGTTCGCTTACACGATCCTGCGCAGCTCAGCGTTCATGCAGGGCCTGATCAGCCAGTTCGCCATCCCGATCCTCGAATCCCAGACGGTGTGGGTGAGCGGCCAGTCCGCTCCCATCGCGTACATCAACACCCAGGACCTGGCCCAGTTCGCCGTGGCCGCGCTGCAGCGCCCCGAAACCGTCGGTCGACGGTTTGATGTGGTGGGGCCCAGGGCCTGGAACACGGGGGAAGTGGTGCAGCTGTGCGAACGCCTGACCCGTCGTCAGGCCCGGGTGATCCGGGTGCAGCCGCTGGTGCTGCAGCTGATGCAGGGGTTGTGTTCCTTCTTCGAGGCAGGGCTGAATGTCTCGGAGCGGCTGGCCTTTGCCGAGGTGGGCAGCGACGGCCGGGCCCTTGACGCTCCGATGGAGGAGACGTACGCCAGCTTCGGGCTCGACCCGACCGCCACCACCCGCCTGGAGGACTACCTGGAGGAATACACCAGCGGCATCCTGCGGCGGCTGCGGGAGATGGAGGCCGATCTCGACCAGAACGCCCGCAAGAAGCTGCCCTTCTGAAGCGGGGCTGGGGTGCCCTTCAGATCAGCAACCTAGAATCAGATCAAACACCTGAGCATCCTTGCCTCGCCGCATCGCCAGCCAGCCGTCCATGGCGTCAACGTCTCCCGAGAGGTCAGGTCAGGTTCCCGGCCCCGCAGACGCCCAGGATGATGCTATGGCGCCCAATCCCGGCAGGGATGAGAGCATCCAGGTCAACCGGCTGGTGGAGCAGCTCATCAGTTCGATGGATGACCTCCGGGACGAGGGTCATCCGCTGCTCAATCGCAACGCCCTGCAGCATCTGGTTGAACGCTGCCAATCGCTGCTGGTGGGTTCATCCCTGGCGGCCCTGACCACGTTCGGCGGTCTCGGCGCCGCCGCGATCGAGACGGATCGCCTGAAGGCGCTTCGGCTGGGCCCCCTCACCCTCGACCCCCGCAGCCTGGATGTCACGGTCCATGACCGGCCCCTGAACCTGACCCGCAAGGAGTACGACCTGCTGCGCTTTCTCCTCAGCCACCGGGGTGAGGCCCTGGAGCGGGAGCGCATTCTCGAGCAGGTGTGGGACCGGGACCATCTGGGCAAGGAAAATCTGCTCGATGTGTACATCCGCTCCTTGCGCAGCAAGCTCCGTCCCCTCGGTGGCGACGGCATGATCCAGACCCTGCGCGGCACCGGTTACATCGTGCGCGACTGGCCTGAATCCGCCGGTTCCGAGGCCTGAAGCCCCCCAGCTGCCGCCCCAGGGAGGGCCCTCCAGGGATCCCCAGCCCCTCTAAGCGTGCACAAAGGTTGTTCTTGCAACTTCTGCATCAGCGAGAACAGACGGTTGTCAGAGTTCACCGGCCCTGAAACGATGGTGAGCTGGAATCCACCAGTCCCTTCGCATGGTTGCCGTCGGTCCCGTTGCCATCAACGCAGGGCATGCACGCAATCACGCTGCGGATGACACTGAGACGGTTCTCGACATCAACCGACAAGCTGAACAGCTGGTGGTGGCCCTCGATGACCTGCGAGGGCACCTGAACCCATTGCTGAACCTGGCTGCCCTTGGCCTGTTCATCGCCAAAGCCGGGCGTTTGCTGGGGAGCACACCGCCGCCGGCGAGAACGCAGTCATCACAGCTGCAGGTGGGGCCCCTGCGGATCGACCTGCGCAGCAGCGATGTGACCGTCGCGGAAGAACGCCTCCATCTGTCCCGGCGGGAGCATGATCTGCTGAGTTTTCTGATGCGCCACCCCGACGAAGCCTTGACGCGGGAGCGGATTCTGCGTGAGGTGTGGGGAGAATCACAGCGGGGCAAGGAGAATCTGCTCGATGTGTACATCGGCTACGTGCGCACCAAACTGAGGCCCCACGGTGTCGATGGAATGCTCGAGACCCTGCGGGGAACCGGGTACATCCTGCGATCCACGCTGGGGGGGGGGGCGTGCACGAGTCTCGTTAAGACTATGCAGGTTCTGCATACCTGCGGCGCAGGGCCTTCGCTGAGGCAATCCTGATGCAGAATTGCATTGAGGCGCTTCTAACGCAAGTTGGGTGATGTTGGAAGGACGCCCACAGATGACGGTCTTTCCTGTGACAAGGTACGCCATGTTCAGTCGCTCACCGACCAGTTGCTGCTCGCCCTGCAGGAGCTGCCCGATACCACTTCCCTCAAGCTGGATCGCACCAGACTGCGCCAGCTCCTGACCCTGCTGCGCACCCATGCGAGCACGGTGGAGCAGCTCATCATCGGCTGTGTGCGCCTCGATGGTGAAACCCGGGAAGTGGTGGTGGCCGACCGGCGGGAGTCTCTGACGCGACGCGAATTCGAGCTGCTGCACGTGCTGATGCGTCACCCGGGTGAAACCCTCAGCCGTCAACAGATTCTCGGCTGGGTGTGGGGCGATGCCCGCAGGGCCAGCGGCAATCTTGTCGATGTCTACATCCGTTACCTGCGCAACAAGCTGCGGCCACTGGGGGTGGCCACCTGCCTCGAGACCATCCGGGGGGCGGGCTACCAGTTCCAACCCCTGGAAGCGCCCCAGGCCCCGCCGGCCCGTCGATAAGCACCGCTTCTGGCTGTGATCGGCCATTCCAACGGCTGCCGGGCCGCAAATCCCCCGTGGGCGTCCATACACTTCCGCGACACGGTCCCGCCCCCGGGGCCGCCCCTCGACCCTCGCCATGACCGCCTTTCTGCTCCAGACGGCCTGGCTGGTGCCGCTGTACCCCTTTGCAGCCGCCCTGCTGTCCCTGCTCTGGTCCCCGGGGCTCATCTCCCGCACCGGCCCTCGACCCTGCGGCTACCTCAACCTCTCAATGGTGACCGTGGCCTTCGTGCACAGCACCCTGGCCCTGATGGCTCTGCACACCAACGCCAGTGCCGGTGGAGAAATGTTGTACGAGCCGGTGCGCTTCGGCTGGACATGGCTGCACTCCGCCGGGCTCAACATCGGTTTTGAAGGGGTGATCACCGAGCCCGCCCTGATCGCGATGACCGTGATCACCGGCCTGCACGTGCTGGTGCAGATCTACAGCATCGGCTATCTCGAGATGGACTGGGGCTGGCCCCGCTTCTTCGGCTCCCTGAGCTTCTTCGAGGCCGGACTGTGCGCCCTGGTGCTCACCGACTCGCTGTTCTTCAGCTACGTGATTCTGGAGCTGCTCACCCTGGGCACCTACCTGATCGTGGGCACCTGGTACAACCAGCCGCTGGTGGTCAAGGGGGCCCGCGATGCCTTTCTCACCAAGCGGATCGGTGACCTGGTGCTGCTGGCCGGTGTGATCGCCCTGCTGCCCCTCACCGGCACCTGGAACTTCCATGGCCTGGCCGCCTGGGCCGCCGACCATGCCGCCGACCCCTCCCTCCCCTCGTGGCTCCCGTGGATCCTGCTGGCGCTGGTCGCAGGTCCCATGGGCAAGTGTGCCCAGATCCCACTCCACCTCTGGCTCGATGAAGCCATGGAGAGTCCGCTGCCCTCCACGGTGCTGCGCAACTCGGTGGTGGTGGTCGGGGGTGCCTGGGTGCTGCTGCGTCTGCAACCGCTGCTCAGCCTCTGCCCACTGGTGGGCTCGGTGCTGGTGGTGATCGGCGGCACCACGGCAGTGGTCGGATCGCTCATCGCCCTGGCCCAGATCGATGTCAAGCGGGCCCTGTCATTTCTGGTGAGCAGCTGGCTGGG
>JBMOIF010000082.1:0-8491 GCA_049317465.1 Prochlorococcaceae cyanobacterium | reverse complement strand
GCACCGCCCTGTCACGGCGGAAGTTGCGGGTTCGAGCCCCGTCAGTCCCGTTTCCTGAAATTCGCGTGAGTTCCGTCCGCGTTCGTCTGGCTCCAAGCCCGACCGGCACCCTGCACATCGGCACCGCCCGCACGGCGGTGTTCAACTGGCTGTTCGCCCGCCATCAGGGCGGGCAGTTTCTGCTGCGGATCGAAGACACCGACCGGGAACGGTCGAAACCCGAGTTCACGGCCAACATCCTCGAGGGCCTGGCCTGGCTGGGGCTGGCATGGGACGAGGAGCCGGTGATCCAGAGCGCCCGGATCGAAGCCCACCGCGACGCCATCACCCGGCTGCTGGCCAGCGGCCACGCCTACCGCTGCTACGCCAATGAGGCAGAGCTGGAGGCGATGCGCGAGGCCCAGCGCCAGGCGCAGCAGGCCCCCCGCTACGACAACCGCCACCGCGGGCTCAGCCCCGAGCAGGAGGCGGCCTACCGGGCCGAGGGCCGCGAGGCGGTGATCCGCTTCCGCATCGACGACGACGCCGTCATCACCTGGACCGATCTGGTGCGGGGAGAGATGCGCTGGCAGGGCAGCGACCTGGGCGGCGACATGGTGATCGCCCGCCGCGCCCCGGCCGATGCCATCGGGGATCCGCTGTACAACCTGGTGGTGGTGGTCGATGACGCGGCCATGGCCATCAGCCACGTGATCCGCGGCGAAGACCATCTGGCCAACACCGCCAAGCAGCTGCTGCTGTATCAGGCCCTCGAACTGCCGCTGCCCCAGTTCGCGCATACTCCCCTGATCCTCAATGCCGAAGGTCGCAAGCTCTCCAAGCGCGACGGTGTGACCTCGGTGTCCGACTTCAAGGCCATGGGCTACACCGCCGAGGCCCTGGCCAACTACATGACCCTGCTGGGCTGGTCACCGCCGGAAGGGATGGGCGAACGCTTCAGCCTGGGCGAGGCGGCGACGGTGTTCGGCTTCGAGCGGGTGAACCGGGCCGGCGCCCGCTTCGACTGGGACAAGCTCAACTGGCTCAACGGCCAGGTGCTGCATGCCCTGCCCCCCGAGGATCTGCTGCAGCGGCTGCAGCCCCTCTGGCAGGCGGCGGGGCTGACCCTGCCGCCATCGGGCCCCTGGGCCCTGGACCTGTGCCGGCTGCTGGGTCCGTCGCTGCTGCGCCTCAACGATGCGGTCGACCAGGCCCGGCCGTTCCTCGAGCGGCCGACGCCCGACGACGCGGCCCGCGACCAGCTGGCCCAGCCCGGCGCCCGGGAGGGACTGGCGGCCCTGCTGCCGCTGCTGCCCGCTGCGGCCGCCAGCCTCGATGCCGACGCCGCCCGTGGGCTGCTGGAGCAGGCCGTGGCCGCCGCCGGGGTGCGCAAGGGGGTGCTGATGAAGAGCCTGCGGGCGGCCCTGCTGGGCCGGCTGCAGGGGCCTGACCTGGTCGACACCTGGTTACTGCTGCACCCCCTCGGGGAGGACCGCGGCCGGATCGAGGCCAGCCTCACCCTCTGAAGCCTCGGGGGGCTGCACCAGGCCGAGGCGCCGGGCCAGGGGGGGTGCCGTCAGACCGTGGATGCCCACGGTCATCAGGATCGTGAGAAACACCAGCCCCTGCAGGCGTCCAGAGCCGGGGATGCCGGCCGCCTCGAGGCGGATGGCGAACAGGCTGGCCACGGCGGCGGTGACGATGCCGCGGGGGGCAAGCCACATCAGCAGCAGCCGCTGGGGCCAGGCCAGGGCCAGCCCCTGGGTGGCGAACCCCACCGTGAGCGGACGCTGCACCAGCATCAGCACCAGCACGCAGGCGACACCACCGAAGCCGAGGGGGCTGAGCTCGGCCCACGACACATCGGCGGCCAGCAATGGAAACAGCACGGTGATCGCCAGCTGGGCCAGCTGCCGGATCAGGGCATCGAGCTCTTCGGGGCGGCTGGCGGGACGCCGGGCCACCACCCAGCCGGCCGCCACGGCGGCGGGCAGACCCGATTCTTCGAGCTGGCTCTGGCAGGCGCTGGTGAGCAGCAGCAGCACCCCCAGGGTGATCTGCAGCCGCAGACCACCGCCGGGATCGTCGGGCAGGCGCCGCAGCAGCTCCGACAGCAGCAGGCCGGTGAGCAGGCCCATGCCGAGGCCGAAACCCAGCCGCAGCAGCACACCACGGGCCACCCCCTGCCAGCCGCTGACCTGTCCGAGCACGAGGTCGAGCAGCAGCAGTGCCAGCACGGCCCCGATGGGTTCGAGCACCAGCCCCTCCCCCTCCAGCACCTCGCCCAGGGGGGGCCGCAGGCCCATCTGTTCGACCAGGGGCGTGACCACCGTCGGGCCGGTGGCGAGCACGATGGCGCCATAGACCGCCGCCAGGGGGCTGTTGAGCCCCGCCAGCCAGTGGGCGGCCGCCGCGCCACCGCCGAGGCCCAGGGCCAGCCGCACCAGCACGATGCGCAGCACCGCCTCCCGCGGACCACCGGCCGGCAGGCGCAGGTTGAGGCCCCCGTCGAACAGCACCAGGCTCACCAGCAGGCCCACCACCGTGCCCAGCCCCGTGCCCAGGTCGAGGGGCTGCACCCAGCCGAAACCGGCGCGGCCGATCACCAGCCCCGAGGCCAGCAGCAGCACCACGCCCGGCAGACCGCTGAGGCGGGCCAGCACCCGGGCCGAGGCGCCGGCGGCGATGGTGAGGCCCCAGAGCAGCCGCAGGCGGTCTTCGGTCATCGCGCTGGGCGAGGGGGGTCAGCCATCGTCGAGGCTGCGGAATTCGGGTTCCACGTGCACCGCCAGCACCGCCCGCGGCCGCAGCACCAGGTACTCGCCTTCGAGCTGACGCAGGGGCACGTTGACGAAGGCCTGGGCGTCGGGCTGGTTGAGGTTCTCGGCGTACCAGCTCTGGAAGCTGGCGATGTCGGGGAAGTGAACGGTCTGCCGATGCCCCCCCTCGAGCAACAGATGCACGGCGTAGCGGCTGGGCTGGCGGGGCATCGGAGGCGGCCGGCTGTCTCCAGGATGCCCGATGCGGCAACACCGCCTGCCAGGCTGGGCCGCAGCGACCACCGGCCATGGCGAGCCCCCGACCGCTGCTGCTGCTGGTGGATGGCCACTCGCTGGCCTTCCGCAGCTTCTACGCCTTCAGCAAAGGGGGCGACGGCGGCCTGAGCACCCGCGACGGGGTGCCCACCAGCGTCACCTACGGCTTTCTGAAGGCCCTGCTCGACACCTGCGGCGGCCTCGAGCCGCAGGGTCTGGTGATCGCCTTCGACACCGCCGAACCCACGTTCCGCCACGAGGCCGATGCGGCCTACAAGGCCCACCGCGACGAGGCGCCGGAGCACTTCTTCACCGACCTGGCGAACCTGCAGCGGATCCTGCGGGAGGGCCTCGACCTGCCCCTGTGCGAGGCACCGGGGTACGAGGCCGACGATGTGCTGGGCACTTTGGCCCGCCGCGGGGCCGATGAGGGCTGGCGGGTGCGGATCCTGTCGGGGGACCGGGACCTGTTCCAGCTGGTCGACGACCAGCGCGACATCGCCGTGCTGTACATGGGCGGCGGGCCCTACGCCAAGAGCTCTGGGCCGACCCTGATCGATGCCGCCGGCGTGCAGGCGAAGCTGGGGGTGACGCCGGCCGAGGTGGTGGACCTCAAGGCCCTCACCGGCGACAGCTCCGACAACATCCCCGGGGTGAAGGGTGTGGGCCCCAAAACGGCCATCGGTCTGCTGAAGCAGCACGGCACCCTCGACGGCATCTACGCCGCCCTCGACCAGCAGAAGGGGGCCCTGCGCAGCCGGCTGGAGGAGGGCCGCGACAGCGCCTACCGCTCGCGCCACCTGGCCGAGATCCTGGTGACGGTGCCCCTGCCCACGGAGCCGCGGCTGCCGCTGGGGCAGGTGAGAACCGACCGGTTGAGCGCCGAGCTGGAGGCCCTGGAGCTGGCCAGCCTGGTGCGGCAGGTGCCGCGGTTCGCCGCCCAGTTCTCGGCAACGGCACCGGTGGCGGCCCCGGCCGAAACGAGCGAAACCACCGAACCGACTGAGCCCCCAGCGACGGCACCGGTGCTGGAGCCGGCGCTGATCACCACGACGGCGGCCCTGGAGGCGCTGGTGCAGCGGCTGCTGGCCTGCACCGACCCGGCGGCACCGGTGGCCCTCGACACCGAGACCACCGACCTGAATCCGTTCCGGGCGCAGCTGGTGGGCATCGGCCTGGCCTGGGGCGAAGCGACCGACGCCCTGGCCTATGTGCCGGTGGGCCACACGCCACGGCTCGACCAACCGGAGGGATTGCCGCTGGAGCCCGTGCTGGCGGCCCTGGCCCCGTGGCTGGCCAGCGCCGACCACCCCAAGACGCTGCAGAACGCCAAGTACGACCGGCTGATCCTGCTGCGCCACGGGCTGGAGCTGAACGGCGTGGTGATGGACACGCTGCTGGCCGACTACCTGCGCGATGCCAATGCCCGCCACAGCCTTGATGACCTGGCCGAGCGCTGCTTCGGGTTCCGGCCGACCGGCTTCGCCAGCCTGGTGGGCAAGGGCCAGACCTTCGCCGATGTGCCCCTCGAGGCGGCGTCGCAGTACTGCGCCATGGATGTGCACCTGACGCGGCGGCTGACGCCACGGCTGCGGCACGAACTGGACACCCTCGGCCCGAAGCTGCGGCCGCTGCTGGAACAGCTGGAGCTGCCGCTGGAGCCGGTGCTGGCGCAGATGGAAGCCACGGGCATCCGCATCGACACCGATTGCCTGGCGGCGCTGGGGGCCGAGATGGCCTGCGACCTCGAACGCCTGGAACGCGAGGCCCAGGCCGCGGCGGGCGTGGCCTTCAACCTGGCCTCCCCGAAGCAGCTGGGGGAACTGCTGTTCGAGACGCTGGGTCTGGACCGGCGCAAGTCACGGCGCACCAAGACCGGCTGGAGCACCGATGCGGCGGTGCTGGAGAAGCTGGAAGACGACCACCCGGTGGTGAATCTGGTGCTGGAGCACCGCACCATCAGCAAGCTGCGCAGCACCTACGTGGAGGCGCTGCCGGCGCTGGTGGAACCCGAAACGGGCCGGGTGCACACCGACTTCAACCAGGCCGTCACCGCCACGGGCCGCCTGTCGAGCAGCAACCCGAACCTGCAGAACATTCCGGTGCGCACGGCCTTCAGCCGCCGCATCCGCCAGGCGTTTCTGCCCCAGGAGGGCTGGCGGCTGCTGAGTGCCGACTACAGCCAGATCGAACTGCGCATTCTGGCGCACCTGTCAGGGGAGCAGCCGCTGATCGAGGCGTACCGGCAGGGGGATGACGTGCATGCGCTCACGGCACGGCTGCTGCTCGACAAGGACACGGTGACGGCCGACGAGCGACGGCTGGGCAAGACGATCAATTTCGGCGTCATCTACGGGATGGGCGCCCAGCGCTTCGCCCGCGCCACGGGGGTGAGCCAGGCCGACGCGAAGACGTTTCTGAGCCGGTTCCGGGAGCGCTACCCGCTGGTGTTCGCGTTTCTGGAATGGCAAGAACGGCTGGCCCTGAGCCAGGGCTGGGTCGAAACGATCATGGGCCGCCGCCGGCCCTTCGCCTTCAACCCGCAGGGCCTGGGCCGCCTGCTGGGGAGACCACCGGAGGAGATCGACCTGGAGGTGGCGCGGCGGGGGGGAATGGAGGCCCAGCAGCTGCGGGCGGCGGCGAATGCGCCGATCCAGGGCTCCAGCGCCGACATCATCAAGAAGGCGATGATCGACCTCGACCGGGAATTGCTGGGCCAGGGATTGCCGGCGCGGCTGCTGCTGCAGGTGCACGACGAACTGGTGCTCGAATGCGACCCCGACGTGGAAGCAACGGTGAGCCGGCTGGTGGTGCAGACGATGGAGCAGGCGGTGACGCTGCGGGTGCCGTTGCAGGTGGAGATCGCCGCCGGACCGAACTGGATGGAGGCCAAGGGCTGACCGCCAAAGCGGCCAACAAAAAACCCCCGCCGAGGCGGGGGTTGAAAAGGCATTGCTGCCAGACCTGTCGATCAGGAGAGGAAGGTGATGTCGCTCTTCTTGATGGCACCGGACACCACGTTGAGGGTGGTCGACTGGGACCCGCTGGTGAAGGTGATGGTCTTGTAGCCGGTGAGGTCATCACCGTTGCTGAACACCAAGGTGGAGTCGATGGCCTTCTCGAAGACGAGGGTGTCTTCGCTAGAGGTGAAGCTGGTGAGGGTGTCGCTGTCACCCGTGACCACCTGATCGCTGGTGTAGTACAGGGTGTCGAGGCCAGCACCGAGGTCGATGCTGTCGCTGCCGGAACCGCCGCGCACCAGGTCGTTGCCACCGAAGGCGCTGATGACATCGTCGCCAGCACCACCGCGGATGAAGTCGCTGAGGAACGAACCGACAATGGTGTCGTCGCCTGTACCGCCGTGAACGTAGAAGTTGGTGGGGTTGGGCGTGAGGCCACCACCGGCCTGGGCAACGGTTTCGGTGGATCCGACCGTATTGCCGGAGACGAAGGCAGCGGTGTTGATGATGGCATTGACGTCAGACGCATTGGCAGCGCCGTTGGTCGTGTTCAGCTCGATCGAGATGAGTTTGCCTGAGTCGGTACCGAGGAATTGAGCAGACTCAACAATCTGACCGCCGCCAAGAACAGCGATGTTGGCTGCACCACCACCAACATTGAGGTAGTTGTTGGTACCCGTGAGCACAACGTTCTGTGGGGCTGACTCAAAGTTGGTGGTGCCGTAGGTGGTACCCACCCCTCCCAGAAGAGTGCCACCCGGAGCAGTGGCATCCACCGCATTCGCGTTGGTATTTGGGGGTGCTACGGGAACTGCAAGAGGCGAGGTGAAGATCGAAAGGGTCGAGGTGTTGGTAACGGTCATGGATCGGCCCTGTTGGAAAAGTGGCGTTGGGCATAAATTACCACGCGGAAGGGCAAATCCGGAGCAACGGCGGGGCAGGACGCGGCGGATGTCAGCGTTCAAGGATTAATGCCCTCTCAGATTCGCCTTCGCCTCTGGGCGTCAGAGCTGCTGCCAGAGGAGCAGGGCGTCGCGCAGCAGCGTGCGGCGGCACCGGCCCGCCAGCTGGCTCGACAATGGCGGGTAGGGCTCGGGCGCCACATTCCAGGCCTGGCCAAGGGTCTGGCGGGCCTCCACCGTCAATTCCCTTTGCGGCAGCCCAAGAAATCGCCCCACCCGTTGACAGGTGGCCGCAGGATCAATCACCAGATCTTCAAAGCGCAACACAAGGATTTGGTGTTGCTCGTAACAGCGAAGCCAGCGCCTGATCTGGTCCACGTAGAGACTTCCGGCCAGACAGTTCGGCGCCCGCCACCCCAGTTCAGCCCGCTGCCCGGGGCTGAGGCGCTCCAGATCGTGCAGTTCGGCACTGATCAACGCCTCGGCCTGCTCGCCGCCCCCCAGCAGGCGCTGGCGATGCTGAAACCAGCTGAGGGCCCGGCGCAGCGGCTCCCGCAGCAGCACGATCAGCCGCGCCTCGGGCATCAGGGCCGCCGCCCGTTCGGGGGCCAGGGGATCCTGCAGGTAATCGGGGGTGGCCTCGATGGCCAGGCGCCCCTGCAGCCGCTCCGGGGACGGGAACTGCAGGCGGTACCAGTCTTCGCCCCAGGACCAGCGGCCATCCAGGAAATGCAGCTCCTTGCGCGGATGGCGCCAGAGTTCGGGAAACACCTCCAGGTAGGCCAGCAGGGAGGTGGTGCCGCTCTTGGGGGCCCCGATCAGCAGCACCTGCGGCAGCACGCCCCCGTCGGCGGGATCGTCGAGGGCGCGGCGGGCCAGGTGGCGGGCCAGCGCGCGGTCGCCCCGCAGCCATTCCCAGTCGGAACGCACCCAGGGCAGCAGCGAGGGTGCGTCGTCGTCGAGGGGCACCTGCCGCAGCAGCGGCAACAGCTCACCGATGGTGGCCTCGTCCAGGCACTGGAAGTGCAGGGAGCGGGCCAGGTCGGCCCGGCGGGGGGCGGCCTGCAGCCCCTGCAGCAGCGCCCGGGCCCGCTGGGCCGACCCATCGCCGTCAGGCATCGGCGGCGGGGGCCAGCAGTTCCCAGCTCTGCTGGCGCAGCACCACCTCAACGCCGGGGGCCGGCAGGGTGAGCCCCACGGGCTGCAGCAGCCAGGCCCCCGGCAGCCAGCCAGACCCGAGCACCAGCGGCAGCAACCGATCCCGCCCCCGCTCGAGCAGCACCAGCCGCTGGCGGCCGGCGGGCGGCTCGACCGGCGGCGTCGTCTCGGCCGACCACAACCCCCGCTCGGTCTCGGGCACCAGCCCCGCCTCCTCAAGCCGTTCCTTCACGGCCACGGGGTCACGGCTGGCCCAGGGCTGCACCGGAAGCCCCGCCGGCAGCAGGTCGTGGGACCGGGCCCAGAGCAGCGGGGCCAGGCGGCGGCCATGGATCACCTCCAGGCGTCCCACCGCCTGCAACCGCTGGCGCAGGGGCAGCCGCACCGCCAGCCCCGGGGCCGGGGGGGCTGGCCGCCGCCAGGCCTGCAGCCGCGCCAGCGGCGAGCGGCTGCAGGC
>JBMOIF010000081.1:0-8694 GCA_049317465.1 Prochlorococcaceae cyanobacterium | reverse complement strand
GCCGCCTGGGCCAATGTGCAGCCCCACAGCGGCGCCCAGGCCAACTTCGCCGTGTTCCTGGCCTTGCTCAAGCCCGGCGACACCATCCTTGGGATGGACCTCTCCCACGGCGGCCACCTCACCCATGGTTCGCCCGTGAACGTGAGCGGTAAGTGGTTCCAGGCCTTCCACTACGGCGTCGACCCCGACACCCAGCAGCTCAACTACGCCACGATCCGCGAGCTGGCCCTGCAGCACCGCCCCAAGCTGATCGTGTGCGGCTACTCGGCCTACCCCCGCACGATCGACTTCGCCGCCTTCCGCGCCATCGCCGATGAGGTGGGCGCCTATCTGCTGGCCGACATGGCCCACATCGCCGGCCTGGTGGCGGCCGGGCTGCACCCGAGCCCGCTGCCCCACTGCCATGTGGTCACCACCACCACCCACAAGACCCTGCGTGGGCCCCGCGGCGGCTTGATCCTCACAGGCGATGCCGACTTCGGCAAGCAGTTCGACAAGGCCGTCTTCCCCGGCAGCCAGGGGGGGCCGCTGGAGCACGTGATCGCCGCCAAGGCGGTGGCCTTCGGCGAGGCCCTGCAGCCCTCCTTCCGCACCTACAGCCAGCAGGTGATTCTCAATGCCCAGGCCCTGGCGGCCCGGATCCAGGAGCGGGGCATCGATGTGGTGAGCGGCGGCACCGACAACCACCTGGTGCTGCTCGATCTGCGCAGCATCAACATGACCGGCAAGGTGGCCGACCTGCTGGTGAGCGATGTGCACATCACCGCCAACAAGAACACGATCCCCTTCGACCCCGAGTCCCCCTTCGTGACCAGCGGCCTGCGGCTGGGCAGCGCGGCGCTCACCAGCCGTGGCTTCGATGCCGACGCCTTCACGGCCGTGGCCGACGTGATCGCCGACCGGCTCCAGAACCCCAGTGACAGCAGCATTGAGGAGCGCTGCCGACGCCGGGTCGACGAGCTCTGCAGCCGGTTTCCCCTCTATGAGCAGCCGCTGCCCGCAGCGATGGCCCCTGGACCGGCCGCCTAGACTCAGATTGAACGTCCGGTCTGCCCCATGCCCTCCGGCGCGCTGGCTGCCATTCCGATCCTGCCGGCGGTCCTGACCCTGGGCACGGCGACGCTGTTCACGGCACTGATCGTGCCGGTGGTGCGTCGCTTCGGCCTGCGCTGGGGCCTCACCGACCAGCCCGACCCGCGCAAGCAGCACCTGACGCCGATGGTGCGGCTCGGCGGGGTCGGCATCGTGGTCGGTTTCTGTCTCTCCCTGCTGCTGACCTGGTTGCTGGGGGGCTTCGGCGAGCTGCCGGCCTCCCGGGATCACCTGATCTGGAGCACCCTGCTGGGCAGCCTCGGCTTCTTCGCCATCGGCCTCAGCGACGACCTCTTCCAGCTGCCCCCCCTGCCCAGGCTGGCCCTGCAGATCGGCGTGGCCATGGCGGTCTGGAGCCAGGGTGTGCGCATCGGCGCCGTCACCCTCCCCTTCGACAGCGGTCTTTCGCTCGCCCTGCCGTCGCTGCTCAGCCTGCTGGCCACGGTCGTTTGGCTGGTGGGCATCACCAATGCCATCAACTGGCTCGACGGCCTCGACGGCCTGGCGGCCGGCGTCAGCGGCATCGCCGCCATCGCACTGCTCTCGGTGAGCTTCAGCCTCCACCAGAACGGTGCGGGCCTTCTGGCCGCTGCCCTGGCGGGCGCCTGCCTCGGGTTCCTGCGCCACAACTTCAACCCGGCCCGCATCTTCATGGGTGACGGCGGCTCGTATTTCCTCGGCTTCTCGCTGGCCGCCATCAGCCTCGTGGGTCCGGCGAAGGAGCTCACGACCGTGAGCCTGCTGCTGCCGCTGCTGATCCTGTCCCTGCCCCTGGCCGACATGTCGGCCGTGATCATGGGCCGCGTCAGCGACGGGCGTTCGCCGTTCTATCCCGACCGACGCCATCTGCACCATCGCCTGCTGCGGGCGGGTTTCAGCCATCGCCGCACGGTGGTTCTGATCTATGCCTTCACCCAGTGGCTGGCGTCCCTGGCCCTGGTGGCGGCCAATGCCGAAATGCGTTTCCTCTGGCTGGCGCTGGCCACGGCGGTGCTGGTGTGGGTGGTGGTGCGCAGCCAGCGGGCCCTGCGCCGCGACGCCGAAGCGGCCTCCGAGGGTGCGGTGATGCCTGCCGTCGGCAGCGACGAACCCGACCGCCTGCCCCAGGCGGCCAGTCGCCCCTGACGGCGGATGTCGATGGACGGCAGCGGCGGCGGCGCCGAGATTCTCTGCATCGGCACCGAGTTGCTGCTGGGCAACATCCTCAACGGCAATGCCCGCTGGCTGGCCGAAGAACTGGCGGCCCTCGGCATTGCCCATTACCGCCAGACCGTGGTGGGCGACAACGCCGACCGCCTGCGGCAGGCCGTGCTCGAGGCGGCCGGACGCTGCGACCTGCTCATCTGCACCGGCGGCCTGGGGCCCACCCCCGACGACCTGACCACCGCGACCCTGGCTGAGGCCTTCGGGGCACCGCTGGAGGAGCGTTCCGACGTGATCGAGACCATCGCCGCGAGGCTGGGCCACCAGGCCCAAGACCTGAGCGCCGGCAACCGCAAGCAGGCCCTGCTGCCCCAGGGATCCACCGTGCTGCCCAACCCCACCGGCACCGCCCCAGGGATGATCTGGAGCCCCCGCCCGGGCTTCAGCCTGCTCACCTTCCCGGGGGTGCCCTCCGAGATGCAGGCCATGTGGCGGGCCACGGCGGTGCCGTGGCTGCGGCAGCAGCCCTTCAGCTGTGGGGTGCACCGCAGCCGCACCCTGCGCTTCTGGGGCATCGGCGAGGGCCGCCTGGCCGAGCGGGTCGCCGACCTCCTCGCGCTCGACAACCCCACCGTCGCCCCCTACGCCGGGGCCGGCGAGGTGACCCTGCGGCTCACGGCCCGGGCAGACACCATCGCGGCGGCCGACGATCTGCTGGCTCCGGTGGAACACACCCTGCGGCAACGCCTGGGCCACCACTGCTTCGGTGGCGATGACGACTCCCTGGCCTCGGTGGTGCTGCAGCTGCTGCGGCAACGGCACGAGACCCTGGCCGTGGCCGAATCGTGCACCGGGGGGGGGATCGGCGCCGCCCTGGCCGCAGTGCCCGGCGCCTCGGACGTGTTCCTGGGGGGGGTGATCGCCTACGCCAACTCCGTCAAACAGGGCCTGCTGCAGGTGCCGGACGAGGCCTTGGCACGCCATGGGGCGGTGAGTGATCCGGTGGCCCTGGCCATGGCCGAGGGCGTCCGCCGCTGCACCGGCGCCGACTGGGGGGTGGCCGTGACAGGCATCGCCGGCCCCGGAGGAGGCAGCGTCGACAAACCCGTCGGCCTGGTGCACATCGGCCTCAGCGGTCGTGATGGCAGCCAGAGCGAAGCGGTGCGCTTCGGAGCGAGCCGGGAGCGACGCTGGATCCAGACCCTCACCGTGGGCGAAGCGCTCAACCGGCTGCGGCTGCAGCTGGACGGCTGACCGCTGATCAGCGATGGCATGCCTTGGCGGAGATGGCTGATCCCGTTCAGGAGGTTCACCCCAGCCGCCCGGTTGCGTTGACAGCCCGGGGGCGACGGCGATGATCGGAGGGCTTGACCTGCACCATGAGCTTCGATCCCAACCTGCTTCCCGGTCTGATCGTTCCCTTTCTGTTCAAGATCGCCGGGGCCATCGCCCTCTGGGTGATCGGCGGCTGGGTGATCGGCTTTGTTGTGGGCCTGTCCCGCCGCTCGCTGTCGCGGGGGGGGATGCAGGCCGGGCTGGTGGCGTACCTCGCCTCGATCATCAGCACCACCCTCAGGGTGCTGCTGCTGCTCGCGATTCTGGGTCTGTTCGGTGTTCAGACCACCAGCTTCGCGGCGCTGATCGCCGGTGCCGGCCTGGCCGTGGGTGCCGCCGTGAGCGGTCTGCTGGGCAACTTCGCCGCCGGCGCCTTCCTGCAGGGTCTGCACCCCTTCAAGGTGGGTGACTACGTCCTGGCCGGCGGTGTCGAAGGCACCGTCGAAGAGCTCGGCATGATCGTCACCACGATCATGACCCCCGACAGCGTGCGCACGATGGTGCCCAACGGGAAGCTGTTCGGCGACACCCTCAAGAACTATTCGTCCCATCCGTTCCGTCGCGTCGAACTCGTCGCCCAGCTCGACAACAGCGCCGATGTGGACCGCGCCATCACCCTGCTCAAGGAAGGGGTGGCCGCGGTACCCAACCAGTACCCCGGCAAGCCCGCCGATGTGGAGGTGCTCGAGTTCAGCGAGCGCGGCCCCCGTCTGGCCGTGCGCCCCTACACCCACACCGACCACTACTGGCAGGTGTACTTCGACACCAACCGCACGATCGCCGAGGTGCTCGGCCGCAACGGCTTCCCAGTGCCGCGCATTCCGGTGCAGATGACCCCTGCCGGCTGAAGCCCCCGGCAGGGCGGG
This sequence comes from Prochlorococcaceae cyanobacterium, assembly GCA_049317465.1. Taxonomy (GTDB): domain Bacteria; phylum Cyanobacteriota; class Cyanobacteriia; order PCC-6307; family Cyanobiaceae; genus CAIQIA01. The sequence goes on along the minus strand of JBMOIF010000081.1, from coordinate 4,258 downwards.
TGCCATCCGGGCCTAGGGTGACCAGTCCCTCCCGTCCGGGATCCCCTTGAGCGCCGGCACCCTCTACGACAAGGTCTGGGAGCTGCACCGGGTGGCCGAGCTGCCCGGTGGCTCGACCCAGCTCTTCATCGGTCTGCACCTGATTCACGAGGTCACCAGCCCCCAGGCCTTCGCCGCCCTGGACGACCTCGGTCTGACGGTGCGCCATCCCGAACGCACGGTGGCCACGGTGGACCACATCGTGCCCACCACCAGCCAGCAGCGGCCCTTCGCCGATCCTCTGGCCGAGGAGATGCTCAGCACCCTCGAACGCAACTGCCACAAGCACGGCATCACCCTGCATGGCATCGGCAGCGGCCGTCAGGGCATCGTGCATGTGATCGCCCCCGAACTGGGCCTGAGCCAGCCCGGCATGACCGTGGCCTGCGGCGACTCGCACACCTCCACCCACGGCGCCTTCGGCGCCATCGCCTTCGGCATCGGCACCAGCCAGGTGCGTGACGTGCTGGCGAGCCAGAGCCTGGCCATGACCAAGCTGCGCGTGCGGCGGATCTGGGTCGACGGGACGCTCCAGCCCGGGGTCTATGCCAAGGACCTGGTGCTGCACATCATCCGTCGCCTGGGGGTGAAGGGCGGGGTCGGTCATGCCTACGAATTCGCCGGTCCCACCATCGACGCCCTGTCGATGGACGAGCGCATGACCATCTGCAACATGGCCATCGAGGGCGGCGCCCGGGTCGGGTACGTCAATCCCGACGCCACCACCTACGCCGCCCTGCGCGGCAGACCGGCGGCACCGACCGGCGAGGCGTGGGAGCGGGCCGTGGCCTGGTGGAGCTCCCTGGCCAGCGATGCCGACGCCGTCTTCGACGATGAGGTGCGCATCGACGCCAGCGCCATCACTCCCACCGTGACCTGGGGCATCACACCCGGGCAGGGCATCGGCGTCGACGAATGCGTGCCGACCCTTGAGCAGATCGATCCCCAGGAGCGCCCCCTGGCGGAGGAGGCCTACCGCTACATGGACCTGCAGCCCGGGGCGCCGATCGCCGGCCTGCCCGTGGATGTGTGCTTCATCGGCAGCTGCACCAACGGCCGCCTCTCGGATCTGCGGGCGGCGGCGGCCATCGCCCGCGGCCGGCAGGTGGCACCGGGCCTGCGGGCCTTCGTGGTGCCCGGCAGTGAACAGGTGGCCGCCGCCGCCGAAGCCGAAGGACTCGACCGGATCTTCCGCGAGGCAGGCTTCGACTGGCGTGCCCCGGGCTGCTCGATGTGCCTGGCCATGAACCCGGACCGGCTCGAGGGGCGCGAGATCAGCGCCAGCTCCAGCAACCGCAACTTCAAGGGCCGCCAGGGTTCGGCCTCAGGACGCACCCTGCTGATGAGTCCGGCGATGGTGGCCGCCGCCGCCGTCACCGGAGTCGTCAGCGACGTGCGCCGACTGCTGCCCTGAGCCGCCTGCCGCGCCCTCTCCCCCCACCCCCTGCCGACCTCCCGCCTCGACGATGGACTTCCCCTCCGGTCCGATCCCCCTGGTCACCGGCACGGCCCTGCCTCTGCCGGGGAATGACATCGACACCGACCGCATCATCCCGGCCCGCTTTCTCAAGGGCGTGAGCTTCGCCGGCCTTGGCGAGCAGGCCTTCGCCGACGACCGCCTCGAACGGGCGGGCAGCCATCCCTTCGACCGCCCCGAACACGCGGGCGCCCGGCTGCTGCTGGTGAACGGCAACTTCGGCTGCGGCTCCAGCCGCGAACATGCCCCCCAGGCGCTGATGCGCTGGGGCATCAGGGCCCTGGTGGGTGAAAGCTTCGCCGAGATCTTCTTCGGCAACTGCCTGGCCCTGGGGATTCCCTGCCTGCAGGCCCCGCAGGCCGTGCTGCAGGAGCTGCAGGCCCTGGCTTCCGCGGCACCCGCCACCCCCTGGGAGCTGGACGTGGCCGGTCGCGAACTGCGGCAGGGCGACCGTCGCTGGCCCCTGACCCTGGCCGACGGTCCCCACGGGATGCTGTTGAGCGGCCGCTGGGACGCCACCGGCCAGCTGCTGGCCCATGACGCCGAACTGCTGGCCACAGCGGCACGACTGCCGTACCTCTCGGGCTTCCAGGGCTGATTCACGGCCACCAGCAGAAAGTCTGTCTAAAACAGAGACACAAGCGAGAGACACGCGATGGGCCGTACTCTGCGTCGTCGCCCCGGGCCCTGGGCCCAGCGGCTGCTGCTGCTGGCTTCGCTCACCCCGCTGGCGCTGCTCAACCCTGGCCTGGCCGATCCGCTGCAGGAACTGCAGAGCGGCTTCTGCAGCGGCTGTGCACTGCAGGGGGCCGATCTGCGCGGCCGAGACCTGCGCGGTGTGCACATGATCGGTGCCGACCTGCGCGGAGCCGACCTGCGGGAGGCTGACCTGCGGGACGCCAACCTCGAGGGAGCCGACCTGAGCGGTGCCGACCTGCGCCAGGCCCGGCTGCAGGGCAGCCGCCTCACCAACGCCGACCTCAGTGGCGCTGACCTGCGTCAGGCCGACCTGCGGGAGGCCGTGGTGATCCAGGCCCTCACCCACGGTGCCCGGGTGGAAGGCCTGCAGTTCGCCGGAGCCGATCTATACCGCAGCAACCTGATCGTGGGCGGCCCCGACTGAGCTCGGCCGGCCTCAGGGCTCCGCCAGCTCACCCCGGCGGGGCTCCCAGGGCACGAACGGCACCCCGGGGCCGCGGAAGCCGAAGTCATTGAGACGGATGCGCAGGCCGCCGATGCCGGTGTAAGGGCTGTAGTAGGCGCCGATGTCGTAGGCACGCCGCTGCCAGCGCAGTTCCACATAGGAGTTGGTGGTCTTGCCGTACTCGCCGGAACTGCCCGAGACGTTGTACTCAATGCCGCCGTTGAGCAGCAGCGGACCCACCAACTGCTGGGTCAGACCGACACCGAGGGTGGCGGTGTCGACATAGCGGTCAAAGGCCAGCGGACTGTCGCCTCCCTTGGCCGTGACGCTGCCGAACAGGGAGAGGCGGGTGAAGTCGAACAGGGGCCGGTTGAAATGGCCCAGGGTGAGGGTGGGTCCCCCCGAGATGCCGAGCAGCGACTGGCTGTCGCCGTTGCCGTAGGCCGCCAGGTTCGTGAAGGGCACCAGGCTGAAGGTGAGACCCGGCACCACCGGCACCGGCGAGTAGCGGTACGCCCCCTCGGAGGTGAGCGGCAGCGACTGGCCGGTCCAGAGCGGCAGACGCAGGTTGGCAGAGGCGTAGAGATTGCCGCGCCACAGGGCCGCCAGGTCGACGCTCTCCTGGTTGCCCTGGGCGAAGAGGTTGCTCTGGTAGTTGCCCGCCCCGACCCGCCAGATGTAGGAGGCCGAGACCCCAGGCGGGGCCGGCAGCAGACCCTGCTTGGCGACGAAGCCGCCGTAGGCGGCGTAGATGTCCTGCTGGCCGAGGGAGCCGTTCCAGACGCGGTAGCGGTAGGCGCCGAACAGCCGCGCCTGGGTATCACCGATCCAGGGCAGCGACAGCGGCTGCCGCAGTTCCCCGTTAGCGCGGGTGGCGTTGGCCAGCCGATCCGGGGCGAAGCTGGAGATGTCGAGGTTCGCATTGAAGCCGCCCAGCCCCAGGGGCCCTTCAAGCTGCGCCTCGACGCCGAAGAGATCCGCCAGGGTGTTGGGCTGACTGACGGCATTGGACCCCGCCGGTGCCCCCGGGGCCGGGTAGGCGTCGTTGTCGCCGTTGAACGCCCGCTGCAGCATGAACTGGGGCCGAACGGTGAGGCTGGCGCTGCCCAGCTTCTGTTCGGGAAGGGTGTATTGCAGATAGAGGCCGTCGCGATCATCGCGGTCGTTGAGCAGGGCCCAGCGGTTCTGGACCTGCTTGTCCTGCTGGGGCTTGATGCGCAGGGTCGAGGGCAGCGGCAGCGGCAGCTTGTTCTCGAGCAGCAGACGGTTGCCGCGGGAGCGGATCACGGTGGTGCCGTCCGCCTCCTGCCAGGAGGTCACCTCGTCGGCATCGACCCACACCTGGGCCGGCGTGAAGGGATCGTTGGTGAAGCTGGCCCGCGGGGCGGTCCAGCCCTCGGGAGAGAGGCGCAGCGACGGGGCCTGGAAGCGCCAGTGGGTGATCGAACCGGTGATCAGGCGGCGGTTCTTGGTGGCCCGCAGCTCCTGCAGCTGCTCGTCCCACTCGCGAGAGCCCTCGCGCACGCCTGGGCGGAGGCGGGGACGGGGGGAGTGATATTGGGGCCGCGCGCCGCGCGCGCACGCGCCGGCGACGCACC
>JBMOIF010000080.1:0-8731 GCA_049317465.1 Prochlorococcaceae cyanobacterium | reverse complement strand
GATCACTTGGTACGTGACTGGAGTTCAGACGTGTGCTCTTCCGATCTGCTTGTTGGTGTCGACCCGCAGCTGACCCACCTGGATCACCCCGGAGTTGGGGATGCCGCTGCTGCCCTGCTCCTTCTCGACCCGGCGCAGCACGCAGCGGATGCGGGCTTCGAGCTCCTTGGGACTGAAGGGCTTGACCACGTAGTCGTCGGCCCCCAGCTCGAGCCCGGTGATCCGGTCGGCCACGTCGCCCAGGGCCGTCAGCATGACGATGGGCACGTCCGATTCCTTGCGCAGCTCCTGGCAGACGCCGTAGCCGTCGAGCTTGGGCATCATCACGTCGAGAACCACCAGGTCGGCCGGCTGGCGTCGGAACAGCTCAAGGGCCTGCTCGCCGTCGGCGGCGGTGACCACGTTGTACCCGATCATCGACAGGCGTGTCTCCAGAATGCGTCGGATGCTGGCCTCGTCGTCGACCACGAGGATCGTCTCCTTGCCGGAATGGGCAGCAGGGGCAACCGACATGGAGTGACGCGAGAGGGGAATTCGATGTACTCAACCGATCGGAACAGGAGTTCGGCCGGATCAAGTCAACTTTCTTCATAGTCACGCGTGAGCCGAACCGCCACTGCCTACGTCTGCCAGTCCTGCGGTGGGGTGAGCCGCCAGTTCTTCGGCCGCTGCCCCGCCTGCGGCAGTTGGAACACCCTCGTCGAACAGGCCGCCGGCCCTGCCCCCGACGGTCGCCGTCGCCGGGCCCTGCCGGAGGCCGAAGCCGTCAGCGCCCCCCGGCGCTCCCAGGCCATCACCGCCGAGGGAGACGCGCCCCTGCCGCGCCTCGCCACCGGATTCGCCGAACTCGATCGGGTGCTGGGGGGTGGCCTGGTGCCCGGGTCGCTGGTGCTCGTTGGCGGGGACCCGGGGATCGGCAAGAGCACGCTGTTGCTGCAGACCGCCGCCGCCCTCGCCCGTCAGGTGAGCGTGCTTTACGTCAGCGCCGAGGAATCGGCCCAGCAGGTGCGCCTGCGCTGGCGGCGGCTGTTGCCCGACGCCGCCGCCGAGCCGCAGCTGCTGGCCGAGACCGACCTGGAGGAGGTGCTGCGGGAACTCGAGGCCCTCCGGCCGGCGGTGGCGATCGTCGACAGCATCCAGGCGCTCCACGACGCCGACCTGGCCAGCGCCCCAGGCTCGGTGGCCCAGGTGCGGGAGGGGGCCGCCGCCCTGCAGCGCCTGGCCAAACGCCTCGACATCGCCCTGCTGCTGGTGGGCCATGTCACCAAGGAGGGGATGCTGGCCGGCCCGAAGGTGCTGGAGCACCTCGTGGATGCGGTGCTGACCTTCGAGGGGGACCGCTTCGCCAGCCATCGGCTGCTGCGGGCGGCCAAGAACCGCTTCGGTGCCACCCACGAGCTGGGGGTGTTCGAGATGCGTGACCGCGGACTGGTGGAGGTGAGCAACCCCAGCGAGCTCTTCCTGGGGGGGGCCGAGGCCAGCCCCGGCAGCGCGGTGATCGTGGCCTGCGAGGGCACGCGGCCGTTGCTGGTGGAACTGCAGGCGCTCGTGAGCACCACGAGCTACGCCAGCCCCCGGCGGACGGCCACGGGCATCGGCACCAACCGGCTTCACCAGATCCTGGCGGTGCTCGAGAAGCATCTCAGCCTGCCCCTGTCACGGTTCGACTGCTATCTCGCCGTGGCCGGCGGTCTGGAGGTGGAGGAGCCGGCGGCCGACCTGGGCGTGGCGGCGGCGGTTGTGGCCAGCTACCGCGACCTCGTCCTGGCCCCCGGCACCGTGCTGGTGGGCGAGCTGGGCCTGGGGGGCCAGCTGCGGCCGGTGGGCCAGCTGGAGCTGCGCCTGCAGGAGGCGGCCCGCCTCGGCTTCCGTCGGGCGGTGGTGCCCAGGAACAGCGGCCTGGGGCCGGCGGCGGCGGCCCTGGGCCTGCAGATCCTCGAGGCGGGGGGGGTCACCGAGGCCCTCGTGGCGGCCCTGGGGGTCGACCCGACGGCCGACTGAACCGCGGTCTGAACCGCGGTCAGAGGAACACGTCGGCGCCGCCCCGGCCGGTGGTCTTGAGCCAGTTCTGGGCCTCGATGTAGTTGTTCGGCGCCAGCCGGATCGCCTTGGTCCAGAACTCGGCGGCCAGGTCGAAGCGGCGGTCGGCCTCATCGCCGTCGCCCCGTTCCTGGGCCTGGTTGCCGAGGTGGTGGTGGATCACCGCCATGTTGTTGAGCACCTGAGGCATGCGCCCGTTGAGCTCAAGGGCCTGCTCGTAGTGGTTCAGGGCCCGCTCGTGGTCGCCGTTGCTGGTGAACACCAGGGCCATGTTGTACAGGATGAACGCCCGGTCGTTGGGATCCTCCTCGAGTCGCAGGGCCTCCTCGTAGTTCTCGAGGGCCTCGGCGTAATCGCCGTCGCCCTGGGCGCTCATGCCGTCGCGGTAGTAGGCGAAGGCCTCCTTGGCCCGCGGGTTGGTGGGCAGCAGCTTCAGGATCAGGTCGGCCATCACCGTGAAGCTCTTGTCGATGAAGTTGTCGTTGCGCTGGCTGCGGGGCACGGTGGGGCGGAAGCTGGACAGCGGCTCCAGTGTGACCGGTCTGCGCCCGACCTAGCCTGGGCCATGACTTCGGATCCGTTGCTGCTCGAGATCGACGGTCTCCGCTGCGGAGGCTGCGTCGCGGCCGTCGAGCGGCGCCTTCGCGCCCAGGCCGGTGTCGGCGATGTGAGTGTCAACCTGCTCACCCACACCGCCTGGGTGGCCCTGCAGGAGCCGCCGCCTGCCGTCGAGGGGCTGCTCGAGAGCCTGGCCGATCTCGGTTTTCCGGCCCGGCTGCGGCCGGACGAACGTCCGGTCGCCCCGGCCCCCACGGCACGCTGGCGCTCCTGGCGGCCCCTGCTGGTCGCCCTGCTGCTGCTGCTCGTGAGCAGCGTCGGTCATCTGGCCATGGCCGGTCCGCTGGCCGACATGCGCCTGCATGGGGTGGTGGCCACCCTGGCCCTCGCCGGTCCCGGCCGGCCGATCCTGCGGCGGGGCTGGCAGGGGTTGCGGCGGGGCCATCCCGGCATGGACAGTCTGGTCGGTCTGGGGCTGGCCAGTGCCTGGAGCGCGAGCCTGGTGGCGCTGCTGTGGCCCGCCGTCGGCTGGTCTTGCTTCTTCAACGAGCCGGTGATGCTGCTCGGGTTCGTGCTGCTGGGTCGCTTTCTCGAGGAGCGGGCCCGCCACCGCAGCGGCCGCGCCCTGGAACGCCTGGCCAGGCTGCAGCCCGACCAGGCCCTGCTGGTGCTCGGTGAGGGTCCCCCCCGGCCGGTGCTGGTGGGGGCCCTGCGACCCGGCGACCGCCTGCGGTTGCTGCCCGGTGACCGGGTGCCGGTCGACGGCCGGGTGATGCAGGGGACATCCAGTGTGGATGTGTCGGCCCTGACCGGGGAGCCCCTGCCGCTGACGGCCTCTCCGGGAACTGAGCTGGCGGCGGGCAGCCTCAACTTGCAGGCCCCCCTCGACCTGGAGGTGCTGCGCGACGGTGCCGGCTCAGCGGTGGCGCGGATCATTGCGCTGGTCGAACGGGCCCAGGCCCGGCGGGCTCCGATCCAGGCCCTGGCCGACCGCTGGGCCGGACGCTTCACCTGGATCGTGCTGGCTCTGGCCCTGGCCACCGTGCTGTTCTGGTGGCTCTGGGGCACGCAGCTGTTCCCCGAGGTGCTGCATGGTCTGGCCCATGGCCATGGCCACCACCGCAGCCTCGGCGCCGGTGCCGACACTCCCCTGGCCCTGGCGCTGCAGCTCGGGATCGCCGTGCTCGTGGTGGCCTGCCCCTGCGCCCTCGGCCTGGCGACCCCCACCGCCGTGATGGTGGCCAGCGGCCGGGCCGCCGAGCGGGGGCTGCTTTTCCGCGGGGGGGATGCCATCGAGATGGCGGCCCGGGTGCGTCATGTGCTGTTCGACAAGACCGGCACCCTCACCGTCGGCCGTCCCCGGCTCGTCGACCGGCTGGTGCTGGCGCCTGATCTCAGTGCCGATGAGCTTCTGAGCCGGGCCGCGGCCCTCGAGCGCCACAGCCGCCATCCCCTGGGCTGGGCGCTGCTTCAGGCCGCCGAGGAGCTGTCCCTGACCCTGCCCGCCTGCAGCGGCGACCGCAGCCTGCCGGGGGATGGGGTCACCGGTGTCGTCGAGGGGGTGGCCGGGGAGCTGCGCCTGGGGCGCCCCGGCTGGGTGGGCGCCGGCGGGCCGGTCGCTGACGCCTGGCTGGCCCGTCAGGAGCGGCAGGGGGCGACTGTCGTTGCCCTGGCGTGCTGCGATGCGCTGCTTGGGCTGCTGGCGATCAGCGACGCGCCCCGGGCCGATGCCCGTTCGGCCCTCGTGCAGCTGCGGGAGCTGGGACTGGGGCTGGGGGTGCTGAGCGGGGATCGCGAGGGACCGGTGGTCCGGCTGGGAGAGGCGCTGGGGATTCCGGCGGCGGCCCTGGCCTGGGAGCTGCGTCCAGCCGACAAGGTGGCCGCCGTCGAGGCCGGCCCGCGGCCGCTGGCCATGGTGGGTGATGGCATCAACGATGCCCCGGCCCTGGCCGCCGCCGACCTGGGCATCGCCGTCGGCACGGGCACGCAGATCGCCCAGGACACGGCCGATCTGGTGGTGCTGGGTGAGCGGCTGGAGGCGGTGCCGGAGGCCCTGCGCCTGGCCCGGGGCTGCCTGGCCTGTGTGCGTGCCAACCTGGCCTGGGCGTTCGGGTACAACCTGGTGGTGCTCCCCCTGGCCGCCGGTGTGCTGCTGCCCCGCTTCGGAGTGCTGCTCACGCCGCCCCTGGCGGCCCTGTTGATGGCCATGAGCTCGATCACGGTGGTGCTCAATGCCCTGCTGCAGCGCCCCGTTGCCCGATGAGCGGTCGGTTTCTGGTGCTGGAAGGCATCGATGGCTGCGGCAAGACCACCCAGCTGCGGGCCCTCGCCGACTGGCTGCCCGGCAGCGGCCTGATGCCGCCGGCCGCCGCCCTGGTCTGCACCCGCGAGCCGGGGGGCACTCCCCTGGGGTGGGCCCTGCGGCAGCTGCTGCTGCAGCCACCGGAGGGGGCGGCGCCGGTGCCCCGCAGTGAGCTGCTGCTGTACGCCGCCGACCGCGCCCAGCATGTCGACACGCTGGTTCGGCCCGCCCTGGCAGCGGGCCACTGGGTGCTCAGCGATCGCTTCAGCGGCTCGACGGCGGCCTACCAGGGCAGCGGGCGTGGCTTCGACCCGGCCCTGATCGCCACCCTGGAGCAGATCGCAACGGCAGGCCTGCGCCCGGATCTCTGCATCTGGCTCGATCTGCCGCCGGCCCTGGCCATCAACCGCCGCCGGGCCCTGGGCAATCCCGATGACCGCATCGAGGCTGAGGGACTGGCCTTTCTGGAACGGGTGCGCGAGGGCTTCGCAGGGCTGGCCGACGCTCCCGGCTGGCGGCGCCTCGCCGCCGACGGTTCTCCGGAGGCGGTGCAGGACGCTCTGCGCACCCTCCTGCGGCAGGAGCTGGCATGAACGGGGGGTCTTCCCGAGGGTTGTTCGCCGATGTGGTCGGTCAGCCCCTGGCCGTGCAGCTCCTGGAGGCGGCCCTGGCCCGTCAGCGCCTTGCACCGGCCTACCTGTTCGTGGGGCCGCCGGGGGTGGGGCAGCGGCTGGTGGTGCGACGCCTGCTGGAGGGGCTCTGCGGCGGTCCCGACACGACCCTGCGCCGTCGCATCGCCCTCGACAACCATCCCGATCTGCTGCAGGTGGAACCCACCTACAGCGACCGAGGACGGCTGGTGCCGGCCTCGAAGGCCCGTGAGGAAGGCCTTCAGCCCAAGGCGCCACCGCAGCTGAGGCTGGAGCAGGTGCGCGACCTGGCGGGGTTTCTGGCCCGTCCGCCCCTGGAGGCTCCGCGTTCGTTGGTGCTGCTCGACGGCCTCGAGCGCCTGGCCGAGGCACCGGCCAACGCCCTGCTCAAGACCCTTGAGGAGCCGGGATCAGGGCTGCTGATCCTGCTGGCCAGCTCGAGGGATCAGCTGCTGAGCACGATCGTGTCTCGGTGTCAGTGCGTCCGATTCAGGCCCCTGGGGGCCGACGAACTGGTGCAGGTGCTGCCCGATCCACCGCTGGAGGGGGAACCCCCTGCGCTGCTGGAGTTGGCGGGGGGCTCTCCGGGGGCTCTGCGGGAGCACCGTCGCCGCTGGGCCGAGCTGCCCCCGGGGTTGCTTGACCGGCTGCTGCCACCACCGCAGCAGTCCCTCGACTGCCTGGCCCTGGCCCGGGATGTGAGCGAGGCGCTGGAGACGGAACAACAGCTCTGGCTCCTTGATCTGCTGCAGCTGATGCTCTGGCGACGGCAGCCGTCGGAGCCGGTCCAGCGACGTCTCGAGCAGCTGCGACGTCAGCTGCTGGGGCATGGTCAGCCCCGGCTGGCCTGGGAGGTGACGCTGCTGCGGCTCGCCGGCCAGGGACAGGGGTCAGGCTGACTGCTGCTGCAGACGGAAATCGGCCATGCGGCGGCTCAGCTCATCGAGCTGGGAGCCCGTGGGCAGCTCGAGGCAATAACCGGCGCCGTAGACCGTCTTGATGAACTGGGGCTTGCGGGGATCGGGCTCGAGCTTCGTGCGCAGGTGACGGATGTGAACGCGGATGGTTTCGATGTCGTCATCGGGCTCGTAGCCCCAGACCTCCTTGAGGATCAGGGATGGAGCCACCGTCTGGCCATGGCGCTGGAGCAGGCAGTGCAGCAGTTCGAATTCGAGATGGGTCAGCCGCACTGGCTGTTCGAACCAGATGGCCTCGAAACGTTCGGGCACCAGGGTGATGGGGCCGAAGTTGAGGATCTCGGAGTGCTTGCTCGAGAGGGGGGCCCGGTCACTGCGTCGCAGCAGGGCCTTGACCCGGGCCAGAAACTCCTCCAGCTCGAAGGGCTTGGTGAGGTAGTCGTCAGCGCCGGAATTGAAGCCGGTGACCTTGTCCTTGGTGCCCCCCAGGGCGGTGAGCATCAGAATCGGGATCTGCGCCGTGCGGTCGTCCCGCCGCAGCCGCTGGCAGAGGGTCAGGCCGTCGACACGGGGAAGCATCAGATCCAGTACCACCAGGTCAGGGGTGTACTGCAGCGCCAGAGCCTGTCCCTTGATGCCGTCCTCGGCCTTCTGCACGTCGAACCCTGCGTGCTCAAGGGAGCCGGCGACCAGTTCACGCATGTCCCGGTCGTCTTCGATGAGGAGGATGCAGGGCTTCATCGCAGCTGGCTGAGGGCGTTGGAGATGGAAGGCGCTCCGTTGGATCCTTCTGTTGAACTATAGAGAGAAAACGAATGATCGTCCCGTGCAAGGTGCGGCGAGGTAAGCATTTCGCTGCACGGACGCCAAAAATCCAGAAAGCTTTTGGCAAGAGTGCGGAAATGCTTCACAATTTGTCCGTGCCACGTTCTTCCGTTCTGCCTCTGGCCCGCTGGGGGGCATTCGCGCCCATCCCAGAACAGTGGCCGACATGGCAGCCGAGGAGAAGATGACGATGGTGTGAAGAAACTCCCCGGGCGGGATTCGAACCTGCGACCAATCGGTTAACAGCCGACCGCTCTACCGCTGAGCTACCGAGGAATGTGAGAGAAAACCTACTGGTCGGGCCTGCCCAAGGGCAACCCCTCGAGGCGGATCCGCAGTTCACGGCCATCGCTCCAGCGGTCGTCCGCCCGGCCGCCGCGGAGAAGCATGGCGCCGTCGCAGCGGTCCAGTTCCTCCAGTCGGTGGGTGACCCAGAGGGCGGTCAGGGGGGGCTCCCCCGAACAGAGCTCGCGGATCAGGCCCAGCACGTCGGCCTGGCTGTCAGGGTCGAGCAGTGCCGTGGGCTCATCCAGCAGAAGCAGTCGGGCGCCGCTGATCAGCGCCGAGGCGATGGCCAGCCGCTGTTTCTGGCCGCCGCTGAGGCTGTGGATCGGTCGACCCGCATAGCCCGCCAGCCCCACTCGAGCCAGGGCCTCCTCCACCGCCCCCCGGCGGGCCGCGGCTGAGGGGTCCGCCGACTCGGGCCTGTGAAAGAGCAGTTCACTGCCGCAGCCCGGCAGCAACAGCTGATGATCTGGGTTCTGGAACACCAGCGCCGGCGGCGCCGGGCAGTGGATGCTGCCGCCGGCAGGGGTGAGCACGCCGGCGATCAGGCGCAGCAGGGTGCTCTTGCCGCTGCCGTTGTCCCCCACCAGCATCCATAGCCCCGGGCCCGGCAGGGCCAGGCTGAAGTGGTTGAGGCCCAGGCTGCCGTCGGGCCAGCGGAAGCTGAGCTGGTCGACGCGGCAGGGGCACTCAACCATCGATGCTGAAGCCGGGCCGCTTGCTGCCGGTTCCCAGGGCCGACTTCTCGTACATCTGGACGGCCAGGACCTCGCTGGAGAGCAGGCAGACCCGCTTCTCCTCCGCCTTCTCGCAGGTGAGGTCCAGCAGCCGTGGCTCCCCATGCTCCACCGCCTGGCGGATCTGCTGATAGAGAGCTTCAGCGTCGGCCCGTTCCCGTCGCTGCACCGAAACGGGCAGGGGCGACAGGCGCAGGCTGAGCTCGACGGCGTACATGGATGAAAACCGGGTGGGCAAACCCTAGGCAAGGGGCAGCCTGAGTAGATGTGCGCATTCTCCCGGCGGTGCCCTGCAGAACCGCTCGCCAGCGCCTATGGTCGGCCCTGTAAAGCTTCGTGAAGCTTCTTCTCATGACCATTGCCGTAGGGCGGGCGCCGGCAGGCCGGGGATGGTTCGACGTCCTCGATGACTGGCTG
>JBMOIF010000079.1:0-8940 GCA_049317465.1 Prochlorococcaceae cyanobacterium | reverse complement strand
CCACATGCTCTCCACCGCCGCCTTCAACGCCCTGCTCAAGACCCTGGAGGAACCGCCGCCGCGGGTGGTGTTCGTGCTGGCCACCACCGACCCCCAGCGGGTGCTGCCCACGATCCTGTCCCGTTGCCAGCGCTTCGACTTTCGCCGCATCCCCCTCGATGCCCTCGAGCGTCATCTCACCTGGATCGCCACCGAGGAGTCCATCGCCATCCAGCCGGAGGCCCTGCATCTGGTGGCCCAGCTCGCCCAGGGTGGGCTGCGGGACGCCGAGAGCCTCCTGGATCAGCTGAGCCTGCTGCCGGAGCCGGTCGAGCCCCAGATGGTGTGGGATCTGCTGGGGGCGGTGCCCGAGCAGGAGCTGCTGCAGCTGGGGGAAGCCCTGGCGGCAGCGGATCCGGTGGCCCTGCTGGCCGCCGGCCGGGCCCTGCTGGACCGGGGACGGGAGCCTGCTTCCGTGTTGCAGGGTCTGGCCGGGTTGCTGAGGGACCTGGCGTTGGTGGCGGTGGCCCCCGACCGGCCGGAACTGACATCCTTCTCGCCGGCCAGCCGCGGGGCCCTGCCTGACCTGGCCGGGCGCCTGGGGCCACAGCGGTTGCTGCGCTGGCAGCAGGGACTGCGGGGCAGCGAAGCCCAGTTGCGGCAGAGCGCTCAGCCCAGACTCTGGCTTGAGGTGCTGTTGCTGGGCCTGCTGGCCGAGCCGGCCCAGGTTGCTGCCGCCGCCCCGGCCGCCCCCAGCCCCGTTCCGACGGCATCCTCCTCGCCGTCGCCACCGCCACCGCCACCGTCGCCGTCGCCACCGCCGTCGCCGGCACCGTCCCCACCGGCCGACGATCTGGCGGCCCTCTGGCAGCAGATGCTGGCCAATCTCGAACTGCCCTCCACCCGCATGCTGCTGTCGCAGCAGGCCGAACTGGTGCGGCTCGACGCCCAGCGGGCCGTGGTCAGGGTGGCCCCCAATTGGCTCTCGATGGTGCAGACCCGCCTCCCCCTGCTCGAGCAGGCCGCCGAGCGCACCCTGGGCGGTGCCCGTCAGGTGCTGCTTGAAAGCGGTCAGCCCCAGCCCGCGCCCCAGCCCGCGCCCCAGCCTGTGGCCAGGGCCGCCGCCCCGACGGCCTCTCCACTGACCCAGCCCCCAACCCCAACCTCGCAGGCGTCCCCTGCCCAGGCCGACTCACCGCCCCCTTCACCCAGCCCTTCGCCCCCTGCGTCTGTCCAGGCTCCGCAGAGCTACACCGAAGATCGGCTGCGCAGCCATGCGCGGCGTCTGGCGGACTTCTTCAATGGCGATGTGGTGGTTGAGCCTGAGGCCGAGGGCGACGGGGAGGCTGCCTGAGGGCCCGCGACAGCTCTCAGCCCGTCGTCACAGGCAGTCCGGCATGGACTGTCTTGGCCCAGACCAGTCGTTTGGGGCGGGTGGCCATGCGCAGGCTCACCCACGGGATCACGAGGAACCAGTGCAGCAGGTACAGGTTCACGAGCAGCACCGTCGGCAGGGTGGGGACCGGCAGGGCAGGGCCCTCGCTGCTGCGGCGGCCAGCCCGGATCAGGGCCAGGGCACTCAGGGTCAGCGTCGAGAGGGAGAGGGGCCAGAGCAGTGGTGACTGGCGCCAGCCCAGGGCCCCGAGCAGGTCACCGAAGGAGGCCACCGGCAGCACGTACTGGATAAGAAAGAACAGCGCCACATCCAGCCGCTGCCGGCGGGACAGGGGAGCTGTGAAGACGAGGGCGGGCCAGTAGTCGAAGTAACGCTGCAGCCCTCCTTCGGCCCAGCGCTGGCGTTGCCTCAGCAGGGCCGACCAGTGGGTCACGGGTTCCTCCAGCACGGGCGGATCCCAGAGCACCAGCACGGGATGCCCCTCCAGCAGAAAGCGAATGCTCAGGTCGAGGTCGTCGGTGACGGTGTCCTCGTTGAAGCCGCCGCAGGCGCGCACGGCCGCTCGCCGCAGCAGTTGGCCATTGCCCCGCAGTTCACCGACCCCGGCCTGGGCGATGCGACCCTGCTGGATCTCGGCGTCGAAGGCCATCTCGAGGGCCTGGGCTCGGGTCAGCAGGCTGGCCTGGGGGTGCACGACCGCCTTGCGCAGCTGCAGGCCGTCCCAGTCGGAGCCCGCCAGCCAGGGACGCAGGCGCTGCAGAAGGTCAGGCGTGACGCTGGCGTCGGCATCCAGCACCATCAGCCAGTCGCCGTGCAGGTGGGGCAGCAGGGCGTTCAGGGCCCCCGATTTGCCACCACCGGCATCGCGGGTCCGGTGACGCACCTGCAGGCGTGGATGCTGTTCGCTCAGCTCGTCAAGCAGCCGGCCCGTGCGGTCCTGGCTGCCGTCGTCGATGACCCAGAGGGTCACCCTGTCGTCTGGGTAGTCGATGGCGCTGACCGATTGCACCAGCCGTTCGATCACCGACTCCTCGTCCCGCGCCGCCACGAGCACATCCACGGACGGCAGGGGGCAGGCCTCATCCAGGGGATCGGGGTCGGCCAGGTCGGCCAGGGGCGACCGGCTCGCCAGAAGGGTGCGCAGGCTGTAGCCCCCCAGCACCAGAGCACAGCCAAGGGCCGGCACCACGCCCCGCAGGGGGCCGAGCCAGTGGGGCGCCGCACCCACTCCGAGGCAGGCCACAAGGAAGATGAGCGCCTTGCGCCGCCGACCCTGGGACCAGTCCGGGGACGCGTCCTCGCCCCAGCCATTGACCTCCAGGGTCCCCTCGTCGTCGACGGGATCGGTTCTCCCCATGACCTCCCCGCTGTCGTGGCGACTTTAGAGGGATCCCTCTGGCGGGAGTGATTTCAGAGGTTGCAGTCGGGTGCCAGGAAAATAGTGGCCCAGGATGCGTTCGGTGCTCCATCCCCGCCGGGCCAGATCGATGGCGCCGGCCTGGGAGAGTCCGGCCCCGTGCCCGAAGCCGCCGCCGTTGACCAGCCAGGCGGAGGGGCCATCGGTCTGGAGCGTGAAGAGGGTGCTCGGCAGCATCGGCAGCCGACGGCGGATCTGGTCGAGCCGCAGGCTGAGGGCGCCGTCGCTGCCCTCGATCCGCAGGGTGCGCGCCCGGCCGCTGGGGCCCCGGTCCGCCACCATCAGTCGCAGCGGTCGGCCGATGCCGTCGGCACCGGGAAGGGACCGCAGCTGTTCTGCCGTGAGCCGCCGCTGCCAGCGGAAGCGGGGATGGTCCTGCCCCCAGAGGCCTCTCGGGTCGGCAAGCAGGCGTGCCACGGCCGCATCGTCCTTCAGGGGCAGGCGGGTGAGTCGTGATCGCGTCGGGTCACCGTCCAGGGCGGGCCGCAGATAGGGCGGCGCCGTTCCGGCCCAGGCCTCGTCGAAGCCGGCGATGACACCTCCGTTGCTGGCGCTGTAGACCCCCTGCACCGGCCGGCCTTCCCAGACCAGCACCTGCCCGGCGGAAGCCTTCAGGGCCTGCCGCACCGGTCCGTCCGCCAGCCCCGGTTCGCTGTACACCTGGCACTGGGTGTCGGAACAGAGGTGGTAGCCATCCACGGCGAACCGTTTCTGGTTGGCCAGCGCCCAGGTGCGGGCCAGCACGGCCTGGGCCCGCAGGGCCGCCGCCGGGGAGCCCGCCCCGATCTCATGGGGAACGACGCCGGCCAGGTAGGTCTCGAAGGGCAGCTGTTCGATCAGGGTCCAGGTTCCGTAGGCATCCGGCAGCAGCAGCAGCCGACCCCGGTGGCGTCCCCCCTTCCAGCGCAGGCCGGCCGTCGCCTCGATGCGCACCGGGCCCGACAGGTCGATGGCTCCCCCCGTGGCCTCAAGCACCGGCTGCCAGCCTTCCCGGTGCTCCTGCCGTTCGAGCCGTGCCGGCAGGCCCGCCGCCGGGGCCGTTGCCGGAGCCCATACCTCCCAGTCTCCCGGCCGGGCCAGCACAGGGGTGACCCCCTGCGCCCGCCAGCGGTCGGCCTGGGCCAGCGCCGATTCGTAGCTGGGGAAAGGGCCCAGAACCAGCCGTTCCAGGCTGAGGGGCTGGGCCAGCGGCCGTCGCTCCCAGCGGATGCGCAGCTGGGGGGCCTGTCGCTTCAGACCGGCACCGTCGACCAGGCGCAGGGTGCCGCCCGGGGCGGCGTCGAGCACCAGCGGCGCCGTTGCCTCGCCGGCCGGAAGCCGGTCCGCCAGGGACACCAGCACCGTGGGCGTCTCCCCCTGCAGGGGGGCGGGGGGCCGGGTGGGCCAGTGCAGTGGCACGTCGCCGGCGCGGGTCGCATGACGGCAGCCACCGGCGAGGACCAGCAGGCCACCGGCCACCAGGCCGATCAGGGGGGCTGGGGACGCTGGCACAGGAATTTGGCTCAGGGGGGGGTGACGTTCTAGTCTGCTTGTTTGTGCCTAGCGACACGGAGACCATGCCCAAGCTCAAGACCCGCCGGGCCGCCGCCAAGCGCTTCCGCATCACGGGCAGCGGCAAGTTCGTGCGCCGGCATGCCTTCCGCAACCACTTGCTCGATCACAAGAGTCCGAAGCGGAAGCGCTGGCTGGGCACCATGGCTGTCGTCGATGAGCGCGACGCCGACAATGTGAGTCTCATGCTCCCCTACGCCGGCTGAGCCGCGCGTTCTTTCCCGATCCGAACCTTCCCGTACCACTGAAGCCATGGCCCGCGTCAAGAGGGGCAACGTCGCCCGCAAACGCCGCAACAAAATCCTCCGTCTCGCCCGGGGTTTCCGTGGCAGCAACGGCACCCTGTTCCGCACGGCCAATCAGCGGGTGATGAAAGCCCTCTGCAATGCCTATCGCGACCGTCGTCGGCGCAAGCGTGATTTCCGCCGCCTCTGGATCGCCAGGGTCAATGCCGCCGCCCGGATCAACGGCCTCAGCTATAGCCGGCTGATGGGTGGTCTGCGCAAGGCCGACGTGCGCCTCAATCGCAAGATGCTCGCCCAGCTGGCGATCCTGCACCCCGTCGCTTTCGAGACCGTGGCCGGAGCCGCCCGCGGCTGATCCTGTGGCCATTGAGATCACCCTGCCCCAGGCCTATCTGTTGGGTCTGATCGGCCTTCTAGGGGTCATTGCCGTCGTTGTCGGTCGGCAGGTGTGGCGTGTCCGTCAGCTGGAGGGACGCCTGAGTGACCTGGAGGGGCGTTCCCGCCAGGCTGACGCCACGGCAGCTGACCTCTACGAACTGGGGTCGGTTCAGCTGGAGAAGCGGCTGTACGCCCAGGCCACCGCCACCCTGCGGCAGGCCCGTGGCCGCCTGTCCGGCGAACCCCAGGATGCCAGGGCCCTGATTGAGAACGCCCTCGGCTTCGCCCTGGCGGCCCAGCAGAAGCACAAAGACGCGGTGGTCCATTACCGGGCCGCGCTCAAGGCACGCCCGGCCTACCCGGTGGCCCTCAACAACCTGGCCTTCTCGCTCGAGAAGCAGCAGAAACAGGGGGAAGCCGTCGAGCTGTATCGCCAGGTGCTCGACCTTGAGCCCGGCAATCGCACCGCCAGCAGGCGGCTGAAGCTGCTCGATCCGAGCCTGCCTGCCTGAGCCTCACCAGAGGCCCTGGACGGCAGGGGCCTTGGCCGGCAGGAGCTGCAGGATCGCGGTGGTTCCCATCTGCCGCGGCGCCTCCCAGCGGCTGAGTCGCAGCGATTCGAGTCCCTGGAAGGATCCACCGGGTTCGAGATCCGCCGGCAGCGCGTCGCCGAGGAGCAGCAGATCCAGCTGGTCGCTCTCGGCATTGAGATTGCCGCTCACCGGCACGGTGGTGGGGCCGATGCGCAGGGACCCCGTCAGGTCGATGCGTTGGCCGATGGGCACCAGTTGGTCGAGGCTGAGTTCCGCGACGGTGCCACGGGGATTGTCTGTGGTGTAGAGGCGTCCACGCCAGAAACGGGGCGTGCTGGAGCTCAGCACACGGGCCCGGGCCACAGGGTCGAAGCTGTCGACCTGGATGAGGGTCGCGTTGAGGGGTTCAAGGGGTTCCACCCCCAGGGCCGAATTGGCGGGCAGGGGTTTCGGCGCCTGAAAGGGCAGGGCCGCCTTCGGAGGGGTCGGCAGGGGTGACGGAAGCGGCGTCGGCAGCGGCATCGCTCCACAATTCAGATGTGGCCAGGCTAGGAGGAACGATCCCCCGGTCCGGTCCGCCACCGCCAGCTGCCGATCCGTTCCTGCCCGCCCGTCCCCCATGCCGTCCCCCGTTTCGTCTCTTCCCGGGCCCGTGGCCGCCTCCGGCGATCCCCTGGTGATCGCCGGACGCCGTTTCTCCAGCCGCCTGATGACCGGCACGGGCAAATACCCCGACCAGGCCAGCCTGCAGGGCAGCATCGCCTCCAGTGGCTGCGAGATCGTCACGGTCGCTGTGCGGCGTGTGCAGAGCCAGGCCCCGGGGCACGAGGGCCTGCTCGAGGCGATCGACTGGGACAGGATCTGGATGCTGCCCAACACCGCGGGCTGCACCACGGCCGAGGAGGCGGTGCGGGTGGCCCGCCTTGGCCGTGAACTGGCCCGCCTGGCGGGCCAGGAGGACAACAACTTCGTCAAGCTTGAGGTGATTCCCGAGGGCCGCCACCTGCTGCCCGATCCCCTGGGGACCCTGGAGGCTGCCGAAACTCTTGTCCGCGAGGGCTTCGCCGTGTTGCCTTACATCAGTGCCGATCCACTCCTGGCCCGTCGTCTCGAGGACGTCGGCTGCGCCACGGTCATGCCCCTGGCCTCCCCCATCGGCAGTGGTCAGGGCCTCGCCAACCTGGCCAACATCCGCCTGATCGTCGAGCAGGCCCGGGTGCCTGTGGTGGTGGATGCCGGCATCGGTGTGCCCAGCGATGCCGCTCTCGCCATGGAGGCCGGCGCAGACGCCCTGCTGATCAACAGTGCCATCGCCCACAGCGGCAACCCCGTCGCCATGGCCGAGGCCATGGCCCTGGCCACCCGGGCCGGTCGGACCGCCTTTCTGGCGGGGCCCATGCCGAGGCGGCCCGAGGCCATGGCCAGTTCGCCCCAGGTCGGTCGTGTCGGCCGACCCGACGGTCAGCCATGACACCTCTTTAAGGCTTCAGGCTGGACCGGCAGGGTCTCCATAGGGTCTGACCAGTCGGAGTGTCGGCCATGGCCGTGACCAGGGAAGACGGTGGCAGGCTCAACGCCTTTGCCAAGGAGCCGCGCATGCAGTTCGTGGAGCCCGGCAGTGCCCCCGAGGGGCTGCAGCGGCTGCTCCCCTACATCCTCGGGGGGGTGCTGGTGGTGGCCATGGTGGCCGTCGCCTTCGGCATCAGTGGGGGAGCCTGATCCCTGTAGTAGCTTGCCGGGATGGAGCACCGCTCCGTTCAACAGGAGACAGACGTGAAGGTCCTGGTTCTCGGTGGTGACGGCTTCTGCGGCTGGCCCTGCGCTGTGAACCTCGCCGAAGCCGGCCACGACGTGGTCATCGTCGACAACCTCAGCCGCCGCAAGATCGACATTGAACTGGGGGTCGAATCGCTCACCCCCATCTCCACCATCGGTGACCGTCTGCGCGCCTGGGAGGAGTGTGGGGGTCGTGCCATGCACTTCGTTGACCTTGACATCGCCGCCGAGTACGACCTGCTGCTTGATCTTCTCCGTACCGAGCAGCCTGGGGCCGTTGTTCATTTTGCTGAACAGCGGGCCGCTCCCTACTCGATGAAGTCGTCGCGCCACAAGCGCTACACGGTCGATAACAACGTCAACGGCACTCATAACCTTCTCTGCGCCATCGTTGAAAGCGGCCTCGATATTCATATCGTTCACCTCGGTACGATGGGGGTCTATGGCTATGGATCCCATCGAGGAGCCACAATTCCGGAAGGCTATCTGACGGTGGAAGTGCCCCAGCCGGATGGCACCCGTTTCCGAGAGAACATCCTGCATCCGACGGATCCTGGCAGTGTTTATCACATGACCAAGACGCTGGATCAATTGCTTTTTTATTACTACAACAAGAACGACGGCATTCGCATCACAGACCTTCACCAGGGGATCGTGTGGGGTACGAATACCGCTCTCACCGACCGGGATCCGAGGCTCTGCAACCGATTTGATTACGACGGGGATTACGGAACGGTTCTCAACCGTTTCCTGATGCAGGCCGCCATCGGCTATCCGCTCACCGTTCACGGGACCGGTGGTCAGACCCGTGCCTTCATTCACATTCGGGATTCGGTCCGTTGTGTCGAGCTGGCCATTGCCAATCCTCCGGGGGCCGGTGACAAGGTGCGGATCTTCAACCAGATGACCGAAAGCCATCGCGTCCATGATCTGGCCGACAAAGTGGCGGCGATCACCGGCGCCACCGTCGCCCTGCTGCCCAACCCCCGCAAGGAGGCGATCGAAAATGATCTGATCGTGGACAACCGCTGTCTCCTGGATCTGGGTCTTCAGCCCACGACCCTCAGTGACGGCCTGCTTACCGAGGTGGTGGATGTGGCACGCCGCTGGGCGGATCGTTGCGACCGTCGGCGCATCCCCTGCATCTCGGCCTGGACAGCGACCCAGGCCCGGGCTCTGGCCGCCGGCTGACGACCTTGAGGATTGCCTTCTTCACCGAAACCTTCCTGCCGAAGGTCGACGGCATCGTCACCCGCCTGACCCGCACGGTGGAGCACCTGGTCTCCGGCGGAGATGAGGTGCTGGTCTTCTGTCCTGAGGGTGCCCCCTCCCACTTCGCCGGTGCCCGGGTCATCGGTGTGCCGGCGATGCCCCTTCCCCTCTACCCCGAGCTGAAGCTGGCCTTGCCCCGGCCTGCCGTCTCCGATGCCCTGGACAGCTTCGGGCCTGATCTGGTTCACGTGGTCAACCCCGCGGTCCTGGGCCTGGGGGGCATCTGGCTCGCCCGCAGCCGTGACCTCCCCCTGGTGGCCAGCTATCACACCCACCTGCCCAAATACCTCGAGCACTACGGCATGGGCATGCTCGAGCCGCTTCTCTGGGAGCTGCTGAAGGCCGCCCACAACCAGGCCCAGCTCAATCTCTGCACCTCCACCGCCATGGTCG
>JBMOIF010000078.1:0-8965 GCA_049317465.1 Prochlorococcaceae cyanobacterium | reverse complement strand
ACCAACGCCGAGCTTTACCAGGGTTCCATCTTCATGATGATCCTGTCGGCCTGGGCCCTCTTTGCTGGTTGGCTGCACCTTCAGCCCAAGTTCCGTCCCAGCCTGGCCTGGTTCAAGAACGCAGAGTCGCGTCTCAACCACCACCTGGCCGTTCTTTTCGGATTCAGTTCGATCGCCTGGGCTGGTCACCTGGTCCACGTCGCCATCCCGGAATCTCGGGGTCAGCACGTCGGTTGGGACAACTTCCTCAGCACCATGCCGCATCCGGCAGGTCTGATGCCCTTCTTCACCGGCAACTGGGGCGTCTATTCCCAGAATCCCGACACCCTCAATCAGGTGTTCGGCACCGCTGAAGGTTCAGGCACCGCAATCCTCACCTTCCTTGGTGGTTTCCATCCCCAGACGGAAGCCCTGTGGCTCACCGACATTGCCCACCACCATCTGGCCATCGGTTGCATCTTCGTGATCGCCGGCCACATGTACAGGACCAACTTCGGCATCGGTCACTCGATCCGAGAGATCCTGGACGCCCACAATCCCCCCAAGGGAACTCCGGGTGATCTTGGAGCCGGTCACAAGGGCCTCTATGACACCATCAACAACTCCCTGCACTTCCAGCTCGGACTTGCATTGGCGAGCCTTGGTGTCGTGACCAGCCTGGTGGCACAGCACATGTACGCCATGCCGTCGTACGCCTTCATTGCGAAGGACTACACGACCCAGGCTGCGCTGTACACCCATCACCAGTACATCGCCATCTTCCTGATGTGCGGTGCATTCGCCCACGGCGCGATCTTCTTCATCCGTGACTACGACCCCGAGGCCAACAAGAACAATGTTCTTGCTCGGATGCTTGAGCACAAGGAAGCCATCATCAGCCATCTGAGCTGGGTGTCTCTCTTCCTCGGTTTCCACACCCTGGGTCTGTACGTTCACAACGACGTGGTGGTCGCCTTCGGCACCCCCGAGAAGCAGATCCTTGTTGAGCCTGTCTTCGCTCAGTTCGTCCAGGCCGCCAGCGGCAAGGCCCTCTATGGCTTTGATGTGCTGCTGGCCAACTCGAACAGCGTTGCCAGCCACGCCAATGCTGTGTATCTCCCCGGTTGGCTCAATGCCATCAACGGCAGCTCAGACCTCTTCCTGCCCATCGGCCCTGGCGATTTCCTGGTTCACCACGCCATCGCCCTGGGTCTGCACACCACCACCCTGATCCTTGTCAAGGGTGCTCTGGATGCCCGTGGCTCGAAGCTGATGCCCGACAAGAAGGACTTCGGCTACTCCTTCCCCTGCGATGGTCCCGGCCGTGGCGGCACTTGTGACATCTCAGCCTGGGATGCCTTCTACCTGGCTGTCTTCTGGGCCCTCAACACTGTGGGTTGGGTCACCTTCTACTGGCACTGGAAACACCTCGCCATCTGGCAGGGGAACGTGGCTCAGTTCAACGAATCCAGCACCTATCTGATGGGCTGGTTCCGTGACTACCTGTGGCTCAACAGCTCCCAGCTGATCAACGGTTACAACCCCTTTGGTACCAACAACCTGGCTGTCTGGGCCTGGATGTTCCTCTTCGGGCACCTGATCTGGGCAACCGGATTCATGTTCCTGATCTCCTGGAGGGGTTACTGGCAGGAGTTGATCGAGACCATCGTCTGGGCTCATCAGCGCACCCCCCTCGCCAACCTCGTCGGCTGGCGCGACAAGCCGGTGGCTCTCTCGATCGTTCAGGCTCGTGTCGTTGGTCTGGCTCACTTCACCGTGGGCTACTTCATCACCTACGCGGCCTTCCTGATCGCCTCCACTGCCGGCAAGTTCGGCTGAATGTGAATGGTCAACGTTCCTCCATTTCCGGAGGAGCTGAGCATCAAGCCCCCGCTTCGGCGGGGGCTTTTTTCATGGTTCAGCGTTGATCGTCTGCTTCGTGCAGGCACTCAAGATCGGTCTGCAACTCCAGCAGCAGCTGGCTGTGCAGTCGTTCGGTCAGCAGCGTCGCAGCAGCCTCGGGGCTCAGGCCGCTGCCGATGAGCCGCCGGAAGAGCACGAAGGCTGCCGCCCGCAGGGTGCTGTCCTCAAACCGCAGCTCGTTCGGGATGGCGTTGATCCTTCGCTTCGTGTTCCGGGACTTCAGAGCGTTGGCAGGGGCAGCGGGAGCAGTGCGGTTACGCACGTTGAGGCAAGGAAGCTGTCTGAATGCTGCTGAGCCGTGACCCTTGTGGGGATCCTCTTAACCAACTCTTCGTCTGTCGCCGGTTTCCCAGCCCTTCACCAGTTCGTAGATCGCCGGCACCAGGAACAGACTCAACAGGGTGGAGACCAGCAGACCACCGAACACCACACTGCCGATGCTGATGCGGCTGGCGGCTCCGGCTCCTCGCGCCAGCACCAGCGGTAGAAAGCCCGTCAGCGAGGCCACGGCAGTCAGCAGGATCGGTCGCAGGCGCAGCCGGGCAGCTTCTCGGATCGCTATCGCCACGGCCACCCCTTCACGGACGCGCTGGTTGGCGAATTCAACGATCAGGATTCCGTTCTTGGCGGTGAGGCTGATCAGCACCAGGATGCCCACCTGGCCGTAGACATCGAGGAACAGGCCTCGGGTCCCGAGGGTGATCACCACCCCCAGCAATCCCAGCGGCACGGTGATCAGGATGACCAGAGGATCCAACACGCTCTCGTAGAGGGCTGCCAGCAGCAGATACACCACCAGCAGGCCCATGCCGAACAGCGCCCAGATGCGACTGCCGGCCTGCCGTTCCTCCTTCGCCAGGCCCGCGAAGTTCAGTGCCGTCACCGGCACGTTGCGTTGGGCCTGCAGCCGCTCCAGGGTTGCGATCGCCTCTCCGCTGCTCACTCCGGGAGCCGGCAATGCCTGGAGCGTGATCGAGCGGTGCAGGGCACTGTGCTGGATCGACGTCGGGGCTGTTGAGGGCTCCAGCCGCACCAGGTTGGCCAGGGGGATGAGGGCCCCCCGTCGGTTACGCACATTCAGGCTCATCACGTCTTCCGGACGGCTGCGTTCCGGGCCGTCGAGCTGGATCTGGACTCGTCTCACCCTGTCTTCGGCGAACGTGTCGTTCACATAGCTGCCGCCGAAGCTGTCGCCGACGACGCTCACCAGATCCTGCAGGCTCACCTCCAGGGCCGCCAGTCGATCCCGATCAGGAATCACCAGCAGGGAAGGCGCATCGGCGTTGAAGCGGGTGCTGACCCGCTGGAATCGACCTGTTCCTTCCGCCTCGCGGGCAAAGCGGTTGGCTTCCTCCGCAAAGGCCGCCAGGCTCAGCTGTCCGCCGCTGACGTCGAGCAGTTCCACCTCGAGCCCCCCCTCGGAGCCGAAGCCCCGCACCGGGGGGGGCTGGCTCAGCGTCACCCGCCCAGCGCCCCGCAGAGCCTTGGACAGTTTCGGGGTGAGTGACTCGAGCAGTGCGGCGGTGCTGTTGTTGCCGGCACCATTCTGGCGGTCCCTGAGTGACACCAGGCGCAGGAAGAACACGCCCTTGTTCGGTGCACTGTCTCCGAATGAGCGACCCGCGTAGAAGTTCCCGGTCCGGATCAGCGGCTCCTTGGCCGCGACGCCCCGCAGCCGATCCATGGCGGCCTGGGTGCGAGCCAGCGAGGATCCCTCCGGCAGCACGAGCACGCCACGGATCTGACCATCGTCTTCCTGGGGGATGAAGGCGGTGGGCAGACGCGTCAGGCCCACGCCGGTGAGCACGAGGCCCAGCATCAGACCTAGCAGCATCAGCCTGGGGCGAGCGAGCACCCGGTCCAGCAGCTTCAGATAAGGCCCTTGAAGGTCGTCAAGGATCCGGGCCGAGCGGGCGCACCATCGCTGCAATCTCGCCAGCCAGGCTGGATCCGCATGGTCTTGTTCGCGGGCCAGCAGCAGGGCGGCACTGACGGGGGTGAAGGTGAGTGCATTCACCATCGACAGCAGGATCGAGGACCCGATCACCACGGCGATGGGCTGGTACAGCCGTCCCACGGAACCGGGGATGATCAGCACAGGCAGGAACACCACCACCAGCACCAGTGAGGTGGCGATGACGGCTCCGCTGATTTCCTGCATTGCGTCACGGGCTGCCCGCAGTGGAGTCTCACCAAGGCCGATGCGTCGGCCGATGTCCTCGCTCACCACGATCGCGTCGTCGACGACGATGCCCGTGGCCAGCACCAATCCGAACAGGGTCAGGGTGTTGATCGATCCGCCCGTGAGTCGCAGCAGGGTGAAGCTGCCCAGCAGGGACACCGGAACCGCCAGTGCCGTGATGAATGCCAGCCTCAGGTTGCCAAGGCCCAGCAGCAGTACCGCGAACACGAGCAGGATGGCGTCCCGCAGAGCCTCAATGGCCTGGTCAATGCTCTCCCTGACCGTGTCCGCGACATTGACGATCGTCTGCACACGCAGGCCCGGCGGTAGATCGGGTTCCACCGTCCTGAGCAGGGCCTCGACCTCGTGGCTCAGCTCCAGGGCGTTGCTGCCGTCGCGCTGGTAAATGGACAGCGCCACGGCCGGGCGCCCACTCAGGTCCATCGCCTTCGTGGCGTAGTTCTCCTGGCCCAGACTCACCCGGCCGACATCCTTCAGCCTGACGCTGTTGCCTCCACCCAGCGGACTGATCAGCAGATTTTCCAGTTCTTCGACGCTGCGCAGCCGCCCTTCCATGCGCAGGGGGAGGGTGAAAGTCTGCGCCTCTGGGGACGGGGCATCCCCCACCTGTCCCAGGGCCGCCAGCACGTTCTCCCTGGCCAAGGCTTCGCCCACATCGCGGATGGTGAGCTGAAACCGCTCAAGGCTCTGGGGATCAAGCCATAGCCGGTAGGCCAGATCCCCGGCTCCGGTAAGGGTCACCTCTCCGATGCCCTGGAGCCGCAGAAGCCCATCGCGCAAGTTGCGGTCGACCCAGTCGCTGATGAAGATCTGGCTGTAGCGGCCCTCCCGGTCGCTGAAGCTGAGCACCATCAGCAGATCGGTGCTGGTGCGCCGCACCTGCAGGCCCTGGCGGATCACCGGCTGGGGAAGCTGGCGGGTGACGAGGCTGGCTTCGTTCTGGACGTTGATCTGGTTGAGCTCGGGGTTCCCCTCCGCAAAGGTCAGCTCGATGCTGCTGCCGCTGGCGGAACTGCTCGAGCGGATCGTGTCCAGCCGTTCCACCCCATTGAGCTGGCGTTCCAGCAGGGTCGTCACGCCCTGTTCGACCACCTCGGCACCGGCACCGGGGTACGTGGCCCGCACCGTGACCTTGCCGGGGGCAATGGGCGGCAGGTTTTCGACCTGCAGCCCCACCAGGCTCACGACGCCCGCCAGCACGATCAGGACGCTCAGCACCAGGGTGAGCAGCGGCCGGCGCAGGAAGGGGTCCGAGACCGACATGGCAGGGGATGGGCGGCGATCTCAGCGGTGATCCTGCCAAAGCCGCGGCAGACAGCCGCGTCAGGGTGGCCACAAGAAAACCCCCTCCGGCCGGAGGGGGTTCAGGGCCTGACGCGGATCGTCAGGAATCGGTTCAGCCGACGCTCCAGACGCCGCCGGCGATCTTGACCAGAGGAGTGACCAAGGCGGTGCCGGCCAGGAACCAGGCGAAGGCGGCACCACCGCATCCGCCCAGCCAGAAGCCGCTGGCGAACTCGGCCCAGCCGGCTTTGGTGAACAGATCGGCGGGGGGATTGTCGATGGTGGCGTCAGGAGGCTGAACGTTCGGTCCACGTCCGGCCGTGCCGTAGATCGAGAGGCAGACCGTGAGGATCGAGACCAGACCGATGGTTGCCAGAAGACCAGCCGTTGTGGCGTAGTCGGTGTTGCGGAGGGGGCCGCAGATGCTGAACGGACCGTAAAGAAAGAAGCCATGGGCCATGCCCACTTCCAGGCCCCGGCGGTTCGGTGACAGTGCCGGCCGGTAGGCGGGCAGGGCATTGAGGTAGGCCTTGGTGAACCAGCTGCTGTTCACCGGGGTGGCGAGGTTGCCGACGGTGGGGTCGGCCACGGGGGTGACAGTCATTTCAGTCGCGAGCCTCGATCACGTTGAACAGCAGAGCCATGGCCACCGCCGGCAGACCGATCCCCACCAGGGGAACGAACACCGAGGGCAGCCAGGCGGCGGCAAAATCTCCCGTCATTGGTTGAAAGCGGTTGACGACACCCGTCAGGAGGGGCCGGACGCAAGGCCCGGTGCTCGGACTGTAAGGATCCCCCCGGCCGTCACCGGCGGGTGACGCCGGGGCGACATAAAAATTCAACCCGCCCCCTGGCAGAGGGCCGGGGTCGGCTGACTCCTCAGGGTGGTTCGGATCCTGTAGATGGGACGCCCCTGGCTTTCGTGGTAGGTGCGCATCATCAGTTCGGCCAGCAGGCCGAAGCAGAACAGCTGCACCCCCGTGAGGAGCAGCAGCACGCAGAGGGTCAGCAGCGGCCGGTTGCCGATGTCATGGCCCAGCACCTTCTCCACGATCAGGGCGGCGGCCATGGCCCCGCCACCCCCGAGGGCCAGCAGGCCCCAGAAGCCGAAGACATGCATCGGGCGGGTGAGGAAGCGCTTCATGAACCAGACCGTGAGCAGATCCATCAGCACCCGGAAGGTCCGGTCGATGCCGTATTTGCTCTGTCCGAACTGGCGGGCCTGGTGGTTGACCTTCACCTCTGTGATCCGGGCTCCTTCGATGAAGGCCAGGGCGGGGAGAAAACGGTGCAGCTCGCCGTAGAGGTTCATGTCCGTCACCACCTCCCGGCGGTAGGCCTTCAGCGAACAGCCGTAGTCGTGCAGACGCACGCCTGTCACCCTGGCGATCAGGCGGTTGGCGATCAGTGACGGCAGCAGTCGGCTCAGGGCCGCGTCCTGACGCTGATGTCGCCAGCCGCTCACCAGGTCGTAGCCCTCCCGCAGTTTGTTCACCATCAGCGGGATGTCGGCAGGATCGTTCTGCAGATCACCATCCAGGGTCACGATCTCATCCCCGCAGCTGGCGTCGAAGCCGGCCGCCATGGCCGCCGTCTGGCCGTAGTTGCGACGGAGCAGCACGGCCACCAGTTCCGGTGTGTGCTGACTCAGTTCTTCCAGCACCCTGGCTGTCCCGTCGCTGGATCCGTCATCGACCAGGACCACCTCAAAGGGCTCCTGCAACGGTCGCAGGCTGGCCAGAAGCTGGCTGACCAGTGGGGTCACGCTCTCCTCCTCGTTGAAGAGGGGGATCACCACGGACAGGGTCACGGCGCCGACGATCAAGGAAGGTGCGAGCCATCGTGGCATCGCTGCACCCGCCCGGCCCCCCGCAATTCCGCCGCATAGTGGCGGGCCACGGGATGGTCGTTCCGGCTGAGCAGGCTGTCCACACCGATGCCGTTACGGCCGTGGGCGATGCCCGAACTGTGGAGATATCTCCCTCCACCCAGGTGCAGTCCGACGTGGGTGCATCGCCGTGCGGTGCCGAAGAAGATCAGGTCACCGGGCTGCAGCAGCCGCAGATCATCGATCGCCACCGCCACCGGGGTGCAGAAGCGTTCCTGCTGGTAGGCATCCCGGGGGATCCAGATCCCAGCTGCTGCAAATGCCGTCTGCATCAGTCCAGAACAGTCGTAATCAGGCCCGAGGGTGCCCCCCCAGAGGTATCGGTTGGGGACCTCTGCCGCCGCCAGGGCAAAGGCGATCACCCGCCGCAGCCGCGAGGTGATCGCCGGCGCCTCGAGCAGCCGGGGACGATGGGGACCGCAGGCCACCGTTCGGGCGTTCAGCTCTCCCAGGTCACACCAGCCCCGGTAGCCATCCTCGAGCAGTTCCACGAGCTGCTGCTCTCCCCGCGGCGGTTCCGCAAGCAGGCGCAGACGCCGTCCGGCCTGGGCCTGGGTGGCGAGGCCCGGGCCCCCTGCACGACTGTGCAGGTCAAGAGGAGCCTGCAGCTGACGCGGGCCGACGGCCATCGGGTTGTCTACGCTCGCCACGGCAAGAGATGAGACATGGGGTTCTACCGACAGGATCCCGCACTCGAGGCCTGGCTGGCGGCCGCCGTGGGCCGCATTGTCCAGGGTCGTGAGGGCTGGGACGGGGCCATCAGCGTCACCTGTCTGATCGCCGACGGGGATCCGCCTGGGGCGGGCGTCTCCAGGGTCCGTGGGGCCTCTCTGGCGGGTGATCAGAGCCGCTATCCGGCCAGTGTTGTGAAGCTTTTCTACCTGGCGGCGACCGAAGCGTGGCTGGCGCAAGACGTTGTCTCCGACGGGCCGGAACTGCGGCGCGCCCTTGCCGACATGATCCGGGATTCCGGCAACGATGCCACCAGCTATGTGGTGGACCTGCTCACCGGCACCGGCAGTGGACCGGAGCTGCCTCCGGAGCCCTTTCTGCGCTGGAGCGTGCAGCGACAGCTCATCAATCGTTGGTTCGAGGGCATGGGCTGGCCCGAATGGCAGGGATGCAACGCTTGCCAGAAGACCTGGGCTGAGGGGCCCTACGGCCGTGAGCGCCAGTCCTACGGATCGGCTCTGGAGAACCGGAACCGGCTGTCCACGGAGGTGACGGCCCGCCTCATGCAGGCGGTCATGGCCGGGGAGTGGGTGTCACCCCAGGCCAGTGCGCGCATGCGGGAACTCCTGGCCCGCACCCTTGATCCCGCGGCACGCAGGGAGGACCCGGAGAATCAGGTGGATGGATTCCTTGGAGAGGGACTGCCGGCCGGCAGTCGTCTCTGGAGCAAGGCTGGCTGGATGAGCCAGGCTCGCCACGATGCGGCCTTCTGCGTGGTGCCTGAGGCGCCGCCGTTCGTGCTGGTGGCCTTCGGGGAAGGACATGGACCGGCCACGGACGACACGTGGCTCCCTGGGCTGTGCCGCGGGGTTGTGGACTGGTTGTGGAACTCGGCTGGGGGAGAACCCACGGTGTCGGTGTGAACTGACTGGACCCGGGGGCAGGCAGCCGTCGTTGTCGGGAAGAACGGAGAGGGAGGGATTCGAACCCTCGACAGAAGTTGCCTCCTGTAACTC
>JBMOIF010000077.1:0-9265 GCA_049317465.1 Prochlorococcaceae cyanobacterium | reverse complement strand
GATCGACAAGCGCAACTTCAACCTGTTCCAGCCGCTGCTGTATCAGGTGGTCAGCGGCCTGGTCTCGGAGGCCGATGTGGCCACACCGCTGCGGGACCTGTTCGGACGGGCCCGCAATGTGCAGATCCTGCTCGGTGAAGTGGTCGATCTGGACACGGCCGCCCGCGAGGTGGTCTTCAACGACCGGCGGCTGCGGTACGACACGCTGATCCTGGCCAGCGGCTCCGGCAGCAGCTACTTCGGCCATGAGGACTGGCGTGAGTCGGCGCCGCCGATGAAGATCCTCGAGCATGCCCGCGAGATCCGCCGACGGGTGCTCTCGGCCCTCGAGGAGGCCGAACAGACCCCCGATCCCGAGCGACGCCGTTACCTGCAGTCGGTGGTGGTGATCGGCGGTGGCCCGTCGGGCTGCGAACTGGCGGGTTCCCTCAGTGCGCTGATGCGCAGCAGCACCCAGCGCGACTTCCGCCAGCTGGACCCGGACGCCTGCCAGGTGACCCTGGTGGATCCCGGGGACCGGCTGCTGAAGGCCATGCACCCCAGCCTCTCGGCGGCGGCGGCCCACAGCCTCGAACGGACCGGGGTGCGGCTGCTGCTGGGGGGTCGGGTGCAGCGGATCGAGCCCGGGCGGCTTGTGCTGAGCCGCAAGACCAGCGACGGCACCAGCGAGGAGGTGGTGATGGAAGCCGCCACAGTCTGCTGGACCGCGGGCGTGCGGGCGTCGCATCTCGGCGGGCTGCTGGCGGAACGCACCGGCTGCACAACCGACCGCGGCGGCCGGGTGATCGTCGAACCCGACTTCTCGATTCCCGGCCATCCCGAGATCAGGGTCGTGGGCGACCTGTGCTCCTACAGCCACACCGCCGACGGCAAGCCCCTGCCCGGCATGGCAGGACCTGCCGTGCAGATGGGGGGCTGGGTGGCGCTCGACCTGCTGGCCCGCCTGGAAGGCCGCAGCCAGGCGCCGTTCCGCTGGAGCGACCTGGGCAGCATGGCCGTGATCTCGCCGCTGTCGGCCGTGGCCGACCTGCGGGGCTGGCGGGTGAGCGGATTCGTGGGCTGGCTGCTGTGGGGGGTGGCCCACCTGGGATTCATGCCCGACAACGAGAACCGCCTCAGCCTGCTGGTGAAGTGGCTCTGGAGCATCGGCACCCAACAGCGGTCGTCGCTGCTGATCACCGGCGCCCCCAATCAGCACATCGCCGTTGACGTGGGCCTCGAGCGGGCGCCGCTGCCGGTGGAGCCCGAACCCGCCGGCGACCCCGAGGCCATCACAGCCTGAGGCCGGCCTCCGGCGAGGGTTCCTCAAGGCGGGAGGCCAGCGCCAGGGGGAACATCGCCACGGCGAAGCCTCCGCTCACGAGCAGCAGCTGCCAGGAGGGCAGCGCCCAGGGGCGCCCCGGCCCCAGCAGGGCCGCCGCCAGGCCAAGGCCGATCAGATACGGAAACCACCAGAGCACACCGACGCCATCGGCCGGGCGACCACGCACCAGCTGCAGCAGGGTGGGCAGCAGCACCAGCGGCACGGTCAGCCGCAGGCTGGACCAGCCGCACCAGACGATCGCCCAGCTCGCCACCACGAAGGCCAGCGGGCAGAGCACCTCGGCCAGGGGCAGCCGGTAGGGCCGGGGCAGATCGGGGCGCTGGCGGCGCAGGGCCAGCAGGCTCACCGGCCCCATGGCCAGCGCCATCACCAGGGCGGCGGTGACGAGGCTGACGGCACCGCTCCAGCTGGGGCCGGCCAGCAGCAGGCCCAGGCCCACCAACAGGGTGGACAGCAGGGCGGGGGCCGGCACCCCGGCCCTGTTGAGGCCTGCGAAGCGCACAGGCAGCAGGCCCAGGTTGGCCATCATCCAGTTCACACGGGCGGCGGTGCCCATGTACGTCATGGCCGTGGCGCTGGGGGAGACCACCGCATCGGTGATCAGCAGCGTCGCCAGCAGCGGCAGGCCGACCGCCAGCACCACCGCCACCAGCGGTCCGCCCTGGGCCGTGAGCGTCAGCCCGCCCCAGCCCCGCACCAGGTTCGCCGGGGGAACCGCCAGCAGAAAGGCGAGCTGCAGCACCAGATAGATCGCCAGGGAGAGGCCCAGCCCCAGGCCCATGGCCAGCGGCACATCCCGCTGGGGCTGGCGCGCCTCGCCCGCCAGGTCCATGGCGGTGCGAAAGCCGAGCAGGCTGAAGAGGATGCCGCCGGTGCTGAGGGCCTCAAGGCCACCGGCGACGGTGACACCACCGACCTGCAGATTGGCGGGATGGGCGGCGACGGCGATCAGCACCAGGGCCGTGGCCAGGGGCACCAGCAGCTTCCAGACCGTCAGCCCATTGATCCAGCGGGCCAGGGCGCCGATGCCGCTGAGGTTGATCCAGCCGAACAGCAGCAGCAGCAGCGCCGCACAGCCCAGGCCGGCCGGGGTGAGGCTGCTGCTGCCGTTGTGGCTGTGCACCAGCCAGGGCAGCACGGTGCCGAGGTACTCGACGGTGGCCAGCACCTCGATCGTCGGCAGGGCGACGTAACCGAGCCAGGCGGTCCAGCCACCGAGAAAGCCCGCCAGGCGCCCATGGGTGAGCAGCGGCACCTGGGCCAGGGCGCCGGAACTGCTGATCAGGGCCCCGAGCTCGGCGAAGACCAGGGCGATGACAAAGGCCATCAGACCGCCGGCCAGCCAGGCCAGCAGGCTGCCTGGACCCGCAAGCCGGGCCGAGAGGTAGGGGGCGAAGAGCCAGCCGGAGCCGATGGTGCTGGTGACGACCGCCATCACCAGCGAGAACAGCGACAGCCGGCGCTGCATGGGGGAATCGAGAGCCATCAGGCGGGGGCAGGAAGCCGGGGGCAGGCCTCCACCAGCCGTCGGGTGATGGCGGCCATCGGCGCCCGCAGCAGCACGTCCCCCGGTCCCTCCTCGGCGATGCGGCCACGGTCGAGCACGATCACCCGATGGCAGAAGCCGCTGGCGACGCCGAGGTCGTGGGTGACGAAGATCATCCCCAGACCCAGCCGCTGCTGCAGATCCCGCAGCAGGTCGAGCACCTCGGCCTGCACCTCGGCATCGAGCATGCTCACCGACTCGTCGCAGAGCAGCACGGTGGGCCGCAGCACCAGGGCCCGGGCGATGGCCACCCGCTGCTGCTGACCACCGGACAGCTGCCGGGGCAGCCGGGGGCCGAAGGCGGCGGGCAGGCCGACGGCCTCGAGCTGCTCGTGGGCACGGCGCCGGGCCTCGGCTCGGTCGGCCAGACCGTGGATCAGCAGGGGATCAGCGATGGCCTCTTCGACCGTCATGGCGGGGTTGAGGCAGGCCAGGGGGTCCTGGAAGACCATCTGCAGCCTGCGGCGCGCCTCCCGCAGGGCGCCCCCCCGCAGCCGGCGCAGATCACGGCCCTGCAGCAGCACCTCCCCGCCACGCACGGGCGCCAGCCCCATCAGTGCCCGGCAGAGGGTGCTCTTGCCGCAGCCCGAGGCCCCCACCACCCCCACGGTCTCGCCGGCATGCAGCTGCAGGCTGACCCCGTCGACCGCCCGCAGCCAGCGCTGCTGCCAGGGCAGGCCTGGCAGGGGATGCCAGCAGCGCAGCTGATGCAGTTCGAGCACCACCGGGGCCCGCGGCGGTTCGGGACTGGCACCGCCCTCCCGCCGGCGGGCGGCCGCCACGAGCCGGCGGGTGAGGGGCTCCCGGGGGGAGCTGAGCACCGCCTGGGCCGACCCCTGCTCCAGCAGCCGCCCCTCGTGCAGCACCGCCAGCCGGTCGCACCAGCGGCCCGCCGTGGCCAGGTCGTGGGTGATCAGCAGCAGGGCGCTGCCCAGCTCGCGGCAGAGGCCCGTGAGTTCGGCCATCACCTGACCCGACACCGCCACATCGAGGCTGGTGGTGGGTTCGTCGGCGATCACCAGCGGCGGCCGCAGGGCCATGGCCAGGGCGATGGCCACCCGCTGGCGCATGCCGCCGCTGAACTCATGGGGGTAGCTGCGGAAGCGGTCGGCCTCGATGCCCACCCGCTGCAGCAGGTCGAGGGCGCGGGCGTGCAGCTCCCGGCGGTGGTCAGACGGGCGGTGGGCCCGCAGGGTGTCGGTGAGGTGGTCGCCGATGCTCAGCAACGGATTGAGCCGGGTCATGGGGTCCTGGAACACCAGACCCACCGCTTCGCCCCGCAGGCGATTGAGGGCCGCCCGGCCCAGGCGGCGCGGGTCCTGCCCCTGCAGTTCGAGCCGGCCGCCGCTGCGGCTGCCCGGGGGCAGCAGCTGCAGCACCGCCCGCGCCACGGTGCTCTTGCCGCAGCCCGAGGGGCCCACGAGGGCCAACCGCTCGCCGGGCTGCAGGGTGAGGTCGAGGCCCTGCAGCACGGGTTCGGCCGCGGCGCCACCGGCCGGCGGGTAGGCGACGGTGAGGCCCTCGAGCAGCAGGATCGGACCGGTGGACCCCATGGGCAGCCGCCCACAACAGGGGGGCATCGAGCAGGCTGCTGAATAGCATGGATCCAGCCAAACAGGGCCATGCTCGACGCCGCAGACCGGGGTGGAACGGCCGCAGGCCTGCCCTGGGCCGTGGCGGACACGCTGTGCGAGAGCGGCCTGCACGGTCCGGACGACTACGCCATCCCCCTGCCCGAGTGGCTGCGGCGCTGCATCGAGCACGTGCCGCCGGGCCGGGGTGACAGCTGCCCCACCGACACCGAAGCGCTGCTGGCCTCGGCCTTCCACTTCGCCTACCAGCTGCACGCCAACCAGGTGCGGGCCAGCGGCGAGCCCTACATCGTCCATCCGGTGGCGGTGGCCGACCTGCTGCGCGACATCGGCGCCAGCGCACCGGTGATCGCCGCCGGCTTTCTGCACGATGTGGTCGAAGACACCGAGGTGACGCCCGAGCAGCTCGAGGAGCACTTCGGCCCCGAGGTGCGGCGGCTGGTGGAGGGGGTGACGAAGCTGGGCAACATCCACTTCACCAGCCGCACCGAAGCCCAGGCCGAGAACCTGCGGCGGATGTTCCTGGCCATGGCCAGCGACATCCGGGTGGTGCTGGTGAAGCTGGCCGACCGGTTGCACAACATGCGCACCCTCGGGGCCCTCAGGCCCGAGAAGCAGCAGCGCATCGCCGGCGAGACCCGCGACATCTATGCACCGTTGGCGAACCGGCTGGGCATCGGCCGGTTCAAGTGGGAACTCGAGGATCTGGCCTTCAAGGTGCTGGAGCCCGAGGCCTTCCGCGAGATCCAGCAGCAGGTGGCCAGCAAGCGCAGCGAGCGCGAAGACCGGCTGGGGCAGACGGTGGCGCTGCTGCGGGGGCGGCTCGAGCAGGCGGGGGTGGGCGGCTGCGAGGTGGTGGGCCGCCCGAAGCACCTCTACGGCATCTGGCACAAGATGCAGCGCCAGCAGAAGGCCTTCCACGAGATCTACGACGTGGCGGCGGTGCGGATCGTGACCCCGTCGGTGGAGGGCTGCTACCGGGCCCTGGCGGTGGTGCACGACACGTTCCGGCCGATCCCCGGGCGCTTCAAGGACTACATCGGACTGCCCAAGCCCAACGGCTACCAGTCGCTGCACACGGCAGTGATCGGCCGCCACCGGCCCATCGAGGTGCAGATCCGCACCGGCGAGATGCATCAGGTGGCCGAGTACGGCATCGCCGCCCACTGGAAGTACAAGGAGGGAGGGTCACCGGCCGATGGTGACGAGCTGGAGCGGTTCAACTGGCTGCGGCAGCTGGTGGACTGGCAGAAGGAAGGCGGCGGCCAGGACCACAACGACTACCTCAAGTCGATCAAGGAGGACCTGTTCGACGAGGAGGTGTTCGTGTTCACCCCCAAGGGCGATGTGGTGGGGCTGCGCAAGGGGTCGACCACCGTGGATTTCGCCTACCGGATCCACAGCGAGGTGGGCAACCACTGCCAGGGGGCCCGCATCAACGATCGCCTCTGTCCGCTGGCGACCCCCCTGCAGAACGGCGACATCGTGCAGGTGATCACCAGCAAGGCGGCCCACCCCAGCCTCGACTGGCTCAACTTCGTCGCCACCCCCACCGCCCGCGAACGCATCCGCCAGTGGTACAAGCGCAGCCACCGGGAGGAGAACATCCTGCGGGGCCGCGATCTGCTGGAGCGGGACCTGGGCCGGGAGGGCCTCGAGGCGCTGCTGAACGGCGAGATGATGCTGCGGGTGGCGCGGCGCTGCAACCTGCCCGGCACCGACGACCTGCTGGCGTCGCTGGGGTTCGGGGGGGTGTCGCTGCAGCAGGTCACGAACCGGCTGCGGGAGGAGGTGAGGCTGCAGGAGGCCGCCACCACGCCGCCCCCCAGCAATGAAGAGCTGGCGCGCAGCGTCAGCGACCAGGCCGTCGAGACGCGCACCGACGCAGGCGGCAGCCCGATCCTGGGGGTGGAAGGACTCGAGTACCGGCTGGGGGGCTGCTGCTGTCCGCTGCCGGGGGAACCGATCCTGGGGGCCGTGGCCCTGGGCAACCACGGCATCACCATCCATCGCCAGGACTGCGCCAATGTGGCCAGCACGCCGGCGGAACGGCGCCTGCCGGTGCGCTGGAACCCGCTGGGCAGCGAACACCGCCGCAGCTACCCCACCCAGCTGCGCATCGAGGTGATCGACCGGGTCGGCATCCTCAAGGACATCCTCACGCGTCTGTCGGACAGCCGCATCAACGTGAGCGATGCGCGCGTGCGCACGGCCTTCGGCAAACCGGCCCGCATCGACCTGCGCATCGAACTGGCCAGCGCCGAGCAGCTGCAGACCACCATGAACCAGATCCGCTCGATGGCCGACGTGCTCGACCTGGCCCGCTGCGGCAGCGGTTGAGGCGGGCGGATGGCTCACCGCTGGCTGGCGCTGCTGGGGAGCCTGCTGCTGGCGGCACCCGCCGGCGCCGCGGTGCTGCAGGTGGGGGTGCTCGACGGGTCACCACCCTGCTCGGAGCAGCGGCAACCCGGCCATTGGCAGGGCCGGGCCGTGGACCTGTGGCAGCAGCTGGCCACCCGCGAGAACCTGCCCTACCGACTCACGGCCTACGGCTCCGTGGCTGCCCTGCTGGAGGCCGGCCGCCTCGGCCGCATCGATGTGGGGGTGGGCTGCCTGACGGTGGCGCCCGACCGCATCGGCCGCCATCGCTTCAGCCTGCCGTTCCAGGAGGCGGGCCTGGCGGTGCTGGTGCGCCGCAACCGGCTGGCGGCCGGCGCCTCGCTGCTGCGGGCCCTTGTCAATCCCCAGCTGCTGCGGGTGCTGGCGGGCTATCTGGTGGCCATTGCCCTGCTCAGCTGGCTGGTGTGGTGCGATGAGCACCGGGGCGATGGCGCCGGTCGTCGCGAACAGTTGCGCCGCTACGCCCTTGTGTTCCAGGTGCTGGCCACAGGCCCGGGCACCAACGTGATCGTGACCCGCACCCGCGGCCATGGGCTGGTGATTCTCAGCTGGCTGGTGCGCATCGTCGGTGCCTCGCTGATCGTGAGCACCATCACCCTGGATGTGCTGCAGCAACCCCCGGCCGCCGGCGGCCAGCCCGGCTCCCTCGACGACCTGGCCGGCCGGCGGGTGGCGGTGCGGCCCGGCAGTGTGAGCGCCCAGCTGCTGCAGGAGCCGCCCCTGGCCGGCCGGGTGACCACCGTGACCCTGCCCACGGTGGGCGAAGCGGTGCCGCTGCTGCTCAACGGCCGGGCCGATGCGGTGCTGGCCGACGAACAGCAGCTGCAGCATGCGCTGGCCAATGCACCGACCTGGCAGCAGGCCCGGTTGCAGCTGGTGCTGCAGGGCACCCACCCCGAGTCGCAGGCCTTTGTGTACAGCCCAGCCCTGCCCGCCGAACTGGCCCTGCGGCTCGACCGGGCCATCAGCCTGGCCAAGCGCCAGGGGCTGCCCCGCTGACAGGCTGGACGCCGTTCTGCGCTGCGCGGCACCATGGCCCCCCGCCCCCTGCCCAGCACCGGTGCGGTGACGGGACTGCTCGAGACCATCGGCTTCTTTCGCGATCCCGACTTCGCCCGCCGGCGCTTCGAACGCTTCGGCAACGTGTTCGAGACCCGGCTGCTGGGCCAGCCGACCGTGTTCGTGCGCGGTGGCCGGGCCATCGGCGACCTGCTGGCCCAGCCCCAGGCGAGCGAAGGCTGGTGGCCCGCCAGCGTGCGGGTGCTGCTGGGCAGCCGCTCCCTGGCCAATCGCAACGGTCCCGGCCACCGGGCCCGGCGGCGGGTGGTGGGGCAGCTGTTCGCGGCGGCGGCCCTGCGGCGGTACACCCCCGGCATCGTCGCCCTCGTGGATGAGCTGGTGGCCGAACTGCAGACGGCCCAGGCCCCGGTGCCCCTGGCCGACCGCCTGCGGCGTTTTGCCTTCGCCGTCATCGCCGGCGTGGTGCTGGGGCTCGAGGGGGACGACCGCGAGGCCCTGTTCCAGGACTTCGAGCTCTGGACCCAGGCGCTGTTCTCGCTGCCGCTGGCCCTGCCCGGCAGCCCCTTCGCCCGGGCCCTGCAGGCCCGCACCCGGCTGCTGGCCCGCCTGAAGCAGGTGCTGACCCGCCAGCCCCTGCCCGGCGGTCTTGACCTGCTCAGCGGTGGCCTCGACGAGAACGGCCTGCCCCTCGATGACGACGACCTGGTGGACCAGCTGCTGCTGCTGCTGTTCGCCGGCTACGAGACCACGGCCTCGTCGCTCAGCTGCCTGATGGCGGCGGTGCTGCAGCACCCCGAGCTCACCCCCTGGCTCCAGGCCGAACTGGCCAACCTCCCCTGGCCGCCGGGCGAGCGGGAGGTCGCGGCCGCCCCACGGCTGGAGGCCCTGGTGAGCGAAGTGATGCGCCTCAACCCGCCGGTGGGTGGCTTCTTCCGCCGCACCACGGCCGACGTGGTGCTCGACGGGGTGGCGGTGCCGGCGGGGCGGGTGGTGCAGGTGGCCCTGGCGGCCTCGAACCGCCTGCACAGCGACGGCAGCCACGACGACGACCTCGACCGCTTCAGACCCCAGCGCCATCTCGACGGCGACCCGGGCCTCACCCTGCTGCCCTTCGGCGGCGGCGAACGGGTCTGCCTCGGCAAGGCCCTGGCGGAGCTGGAGATCAGGCTCATGGCCGTGGGCCTGCTCCGGCAGGTGTCGCTGCAGCTGCTGCCCGACCAGGACCTGAGCCTGCGGCTGATGCCCAGCCCCAGCCCCCGCGACGGTCTGCTGGTGCTGCCCTCTACTCGCCCAGGGCCTCGGCCACAGCCCGCTGGAACACCGCCTCTTCGGGGGTGATGCCGGTCCAGCGCTCGAAGATCTGCATCGCCAGCTGCACCAGCA
>JBMOIF010000076.1:0-9414 GCA_049317465.1 Prochlorococcaceae cyanobacterium | reverse complement strand
AAGGAGAACGTGGCCCGCAACTTCGGCATGGCCTCCCCCGGTGGCTATCGCAAGGCCCTGCGGCTCATGCAGCACGCCGATCGCTTCGGCCTGCCGATCATCGCCTTCATCGACACCCCCGGGGCCTATGCCGGTCGCCAGGCCGAAGAGCTGGGGCAGGGGGAGGCCATTGCCGTCAACCTGCGCGACATGTTCGCCCTGTCGGTGCCGGTGATCGCCACCGTCATCGGCGAGGGCGGCTCCGGCGGCGCCCTGGGGATCGGTGTGGCCGACCGGTTGCTGATGTTCGAGCACAGCGTCTACACGGTGGCCAGCCCCGAGGCCTGCGCCTCGATTCTCTGGCGCGATGCCGCCAAGGCCTCCGAGGCGGCCGAGGCCCTGCGCATCACCTCCCGGGATCTGCTGCAGCTCGGCGTGGTCGACCGCGTCATCGATGAGCCCTCCGGAGGCAACCACTGGGCGCCGCTGAAGGCGGCGGAGGTGCTGCGGCAGGCCCTGGAGGAGACCCTGCAGGAGCTGCTCAACCTCGACCCGGACACCCTGCGCCAACAGCGCTACGACAAGTACCGCCGCATCGGCCATCTGCTGGAGGACGGGGGCGGATGACCGCCCGGGTCCCTCCAACCTCGCGACGGCTCCATTAGGCTTTCTTCAGGTTTCGGCCCTCCGGGTCAGCCTGTCTACCGCGCCCACCCCCCGCGAACTACTTCGCCATCGATTCCTTGACCTCCGCCCAGGCGCCCCCCCGGCACCGTCAGGTTCTGATCACCGGTGCCACCCGTGGGATCGGCGCGGCCACAGCCACCGCCTTTGCCCGGTCCGGCTGGGACCTTCAGCTGCTGGCCCGTGACAGCGAGGCGCTCGATGCCACCGCCGATCGCTGCCGCCATTCCGGCGTCACCGTCCACACCACGGTGGTCGACCTGGCCGATGCCGATGCCGTGGCCCCCGCCATCGCCTCGTCCCTGGCGCTGGGCGGCACTCCTGGCGTCGTCATCAACAACGCCGGTGCCGGTCTCACCGCCCCGCTGGTCGGCACCGACGCCGACCGCTGGCAGTGGCTGCTGCAGCTCAATCTCACGAGCGTGTTCCAGATCTGTCAGGCTGTGGTGCCCGCCCTGCGAGCCGCCGGGGGGGGACTGATCCTCAACATCAGCAGCCATGCGGCGCGCCACGCCTTCCCCGACTGGGGCGCCTATGGCGTCGGCAAGGCCGGTCTGCAGGCCCTCAGCCGCGCCTTCTCGGTGGAGGAGCGCGAGCGGGGCATCCGTGTCTCGACCCTGACCCTCGGAGCTGTGGACACCTCTCTCTGGGACAGCCCCACGGTTCAGGCCACATTCCCTCGCGACGGCATGCTCCGTCCCGAGGATGTGGCCCGCACGTTGCTGTTCATGGCCGAACAGCCTGACCACCTCCTGATCGAAGACCTCACCCTTCTGCCCGCCGCTGGCGCCCTCTGAATCCCATGACTCCCCTCGATATGTCCGGAAGCAGCACTGCGTCCTCCGCCCCGGTCCTGGGGAATGGCGTTCTCAACGGCAGTTCAGCCACCGCCCGCTCGATCAGCGCCGTTATCCGCCAGCGGCTGCAGGCGGCGGGGGTGCCCTTTCTGGCCAATGACAACGTCGCTGAGCACCTCCGGGAGGGGGAGCTTGAACTGCTCGAACGCGAAGTGACCGAGCGGGTGCGGGAGCTGCTGCGCAGCCTTCTGATCGACATTGACAACGACCACAACACCGAAGAGACGCCCGAGCGTGTCGCCCGGATGTACCTCCACGAGGTGTTCAAGGGGCGCTATCACCCCCAGCCCAAGATCGCCAGCTTCCCGAACGTCAAGCAGCTCGACGAGATCTACACGGTCGGCCCGATCACCGTGCGTTCCGCCTGCTCGCACCACCTGGTGCCGATCCTCGGCCACTGCTGGATCGGTATCAAACCCGGTCAACGGGTGATCGGCCTCAGCAAGTTCACCCGCGTGGCTGACTGGGTGTTCTCACGTCCTCACATCCAGGAGGAAGCGGTGATGATCCTGGCCGATGAGATCGAGCGGCTCTGCGAGCCCCTGGGTCTGGCGATTCTGGTCAAGGCCCAGCACTACTGCATGAAGTGGCGCGGGGTGAAGGAGCTGCAGA
Organism: Prochlorococcaceae cyanobacterium; assembly: GCA_049317465.1. Lineage (GTDB taxonomy): Bacteria > Cyanobacteriota > Cyanobacteriia > PCC-6307 > Cyanobiaceae > CAIQIA01. The sequence goes on along the minus strand of JBMOIF010000076.1, from coordinate 7,282 downwards.
CCAGCATGGTCAACTCGATCGTGCGTGGAGACTTCCGCCACGATCCGGCCCTCAAGGCTGAGTTCTTCGAGCTGGTCAAGCAGCAGGAGGCTCAGTACAGCTGAGTTCTGCCCACAGCCGCCGGACCTGTTCCAGGTCCTTGCGTCCCGGCGACCGTTCCACCCCGCTGGAGACATCCACCCCGACCGGGGTGGTGCCACCCGCCTGGAGCTGCTGCAGGGCCGTGGCGGCTCTGCCGGGGCCCAGGCCACCGGCCAGCCACCAGGGCATGGGGGGTCGGAAGCCCTGGAGCCATTCCAGGGGCAGCCTGCGGCCCGTGCCGCCGTGGGCATCGGCCACCCACGCATCCAGTAGCACGGCCTCCACCACTCCTGCATAGGCCGATGCCCGCCCGAGGTCGTCGGCCGATCGCACCCGCAGGGCCTTCCACAGGGGCAGGCCCAGCCGGGCCGAGAGTTCGGCGCAGCGGGTGGGGGTCTCATCACCGTGCAGCTGGACCACCTGATGGCCCGGGCCGGCCTCCAGATCCGCCAGGGTCGCCTCGTCGGGATCCACCACCACCAGCACCCGACGGCAGGCCGGAGCTGTGGTCGCCACGGCCTCCCAGAGCTCCGACCGCCGGTTCGGCGTCAGCCACCGCGGCGAGGCCGGCGCGGCGATGACCCCGATGGCGTCGCAGCCGACTGCCGCCACGGCGGCGGCCTCCTGCGGGACCGTCAGTCCGCAGATCTTCAGCAGCGGTCGCTCTGACCCCATGGCCGCCGGCTCTCTCCATAAGATGAACGAACGACAGTCTCCCAGCAGGGTCTGATCGCCATGAGCGGCCGGGTCACCTCCCAGGGCTGGCGACTGTTCCGCATCGCCGGCATTCCCCTTTACATCCACCCCAGCTGGCTGCTGGTGCTGCCCCTGGCCACCCTGGCCTTTCTGCGGCCGCTCCAGGGCCAGGCAGGAGCAGCCCTGGTCACGGCGCTGCTGCTGTTCGGCTCGGTGCTGCTGCACGAGCTCGGGCATTCCCTGGCGGCGTTGCGGCTGGGGGTGCCGGTGCGCAGCATCACCCTGTTCATGCTGGGGGGGGTGGCCACCATCGAACGGGAGCCGCGCACGGCCCTCGGCAGCCTGCAGGTGGCCGTGGCCGGCCCCCTGGTGAGCCTGGCCCTGGCCCTGCTGCTCGGGCTCAGCACCCATGGCCTCAGCCATCTGCAGCCGTTGCTCGGTCTGATGGCCGAGGAGCTGGCCAGGCTCAACCTGCTGCTGGCCCTGTTCAACCTGCTGCCCGGGCTTCCCCTCGACGGTGGCCAGATCCTGCAGGCATTGGTCTGGCAGGTGAGCGGCAGCCGCGAGCGTGGTGTCCGCGTCTCGGGGGCCTGCGGTCGGCTGCTGGCCTGGACGATCATCACCTTCGGCCTGCTGCTGCTGCTGCGTGGCGGATCCGTTGACAGCCTCTGGCTGGTGCTGATCGGCTGGTTCCTGCTCGGGGCCTCCCGCAGTCAGCTGCAACTGCTGACCCTTCAGAAGGCCCTGCAGGACCTGCGGGTGCAGGATGCCGCCGGTCGGCGGCTGCGGGTGCTTGAGCCTTCGGCCACCCTGCGACAGCTCAGCCAACTCCGCCTCTCCAGCGACAACCCGCGCCCCGACTGGGTGATGATCTGCGACGGCGGTCGCTGGCGCGGCTGGGTCGATGACGGCGCCCTGCGGCAGGTGCCCGTTCAGCGCTGGGACCACGAGACCCTGCTGGGCCAGGTCCGTCCGCTGGACACCCTGCCCTCCATCGCCGAGGGGGCCCCCCTCTGGCAGGCGGTGCTGGCCCTCGAAGACAGCCCCATGGCACGCCTGCTGGTGGTCAGCCCGGCGGGCCTGCCGACGGGCACCCTCGAGCGGCCGGAAATCTCCGAGGCTGTGCTGACCCGGCTGGCCCTGCGCCTGCCGGTGCCTCTGCTGGAACAGGCCCGTCGCCAGGGGACCTACCCCATGGGGTTCTCGCTGGCCTCCATCGCCCGCAGCATCGCTGCCCTGCCGGAAACCTCCGAGGTCGGCAGGGGCAGGACCAGGGGCTGACGCGCGAACAGATTCGCCGCCGCGGCAGCGCTCAGGTGGGCGGCCAGCGCATCGGCGGCCAGGGGCCAGGGGGGCGGGGCCCCGGGGTCGTTGCCGAACAGCTGCCGCCACAGCGCCATGGGCGGGCGCAGCTGGATCGATCCGTGCTGCAACAGCCGGCCGCGGCTCCAGAGCTGGGCGCTGCCGATCCGTTTGTCGCCGCCTTCGTCGAGCAGGTCGGCGGCCGTGGCCGTTGCGAAGCAGTGGGGCCCTGCCGTCTGGGGAGAACTGCCGGGCTGCAGCTGATGATCGAGCCGGTTCATCGCCCGCTGCAGCCACTGGGTCGTGGCGACGTAGCTGCGGCGCTGGCCCCTGGGTGGTGATGCCAGGGCCAGGGCGTAGCAGAGGTCTCCCCCGTGGAGCACGGCGGCTCCTCCGCTGGGTCTCCTCACCACAGCCACGTCCGGCGGCAGGGAGGCGTGGGCCTGCCGCTGATGGCGGCCCAGGGACACGGTGGGGACGCTCCAGGTGTAGAAGCGCAGCAGGGCCGGCGGCAGGCCGTTCTGTCCGACGGCGGCCAGCATCCAGCGGTCGATGGCCATCTGCCGCTCGCCGTCGGCGTCTAGAAGCGGCAGCAGGCCCCAGGCGGTGCCGGCAATGGGGGAGTCTGGAAGGTTCATCCGCTCCGGGGCAGGCCGCCATGCTGGAGGCGCTCACCATGGTGCCCGTCGGACTCGTCGCCGGGGTGCTGTCGGGATTCCTCGGGATCGGCGGCGGACTCATCTTTTCGCCGCTGCTGCTGCTGCTGGGGCTGGGGCCCCATCAGGCCCTGGCCACCAGCACCCTGGCCATCGTGCCCACGACCGCCGCCGGCACCCTCACGCATCTGCGCAGCGGCAGGCTGCCGCCGGTCTCGGCCCTCGCCATGGCCTCCGGCGCCGTCGTCTTCGGGGTGCTCTTCAGTCACCTGGGTGGGCTGCTGGTGGGCTGGCAGCTGCTGCTGCTGCAGGCGTTGCTTTACGGCCTGCTGGCCGTCACCATCCGTGCCAGGCCCGACCCGGATGCCACGGGGGCCGGCATCGCCATGGCGCCGGCTCCCGTGGGGGGATTGCTGCTGGTGGGCTCGATTGCCGGCCTGGCCAGCGGCATGCTCGGCGTCGGCGGCGGCCTGGTGATGGTGCCGCTGTTGGTTGCGGGTCTGCAGCAGCCGATTCACCAGGCGGTGAGACTCAGCACCGTGGCGGTGCTGGCCGCCGCCTGTGGCGCCTCGGCCCAGTTCCTCGCCGTCGGCAGGGGGCTGCCCGGGCCTGCCCTGGTGCTCGGGATCTCGGCCGCCTGTGGCGCCCGCTGGGCCGCGCGACGGCTGCAGGGAGTGCCGCCCCGACGCCTCGCCCAGGGGCTGCGGCTGCTCACGGTGGTCCTGGCGGTCGACAGCGGCCGCCGGGCCCTGCAGCTCTGGCTTCAGGGCTGAGGGGCTTCAGGCCAGGCCGTCCCAGAACGACTCGTCGAGGTCAAAGCCCAGCACCGCCGCCATCTGGGCCAGGCGACCCCGCAGGTTCAGGCTCCGCTCCAGGGCCCAGTCATCGAGCAGGAACAACCGCTGGCTGATCCAGAGGCTGAGCGCGTCGGTGTCAAAGCGCAGTCCCTCGCTGCGCTGGAACTGATGGGGCACGAGCATCGCCACGTGCCGGGCCAGCTGGCCCGAGCGGCGTTCGAGCAGCAACGGCAACCAGGGGCAGCGGGCATCCGCCCGCAGGCTCCAGAGCCTCAGCTCAGGGATTTCGGACAGTTCGCGCGGATCGTCGTCGGCCCGCGGCCATTGCAGCTCGAGGCTGAGCTGGTCCTCCAGGGCGAGCAGGCCGGCCGTGGGCAGCTGCCGCAGGGGCTGCAGCGGTTCGGTGTCGAGCCGGCGGATCTGATCGGCAGTGACGGTGATCATGGTCTGCGGGGGGTCAGCCATCGCCTGGACGTCCCATGCGACGGCTGACATTCACGGCATGGTCGGCCATGCGCTCCAGGCAGCGCACGGTCAGCACCAGCAGTGGTGTCGCCTCTGCCGGCAGGCCGATGGTGTGTTCCCGGTCGCAGAGCAGCTTCAGCAGCCGTTCGTAGTCGTGGTCCACCAGATCATCGAGGGCAAGCAGCCGCACGCCGGCCCCTGCATCGCCGTCGCTCACCCCGTCCAGGGCGAGGGAGAGCAGGGAGCGGCAGCGGTCCAGCATCGTCAGCAGCGGCTCCCGCAGCGCCAGGGGCTGGTAGGGCAGTAGCTGTTCCCCCAGTTCGGCCACCTCCTTGCAGTAGTCGCCGATCCGCTCCAGGTCGCGGACGCCGTGCAGGTAACTCAGCACTTCGCCCACCTCCGGGTCCCGCAGGCGGCGCCCGGTGAGCAACTGGCGGCAGTCGTGCTCCAGTTCCCGGTAGAGGCGGTCGATGCGGTCGTCTCCGCGGCGCACCATCGGGGCGGCCTCGAGATCGGGAACGGCGAGCACGGCGCGGGTGAGCACCGCTGATTCCTCGACCATCGACCCCACCCGCAGCAGTTTCTGCTTGAGGGCACCGAGGGCATGGCGGGTGGCACCGGGCCGGTAGGGCCGCCATGGACGGTGTTGGGGGACTCTGTGTTTCAGCACTCCTTCAGCCTAGCCAGCCTCCCGGGCCTGTCCTCCCCGCGTCGTGGTCAAGAGGTGTGACAGCGGCCCTGCGCCGGCGGTCGGGCAAGGACAATGAGCCAGTCCGCGCCGAACCGATGTCTACCGCCGAGATCGCCATTGCCCTCGTGGTGGCCGCCCATGCCGCCGTCCTCGCCGTGCGTCTGTCTGTGAGCCTCTACCGCGCCTGATCCATCGGCTGGCCATGGGGCCGGGGGTGCGTTAGAAGCGGCTGTCGCTCTCTCCCCCTCCGGCCCCGATCCCGACCCGCATGGTGACCCGCCCTCCCCAGCCGACCGTGGCCGCCGCTCCCGTGAGCAGGGATCTGCTGTATCCCTCCCTGGGGCTGGTACTCAAGGTCGCCGGCGTGGTGCTTGCCGTGGTCTCGCTGACCAAGCTGTCGCTGGCCCATCAGCAGCGCCTCGACAACCATCTGGCCGTGAGCGCCCACCTGAAGCTTCAGGTGCAGCGTCTGCAGGAACGCCAGCGCCAGTTGGATCGCCTCTTCTCCCTGGAAGGCCAGCAGGAGGTTTTCCAGCAGGAACAGCAGTGGATCGCCCCCAACCGCCGCCGCATTGTGTGGCTGCCCGCCCCCACCCCCACCCCTGACCGACACCGATGACCCCCGTGCCCCCCCTTGAGCCCGAACGGCTGGCGATCGTCACGGGGGCTTCATCCGGCGTCGGTCTCTGGACCACCCGCGCCCTCGTGCAGCGGGGCTGGACCGTCGTGATGGCCTGCCGTGACACAGCCAAGGCCCATGCTGCCGCCGAGGGTCTCGGGCTCCCGTCCGAACGGCTGCTGATCCTGCCCCTCGACCTCTCCGATCTCGAGCGGGTGCGGCGGTTCGTGGCTGACGTCCGCGCCCTGGATCGTCCCCTGGCCGCCCTGGTCATCAACGCCGCCGTCTACAAGCCCCTCCTCAAGCAGCCGGAGCGTTCCCCCCAGGGCTACGAGCTCTCGATGGCCACCAACCACCTGGGCCATTTCCTGCTCACCCGGTTGCTGCTCGACGATCTGATCGCCTCCCCGCGCGACGACAGGCGCGTCGTCACCCTCGGCACCGTCACCGCCAACTCCAAGGAACTGGGGGGCAAGATCCCGATCCCGGCCCCCGCTGATCTGGGCGACCTCGCCGGTTTCTCCGCCGGATTCCAGGCCCCGGTGGCGATGGCCGACGGCAAGCCCTTCAAGCCCGGCAAGGCCTACAAGGACAGCAAGCTCTGCAACATGATCACCAGCCGGGAGCTCCATCGGCGCTTCCATGCCGACACCGGCATCACGTTCAGCTCCCTCTATCCCGGCTGCGTCGCCGACACGCCGCTCTTCCGCCACAGCCTGCCGGTGTTCCAGAAGGTTTTCCCCTGGTTCCAAAAGACCATCACCGGCGGCTATGTGAGTCAGGAGCTGGCCGGCGAGCGGGTGGCACAGGTGGTTGCCGACCGCGACTTCGCGGCCTCCGGCGCCCACTGGAGCTGGGGCAACCGCCAGCGTCAGGGCGGTCGCCAGTTCATCCAGGAGCTGTCCGAGAAGGCCAGCGATCAGGTCACCGCCGAGCGGGTCTGGGATCTCTCCAGCCGCCTGGTGGGTCTTGCGGCCTGACGCCGCTGCCGTGGCTACCACTCCAGCAGAGTGCCTGGAGGAGGCATGCCCAAGGCATTGCGATGGCTCCTGGGGGGAGCCCTGGTTCTGCTGCTGCTGGTCGGCGCTGTGGTGGTTCTGCCCTTCCGCAGCTGGCTGCCCGGAGGAACCGTCGCCGAGCTGCCCACCGCCGCGGTGGTCAACGGTTCGGCGTTCAACCGCCTGTTCCCGCCCCCGGGAGCCGATCGGCAGCTGGTGTTCAGCCAGGAGAAGCGGGGCTTCAGCGAGGCCCGTCTGAAGCAGGGCGACCGCCTGCTGGCCCTGCTGGCGATCTCGGACACCGCCACGGCGCCGGAAGCCCGCGACAAGTTCAGCACCGCCGCCGAGCGGCTGCAGGGGTGGCCCCTGGTCGAACAGGGTGAGCACGCGTCGGCGCTGCTGGTGGCCGACCGGTTCCAGGTCAAGGTGATCGAGCAGAACGATGCCCTGCCCCAGGCCGAGCGGCGGCAGGTGCTGGCGGCCTTCGACCTCAAGGGCCTCGCGGCTCTGAAGGCCCCGAAACTTCTGGAGCCCGCCGCATGAGCACCACCGTTCTCGAACGCCTGGAGCGTCTGCCCCGCCGCGACCTCACGGTGCTGGCCCTGCAGGGCCTGGCCACGGTGCTGCCGGGGGGCTGGACCAACATCACCAGCGCCGACGCCCTGATCCGGGAGGTGAGCGGCAGCAGCGATCCGGCCTTTGTCGCCCAGGTGCGCCAGCGGGCCGACACCCTCAGCCGGGCCCGGCATGAGGGCTACACCCGCGCCCTGAGTCTTTACGACGCGGTCAACCGCTCCCAGCACGCCACCGGGGGCCTGCGGGTGCTGGCCAACGTCACCGGCGGCCTGCCGCTGCTGAAGGTGCTCAACCGGGTCACACCCCCCGGGGACACGCTGCAGGCGGTGGATCTGAGCCTGAAGGTGGCGGCCGAGATGCTGGCCTTCACCCAGGTGAACGGCCTGCCCGGCGACAGCTTC
>JBMOIF010000075.1:0-9670 GCA_049317465.1 Prochlorococcaceae cyanobacterium | reverse complement strand
CGCAAGGACGAGGCCGAGACCTCGGTGCTGTTTGAGCTGGTGATGCACCGCTACGAGCGCAGGTCGTTGCTGGTGACCAGCAACCAGCCGTTCAGCGAGTGGGAGAACGTCTTCTCCACCAGCGCCATGACCGTGGCGGCTGTGGACCGGCTGGTGGACCACAGCACCTTGATCCAGATCAATGGCGAGAGCTACCGCCGCAAACGGGCACGGCGCGTGGGAGGCCCTGGCAAGGGCTGATTCGTCGCCCTGACCAGGCGTCAATTACCCGCCAACCCACGCGCGGCCCACCCCCTGCCATGGCAGGGGGTGGGTGGGTACCCGCCTACGTAATTGACGCGACCCGCCTACGTAGTTGACACCGGGCATGTGAGAAGCTCCAGGCCTGGGTCAAGCCCATCCCCCGCCAGCCCGGTCGTCGCCCCTCCGCTGAACACGTGCTCTGACCGAACCGCTGCTCTGCTGGGTGCTCATGCGTTGAGGCGTCGGGGCGGCCTCGGGGCCGCTGCCGATCGTCGCTCACGCGCAGATCCCTTCTTCGAGAATGGCGTTACGCAGTGCAGGGTACATCCGCTCGCGCAGTCGCACCAGATCAATGGGTCGCTGCAACAGCTGTTCCAACTCATGCTTGAGATGCACCGTGGCAAAGGGTGTCAGCGGATCGAGTTCCACCCACACATCCACATCGCTCCCGGCGGAGGCCTGGTAGCGTTCGCGCCATTCGCTCTGGTGCTCTCTCAGCAGCGAGAGCACCTGCTCAGGAAAGAGTGCCGGTGGGGAGCTGGCGCTGGTCATGGAGCCACATGCACACACCCATTATCGACCGGATTGCTGTGAGAAGACATGGCCAGGACGCCATGGGATGCCTAGAGTCGTAGCAACCAGACCGCCAGCCCATGAAAAGCGTCTTCTCCTTGGCGCTGATTGCTGCGACGATCATCAGCGGAGCAGCTGGTGCCTTCGCCTGCGAGAAGCATCTCAATGGCCACCAGAACAGCAGCGACAGCAACACGGAAGGGGCCAGGAAGTAGGGGCCCATAAAAAAAGGGGCTGCTGCAGCAGCCCCCGACTTCATTCACAATGCCAGGGCGTTGCTGTGGTTCAGAACGCCACGAGCTGCAGATCGTTGGCATTCACCTTGATCTGCACCTCATCGCCAGGCTTGAGCGCCAGCTGGCTGATGTAGGCACGGCCGACACTGACGCTGCCGCTGCCCTGCACCTTGGCGGTGTAGGTCACTCCACGGCGACTGTCGTCGTTTCCGTCGTGGAGAACGATCCCCTTGGCCGAGAGCAGAGCCAGGTAGAAGTCTGTGTATTCCAGCCGTTCACGGCCGGCCTTGCTGGTGCTCACGTAGCCACAGGCCCGCACCATCTCTCCCTTGGGGGCATCCCCCATCTCCTGAACCTTGGCCAGGAGGTCAGCGCCGATCAGCATCGATCGTCAGCGAACAACCACAGGCTACCCGGGGTCTCGAAAAACCTTGCAGCACCTTGATTGTTGGCCCGACAGGCGGTGAGTGCTTTCCACCATCCAGCGCCGGCCCCAGTTGCGCCGGGAATAGAGCTGCCCTTTGCCGCCGATGTCGCTCACATAGCCCCCGGCGGTCAGGTCCGCTTCTCCATTCGGGTTCGGCCTTGGCGACGTCCGCCAGCAACCAGGCCCTGCGTCACCTCAGGGCCGGGGGGGCTGAGGCAACGGGCGCTGGCGAATCAAGTGAGCGGTGCCACGCGCACGTTTGTGGTGTGCGCTGCCGGAGATGAAATCAGAGCTTTTGTCGCGCTGGCCTCTGGCGCCGTTGCGGTGACCGCAAGCCCTTGGCGTTTTCGGCGCAACATGCCGGATCCGATCCCCGTGGTGGTCCTGGCGCGGCTGGCGGTCTGCAGGAGCCAACAGGGGAAGGGTCTGGCGCGTGCTCTGTTGGCGAATGCGTTTGAGCGGGTGTTGCAGGCCAGTGATCAGATTGGTGTGCGCGGGATTCTCGTTCACGCTGCATCACCAGCAGCCAGGGCGTTCTATCTCCCCATGGGCTTTGAGTCCTCCCCGCTTGATCCCTCCACCCTGATGGTGCGGCTGTCAGATGTGCGGGATGCGCTGCTGAGCTGAGAAGAGCAGCTTCCGGCGGACGCGGAGCTTGTACCCACCGCACCCCGGTGCGCTCCCATAGGCTCACCCAGCCAGCCCTGTTCACCGACGGATGCCTGAACGCCCGTTCCAGTACGAACCCTTCGAGCGCTTCGGCGAAGGGCTCACCACCGATCGCCCCTGGAACGTGGCGGCCCTCGCTTCGGTGGAGCGTCTCAACGGACGGGTGGCGATGGTGGGTTTCGTGGCCGCCGTGGTGGGAGAGCTGGTCACCGGCCATGGCCCCGCCGGTCAGGTGCTCGACCTGATCCGCTGGTACCTGGGCTGACAGGGACGACAAGCAGGCTCAGGATTCAGAGCGCAGCCCACCAGCGCTCCACCACCTCCGGAGTGCCATACCAGCTGGGGCCGAAGGCCCCGCCATGGGCGACGCCCGGCAGCACCACAGGGGTGGATCCCTCCAGCAGGGCGGAGGAGACCGGCACCAGTCCATCGCCCCGGTCCTCGGCGTCGCCGGTGCTGTTGCGGTAGGCGGACGGTGCCAGCCGCCGTGCCAGCGGGCTGGCCGCGTCCAGGTCCAGATCGCCGGCCACCGAGATGTAGCGCACGCGATCGGCGAAGGCTGCGCCGGGCAGACGCCGCTGCACCATGGCCCGCAGCACGGTGGCCTTCAGGGCGGTGTGGGGACTGCCCAGCATCACCAGCGTGTCGGCCAGGGCCTTGCCGTCGTAGCGGCGGCCCTGAAAGGGGGCGTCATCGAGGAAGAGCCGCAGCATGATGCCGCCGGAGCTGTGGCCGATCAGCGTCACCCGGCCGCTGGGGGAGCTCCCGGCGAGTTCGGCCACCGTCTTCGCCACCCGGTCGAGGATCCGGGCCCAGGCGAAGGCGAACACCGTCAGGCTCCATTCGACCTTGCCCACCGGCACCAGCCGCACCGGCTGGCCGCACAGCTGCTCAAGCCGCTGGGACATCGGCCCGTAGGCGGGCGGATCGATCAGGAAGCCCCCGAGGATCACGTTCGGCTGGCTCGGCAGGGGCATCGCTGCAGCAGGACGGGGTTGCAGCATCATCAGAGCTCCTCGGCCACCGGGGCCATCGGCGTCCAGCAGGACGGTCACGACAGCTCACGATCGGGGACCGGCACCGCGGGGCAGCCCCTTCCGCAAACACCACCAGCTCCCCATCTGCTGGGGTGACTGTCACGTCTCAGAAGGCGGGGCAGAACGCCTTCTTGGATCGGGTCTGCTGACTGCGCCGCTCAACAGGTGAAGATCCGCTTCTTTCCCGACATCGACTCGCTGTGCATCGCCCTCGCCGAGCGCGCGAGCGCGAGTTCAGAAGCGATCAGCGACAACCTAATCGTCGACTTCGACGCCACGGGAGAGCCTGTGGGGGTGACCCTGGACCACTGCTTTCAGCCCAGGAACCACGCCACGTCTGAGGCAATGCTGGCGCCACCAACGCTTTTGAGTCATGATGAAGAGAGTTTGAGGGAGGGGCCATGGCTGTACGGGAGCGCGCCGATGTGGCCCCCAGCGGGCTGAGCGAGGGCCTGGTGCTGCGCAAGGCGCTGCAACGGGCCGGCGAGGAGCTGGGGCTGACGGCGGCGGAAACCGCCCAGGCGATCGGCAAGAGCCGCACCTTTTTCGAGCAGGCCCGGGCGCAGAGCCGCATTGATCTGCACACCCAACGGATGATTGCGCTGGTGTTGCGTCTGCATCGCAGCCTGTCGGCCCTGGTGGGCGACGACATCGAGCTGATGCGGCACTGGATCAACACGGCCAATCGCCACACGGGGGGCCTCCCGCGGCAGCAACTGCAGGATCCAGAACAACTGGTGGAGCTGGTGCAGTACCTCGATGCCATGCGCGGACGCCCGTGAGCGACGCCGCCAGCGTTGACCTCACGGCCCTCACCAGCCTGGATGGCGTGGTGTTGCGGCTGGTGGAACAACAGGGAGCCCAGGCCACCCGTCGGATCACCGGCAGCCTGGATGAGCAGGCCTGGCTGGAGGACTTTCTTGAGGCGAGCAAGCCTGAACTGCCCGGTGTGGAGGAATGCCCCGTGCGGCATCGCCTGCTGCTCACGCCGTTCCGGTATCGCAAGCCCCATGGATCGCGCTTTGCCAGCCGTTGGCAGCGGGGGCTGTTCTACGGATCACGCCGTCGCCACGGCTGCCTGCTCGAAGGCGCGTTCTACGAGCTGCTGTTTCAGGACGGACCGGAGCGCCCCTTTCCCCGCAGTGCCGCGATGCGCAAGGCGTTGTTTCAGGTGCAGATCGCCACCCATCGGGGCCTGCGATTGCAGCAACAGGGGAGCGGAGGCCTGCAGGCCCGGTTGCGGGATCCGGTGAACAGCGGCTTCTGCCAGGGTGTGGGCGCCGAGATGCGGGATGCGGGCATCGAAGCCTTCGAATACCACTCAGCCCGCAGCGATGAGGATGTGGTTCAGGTGGGCGTGATCAGCTGTTGTGTGTTCACCGGCACGCCGTTTGATCAGGTGGAGGTGCAGCTGGAGGCCAACCGGAACGCGGTGACGTTTCGCTGCCTGGATGACAACACGGTGCACCACTTTCAGCGGCAGCAGTTCGAGGTCAATGGCGAGTTGCCCCGGCCGATGCATTGATGGCGCCCTCGGCCGTTGGATTGGGCTGTCGCCCTTCTGATTGCCGTATGACAGCCGACGGCCGGAGCCTCGACGACAAGCGCAACCCGCTGCTGCCGCTGGCGAAGCTCGGCCCCACACCCAAGGAACCCCTTGGAGATGGTGAGCACGAGAAGAACAACCTGCCCGATTGTCTGGCCCGCCCAGGACGCCAAGGCCAGGTTCAGCGAGTTGCTGGACACCTGTCAGCGCGAGGGACCCCAGGTGGTGTCGCGCCGGGGCAGGGAGACGGCCGTGCTGGTGCCGGTGGAGGAAGGGCGACGTCTGCAGGCGGCGGCGCGGCCCAGCCTCAAGGAGCTGTTGCTGGCGCCGGAAGCCCGCACCGACGCTCTGGTGCCAGCACGGGGCCAGGCTCGGCGCCGGCCAGTGGTGGCGCTGTAAGGGCTGATGTACTTGCTGGATACGGATGTGGTGTCAGAGCTGCGCCGGCCGCGCCCCCATGGCGCTGTGGTGGCCTGGCTTCAGGCCGTCGAAGATGCCCATCTGCACCTGGCGACCGTGACCCAAGGTGAGCTTCAGGCGGGGATTGAGCTCACCCGTGAACAGGATCCAGGTCAAGCCAGGGATCTCGAAACCTGGCTGGATCAGGTGAGCCAGAGCTTCAACATCCTGCCAATGGATGGCCCAGCCTTCCGCTGCTGGGCGCGCCTGATGCACCGCCGATCCGACACTCTCTACGAGGACGCCATGATTGCGGCGCTCGCCACGGTGCATCAGCTCACGGTGGTGACGCGCAACACCAGGAACTTCCAGGGCTTCGGGGTGGAGCTGCTCAATCCGTTTGAGGTTGGGTGATGGACCTGAACGAGCACAGGCCGTTGGCGGGATGTGACGCAAGCACCAATCCTTTCCAGTCAATGCAACCTCGGAGAGGAGATCAAGATGGGCCTGAATAGTCCAGCGTCCTTGGCACCCCACAGCACCATCGAGGAGCTGGAGGGGATGTTGCCATGAGACGGTAGTCACCGGGGAGACGGTGGTCACCGGGTCATCCAGCTAGCATTCTGCTAACAGATCGGCGGACAGGTCCGATGAACACCCTGGTCCTGCGGCAGGTGCCGGACACCCTGTATCGCCGGCTCAAAGCTGTGGCCGCCGCCCACCGACGCTCGATGAACCAGGAGGCCATCCTGGCGCTGGAGGCCGGTTTGCCTGGGGAGCCGTTGGCCGTGCGCCCGACCATGGAAGAGAGCCGCCGCTGGCTGGAAGACCAGGTGTGGTCGCTGCCGGTGCTGGATGGGCGCAGCGCCGAAGAGATCCTGGGCTATGGCGATGACGGTCTCTGCGGCTGAGGGTGCCTTGGTGATCGACCTGGCCGTCGACACCAGCGCCGTGCTGGCGATGTTGCTGCGCGAGCCCCGTTGTGAAGGAGTGTTGGAGCGACTCTGCAGGGCGAGCCAACCAGCCGTGGCGGCACCGACCCGGACCGAGATCCTGCTGGTGGCGCTGCAGAAGCTGGGGGACGTCGGGCAGGAGCGGGCCAGGGAGTTTCTTGAACGGCAGGCGATCCTCACGGTGGGTTGGGATCAGGAGCTGGCCGATGCCTCCGCACAGGTGTTTCAGCGCTTTGGCAAGGGGCGCCATGCCAGCGGCCTCAACTTCGGCGATTGTTTTTCCTATTCGTTGGCCAAACGGCTGCAGGTGCCGCTGCTGTTCGTCGGCAACGATTTCAGCCACACCGATCTGGAGGTGGCGTTGTGAGAGGAGTCGTGAATTGCCCCTCAACGGGACATGGCTCGGAGTTCACTGCGCTTCAGTGGTGCTCCTCATCATCAAGCCATTCGTCTATGAATCGATGAAAGGCTGGATGTCGGCCTCCGGGGTGGCTGTCGCCGCCCAGGGCTACAACCTCAGCCTCAACCGCACGATCCATGGCCTGCTCGCGGACGGGCGGACTGCGACTGCGACAGGATCGCCTCGTTTGACGATCGTGGTTTTGCCCGCCGCATTCGGCAGCTCAACCTGCCGCCGCGAGTGGTGGTGCCCTAACCAGCCGCTGTTGCCCTCCCAGCTGTTACCGAATCACCTCCCGTGGCGGCAGCGACCACTGCGGCGAACAGGGCTGCCACCCCAGGCGGCGCTTTGCGGCCCAGAGCGCCAGGGCTTCCGTGCGGAGCAGGATCCGGCGATGGCGGAGCAGTGGCGGCTGACCTGGGAACCGTTCGCCGATGATCAGCTCCAGCTGCTGACACCAGCGGTCCCAGCGGCTGGGGCGGAAGTGCAACACCTGGCGGCCGTCAGAGATCCAGGCCTCGGCGGGCAGCTCGCGCCAGATGCGGCTCGAAACCCGTGTCATCCCAGTTCAGGCGCCCAGCCCTGCAGCTGATCGGCGGTCACCCCCCGGGGGGAGGCAGAGGAACGGCGGGCCATGGAACCTTGCGCAAAGTACGCCTGTACTAGCGCGGGAAGATCCGCGTGTCTGTCTCCCTGTTCAGCCCGCTTCCGCCGGCGGCCGGTCCTGATCGAGGCAGGCACCCATCGCCCCCACCAGCGGCTTTCGCATGCCCACTCCTCTGTTGGCCTCCAGCCTGGTGAGCTCGACCCGTGTTGCTCAACCCAGAGCCGATTCCCACACTTTCACGCACGGATCAGCTGAGAACTGTGCTTGTGGTCGTCACAGGTTTCTGTTGCTTCAGTAATCGTCGCCGTATCTGACCGTTGTGTTTGCGTTCATCCACTCCACTGTTGTCTGGTAACCCTGTGCCACGGTGGCATCGTGCTGCGCCCCGATATCTTGCAGGGTGGCGACATCAAATCTGGGGGCGGTGATCCAACTGAAACCCGTGCCAAAGGTGTTGTCAGGATTGACCACATACCAGTGGCAAGCGGTATCGGGCACGGCAACAGAGCACTTTGTCCAGTCGTTATCCCACTGGGGCACCTGCACAAAGGACAGGGCAGCAAAAAGGAATCCGAACAACCCGGCGACCATGGCCTGTTTACAATTGTTTAAACTCTACATCCCTTTCGCCGTTTTCGAGCAGAAACCCCGCCCTGGTCGGTGGCGCAGTGGCGCAGCAGGGATGGCTCGGCGGAGTGACCGCCACCTGGCGACCATGGAGACGGGTGTCATCCCAGCTCCAGACCCAGCCCTGCGGCTGATCGTCCTCAAGCAATGGCCAGCACCGCGAAGCTCGGCACCACGCCAGGGCCACCACCAGGCCCACGGGTTGCACCAGCCCGAGCCATGGCTCGTGGTCGGCATGACAACCAGAACGGTTCCATGCGGGAAGACCCGCCGCAGGCTCAACAACGAGGCGATCGTCTGTCTGGAGGCGGGTCTTGGCGCCGAAGTTCCCCCCGTTGAAGAGGAGCTGGCAAGAATCAGGGCGTTGCGCGAAAGTCTCTGACCCTACATCTTTGATCCCGTCGAGATTGATGCCTTCAAGTGAGAGGGGCAACCTTGATTGACGTTGACACCAATGTGCTGCTCTCCCTGCGGTTGCGTGGACCCAGAACACAGCAAGCGGAACCTTCCGGCGGCAGGATCGCCAATGGGCAGTTCCGCCGCTCTGGCGCAGTGAATATCGCAATGTCTTCACGCGTGACCTGCGGCGTGATCTCTTGCCTCTTCCCCAAGTCATTGCGCTGATGGAGGTGGCCGAGGCGATCCTTTCGGCCCATGAAGAAACGGTCAGCACTGAGCACGTGCCGCTGGTCACAGAAGATCGGGCCACCTGCTGGGGCTCCACCGCCAGTGTGAGGCCCTCAAGGAGCGCGCCATTGCTCCACCATCACCATCTCCGCTTGCGACCGGCAACGCGGCAAGGTTTGCCGCAGACGCTGATCAGCCTCGGCGCAAGCTACACCAACCCAAGGGACTCCATGGAGGGGAAACACACGCCGTCTTTGCTTTCAGCTATCTGAAATTGCAGGATATGACTCAAGCGCTCCAGTGGGTTTCAACTCGTTGGGTGGACAGTGGTTCCAGTGCGTTTGCTGCCCAGTTGAGGCCTGCACGCAATACCCGCTTGACAGCCCAAGAGGCGCTGTGCGAGTTTCGTGATCTGAGATGTTGTGCTGATGACTGCCAGGAGAATTGCCGCTTTGATGGTGCTGGCACTGGTTCTGGCAAGTCCAGCAGAAGCGTCAACTTACGATGCGCTTTGTGCTGAAGGTCCATGCACAATTAGCTTGGATGCCAACGGGATATCATCCCCCGCTGGATTCATCCCTACAGGACGTATTGCCCAGTGGTTCACTGGTGGTCAGGAAAGTTATAGTGCTGCCTCTGGAACGGCTGGCGCACTTGCTGGTGCCACGGCAGGAGCCCTTGGAGGCGGGTTGCTTCTGGGGCCGATCGGGCTTCTTGGCGGCTTGATTGGTGGTGGCTTGGCCGGCTCTAAAGCGGGAAAGTCGGCAGATTTGTTCTTTAACGTGATTGGCTATGACCAGGCCGGACAGAAGATCACGATAGCTTTTCGGTTCGTCAATCCCAAGCCGGCCAACAAGATCAAGACTGAACTTCCAATGTTTACCGGTTTGGGGATGGGCCAAGTCCGCTCAATAGAAGAGCTGCGTCAGACAAAGAATGGTGGTCAAGATTCCTCTTCTCCAACGACGCTTCCGGAAAACCTCAATGCACCGACCAAGACCCCCTGAAGCATGAAGCACAAGGCCTGCAACCTCACGTCAAGCTAGGTGAGGAAATCCCTCCCCACGCCCGCTGCCATGGCCCACACCAGCTCGGTGATCTGCTTCCACCAGCGCCCGCTCACGGTGTTCGCCAGCCCGGGGCGCTACGTGCAGGGGCCGGGCGCCACCCATGAGCTGGGGAGGGAGCTGCAGCGGCTGGGGCTGAGCGGCCGGGTGCTGTTCGTGGCCGGCCGCACGGCCCAACGGGATCTGCAGCCGATCTGGCAGCAGGTGCTGCCGGAGGTGGGCCTGGAGCCGGTGGTGATCGCCTTCGGCGGCGAATGCA